>CAYUYV010000004.1:32309-41468 GCA_964449455.1 uncultured Alphaproteobacteria bacterium | reverse complement strand
CAGTGAGGGCACGGGCCATAGGCTCGAGCGGTTCGTCCACGATATCAGGACCGGGTTCACGCTTCAGGTCCGGGACTGGGATCTGTCTTATGCCCATGTGTCCCGCTCCGAGGAATTCAAAGCCCAGCGGGGACGCCACAGTTTTGGAATGGTGAGCATCACCAAACGGTTTTGACGGACTGAGCGGCCGGATCATTTGTCACAATGTTTCGAGATGACGTGCGTGCACCATTTGCCTCACGGCACAAAAGCGGCCCTATAAGTCTCGCTTTGATTGTTTGGAAGTAGAGTATTTTCGCGCACCGGGCCTTTGGTTAAGGCCCCTGATATGCCGGGTACACCGGCTCCGACAAAAGCTGCACTTTCTGTCCGCTCGGTGCCCAAGCAAGTCTTTGTTTGTGCAGCGACTTATCCAGACGGATGCGCAACCTGCGCCCCAGCCATCCGTCTGGGCCGCTGCACGAGACGAGCCGTCACAACACACGTCTTGATCGGGTTTTGATGGCAGCCATTCAATCTCGCAGGCTGATTCGAACCCGGCCTTCTTCAGATATGAAAGGTTTCTGAAAAACCACGTGACCGCGCTGCGGGTTTCATGACAAAACCAAGGGGTTGTTCATCTTAAAGCTCCCCTATCCGGCTCAACTGCCCTAATCAGACCCGCTTTCGGGCCCCCGCTTTCGGGCCCCCGCTTTCGGGCCAAGGCTTAAGTTTGAGCAACCCTTCGCCTCATCTATTGGCAGTTTTCCGCGGTTTGAGTATACGTCCAAGTAAGGGCAGGCTGATTTTCGACCAAGGCATTGGCATCGTTCGTGTTCAAACGAGCGCCGGCGCCGTGGTGGTGCGCGTGAGGGTCACATGAAGGTGTTGGTCATTGGGGCTCGGGGTATCCCGGATGTTGAGGGTGGCGCGGAGAAATCCGCAGAACATCTGTTTCCCCTTATTGCCGCCAAAGGCGCAACCGTTCATCTCATCTCCCTGAAAGGTCAGGGTGCAGAAAAAGAATTCATGGGGGTGAAGATCATCTCTTCGCCCAAGGTAAAATTCCTGGGTACCGATAAACTGTTCGCCTACGCGTTCGCTCTCTTCTATGCCCTTTACTTCCGCCCACAGATTATCCATCTGCAAGGCCTTGGCGCAGCCCTCCTGCTCTGTATCTATCGGGTTCTCGGCTTCAAGATTGTGGCCCGCTATGGCTCTTATGATTATGAGCTGGAAAAATGGGGGCCTGTATCTTCCTATTTCTGGCGCCTGTGCGAGTGGCAGCTTCGCTGGGCCCATGCGATTGTTGCCGTGACCGAGGCCCTTAAAGATCGCCTGGTGGCCAAGGAGATGGGTGACCATGTGCACATCATCCCCAATGCCATCGACGGGGGGGCTGGATATAATGTTGATGCGGATGAATTGCTCGGCCGGTTGGGCCTGGAGCGGGGGCGCTTTTTCCTGTCCGTCGGCCGCGTAACGGACCAAAAGAACTTCATTCGTTTGGCTGAAGGCTTCCACAAAGCCAAGGATGCCTTCGACGGGCCTATAAAGCTGATCATTGTCGGCGGCCTTGAGGAGCGGGCCTATGTGGAACGGCTGCGCGGTGTTCTGTCAGATGACATTGTCCTGTCAGGCCGCCTCAGCCGGAGCACCATCTATGAGTTGCACAAGCACTGCATCGGTTATGTCTCGGCCTCAATTGCCGAGGGGCATTCAAATGCCATCCTTGAGGCCATCGGCTGCGAAACACCTCTGGTGCTCAGCGATATCAGCCCCAACCGTGACCTGGGGCTCGACGAGCACCACTATTTCGACCCGGACAGTGTTGATGCCATTGCCGATGCCCTGACTGCGCTCACCGAAGACCGGGATGGGTTCCGCCCCAATCGAGCCGCCTTTGCCCAATGGACCTGGGCGGATGCTGCAACGGCGACTTACAGGATTTATGAATCGCTTGTCGCCCGCCGCTCAGCGAAGGCCAGGGGCGTTGCGGTCCCTCTCGACCATTGAGCGCCGAACCATTGAACGCCGACCCGTGAGCACCGACCGTTAAGCACCTCGGCGCCGGGCCGTGCGGCGCGGCCTTCAGCCGCTTTTGAATGACAAAGCCCAGATCTGAGGGGGGCGGAGGGTTCCATGTCCGGCAGGAAAATCGTGTTCGTCATCAGCGCCCTGGCAGGCGGCGGCGCGGAACGCGCGCTTTGCAATCTCCTGGCAGGCCTCGCAGACCGTTTCTGCGGGGATGACGTGCATCTGGTGCTGCTGGACAATGAGCCCGAAGCCTATCCGGTGCCGACCTATGTCACCAAGCACACGCTCAACGGCCAGGGTCGGTTTCCCAGCAGTGTCCGCCAGCTTTACAGTCTGCTCCATCGGATCAAGCCGGATATCTGTATCGGCTATCTGCCCCGGGCCAATTGCGCCCTGGTCCTGTGCGCCAAGCTGATCGGCTTCCGCTGCATCATCAGCGAGCGGAATTATACGCCCCACGCCATGGCGGACCGGACCATGGAACGCCTTATGGTTCGTGCCCTCTATCCGCATGCGGACACGATTATTTCCGTGTCCGAAGGGGTGAAGAAGGGCCTTGTCGATGGCTTTCATGTCCGCGCCGAGCGGGTTGAGACCATCTACAACATGGTGAATTTCGAGCAGATCGAAACCAAGGGCGCCGCGGAACCTGAGATCCCCCTGCCCGCGTCTTTCATCGTGGCCGTCGGACGGATGGTCTCCCAGAAGAATTTCGATCAGCTCATCACGGCCTATGCCCGTGCCAATCTCGACGCCGATCTCGTTATTATCGGCGAAGGGCCGGATCGGGCCATGCTGGAAGCGCTGATCCGCGAACAGGGTGTCGAAGGGCGCGTCCATTTGCCCGGCTTTGTAGCCAATCCCTTCGCCGTCGTCGCCCGGGCGCGATTCCTGGTCTCGGCCTCGGCACGTGAAGGGTTTCCAAATGCCCTTGCCGAAGCCCTGGCCTTGCGCTGCCCCGTCGTGGCCACGGACTGCAATTCAGGGCCAGCGGAAATTCTGGCCAATATGGTGAAAGCGGACAATACGGACGTGCTGATGGGTGACTACGGCATTCTCGTACCCGAAAACGCCATCGACCGGTTGAGCGACGCCATGACCCGCATGGCCGATCCGGCGACGCGCGAACGCTACCGGGCAAAGGGTCGCGAGCGGGCCGAAGAGCTGGGCTATAAGGGCTCTTTGGATCGATACTGGTCCGTGATCAACGCGTGAGCCCGTCGGCTTGATCGTCCGAACCCAAATGGCGCAGGCTGTCAGCTTACGCCATATCCGACATATTTCTTGAAGCGCCCACCATATTGGCGCAGGCCGAAGCGCTCATCGATCTTGTTCAGCACCACACCGAGGATCTTCTCGTCGGGGATGTTTTTCTGGTCCAAGGCATCGCGCACGAGATTCAAGGGCGTCTGCCACCATTCGACCAGTAGCACCATGCCGTCCACATGGTCCACCAGAAGACGGGCATCGACCACGGGCACAAGCGGCGGTGAGTCCACATAGATGATGTCATAGCGGCCCCGAGCCTCGGCCATCAGCTGGGCGAGCTTGGGCGAGCTTAGATGGTCCTCAAAGTCCCGGGTGTCCGGATCCGTCCGTGCGGCGAGGAAATCAAGGCTTCCCTTGACGCCGAAACGGTCCGGAGCGCGGGCACGGGACGCGTGAAGCGGCACAAAGCGCGACCGGGGCTTGATCAACTCGTCCTGGAGCAGACAATCCTCTAGGATCAGGCCGGGCTCACTCAGATAGTCCGTCAAGCCATATTCCCCGACCGGCGAGGGCAGGAGGCATGTGGTCAGCCGCGGATTGCGCGTGTCCGCATCAATCAGCAGAACCCGCTTACCGCGCATGGCGTCCAGAAAAGCGATATTGCTGGTGATCGTGGACTTGCCTTCCCCGGGGAAGGCGGAGGTGAACATGATGACCCGGGGTCGCTCATAGCCGTCCTCTTCCGCCGAGCGGTGGTAGCGCCATGCGGATTCAAGCACCCGGAGCGATTCGGTGAAGGTGCTCGAGGGTGCATCAACGCTGACGCGCGAGCGCAAGCGGTCGGTTTGCACCGCATGGGGCTGTTTTTTGGGTTTGGACTGGCCGCCGTCGGGACGGTGCAGTTTGACCCGATCCTCCACGCCATCAGTATCAAAACCCAAGCCGCCGCCATCAAGACCTGATGGGTCATCAAGCCGCTGGCTGAGATTGCGCACACCGCCCCGCTCCTGGGCGGCCAGCTTGGCCTCGCGCCGCTGGGCCTGTTGCGGCTTGCGCACAAAGGGCACGGAGGCGAGGTGGCGCAGGCCGAGGCGCGGCTCAATGTCGTCGGGCGTGATCGAGCGTGTGGTGAAGGCGGCCCGCATACCGGCGAGGCTCGTGCCCGCGATAGCCCCGAACAGGGCCATGATCACGAGAACCCGGCCGCGTGACGGCGCCACCGGTTCCAGCGGCACCTGGGCAGGCTCGACGATTTCAGCCGTGGCGGGCGGCAGGTTTTCCTCCAGATTGCTTTCTTCGAACCGGACCCGGAACTCCTGGTAAACGCTGTTGAGGGCCCGCGCCTCGTCCTCCAGCTCCCGCAACTCCGCGGTCGCGGAATCAAGCTTCTGGCGTTCGATCTGCTTGCGCGTCACTTCCCGCTCAAGCTGCGCAAGCTTGCTCCGCGCGATCTCCACCCGGCTGCGCTGTTCGTCGAGAATGCGCTGGCGTTCCTGCTTGAGGCGCGCCTCAATGTCGTCGAGCTGGGCTTTCAAGCGCAGTTGGATCGGGTGCTGCTTGCCATAGCGGAAGGAGAGATCCGAGATCTCCCGGTTTAATTCCACATATTTGACCCGCAGATCTTCCATCAGCGGCGATTCGATACCGACCACGGGTGCGGTCAGCAGATCGCCCGAGCGCAAGACGGACTCGTTACGGGTCTGCGTATCCTCAAGGGTGTAAAGATCGGTGGTCGCCGAGGAGATCTCCTTGCTCAGTTGGACGATCTGCTCATCAAGGACCCGCTCCTCATAGGTGGTACCGATGCCCCGGTCGAGCTTGAACGCCTCGACCGCTTTTTCAGCCCGGCGCACCGCTTCACGCATGGATCTGAGCTGGGCATTGGCCTTCTCGTTCGCATTGTCGATGGCATCGAGCCGGGCCGCTTCCACATTCTCAAGATAGGCGGTGGTGAAGGCATTCGCGATCTGGGCCGCGAGTTCGGGGGACTCGGTCCGTGTTGTGATCTGGATCACGTCGCTGGCCCCCAGACGCACCACATTCACTATGCCCAGGACGTCGTCGGCCAGCTCCTTCTGGCGCGAGAGCGTGCTGGCGACCTCATTATTCGCGGCGAGGCTCTGTTGGGCTGAAGCGGGACCGTTGAACAGCCTTGCAACGGCTCCGGTCACCTTGCCTATGGCTTGGGATATGGGGCCCGGGGCCGTTTCCAGGGCGTCTTCGCCCACGATTTCGACCACGCGGAGGGCGGTCTTGCGCGAGCGCAGCAGATGCACCTGGCTTTCGATGTCGGATTCGAATTGGAAGTCCCGCACCTGCTCGGCGTCATTCTCGACGAGCTGGGTCTTTTCCGGGTTGAGCCGCAGCAGAAGACTCGATTCGAACTGCGGCTTGGCAATGGCCAGATAGGCAACGCCCAGGGTTGCGAAGCCTAAGAAAAACAGGGCGATCAATCGATATTGCCAAAGAACGGCGCGGATGATCACCGTGATCTGACGATCCTGGGGTGAAGATTGCAAAGGCCCTTTCGGTTCTTTGACAACCCTTTGCCTATACACTTCCATCGACTGATCCGACACGCTTAGGGTGATCCACCGTGCACGCTTTCGACCCACCGCAAAGGCGCCGACCCTTGTGACGCATGCATCAGATGCGTCTTCCGCTTCACACGGAGGGTCTTTCGCTGCGCGGCCATGCCTCTGACGAACGCTTTGCTCTGTGAAGTCGGGGCAACGGGTTCAAGTTGCAGCCCTGCAATGATCCGTATCCCGTGCCGGAGGCCCGGCAAGGTCTGATTCCTGTTTGCCCCAGAGAACCGAATACCGCCAAGGCCGTGAGCGTGCAAGGCGGCAGACGAAATACCCATCGCGGACCCTGTCGCATTTGGGCCCTGATCGGGCCGATGGTGTAGCAGGTTCGGCCGCACTGCGGTATCGGTCATGGTGGTTACGGGCGATGAGCGAATGGCGGCTCGGGGGTCTGTGCGAGGGGACCGCGCTGGCGCCCGCCATGGGTTTTTCAACGGATCTCACCCTTCGCCACCCCTCTGATTTGGGGCAAATCCTCCCGGAAACTGGTGCGGGGGGACGCCCCACCCCTCAGGACGCAGCGAGAAAGGCTGACGCAATGCCGGTTCAAAGCACGCCACGGGTGCACAGCAGCTATTTCATCGGCCGAACCCTGTTGGCCGGGCTGTTTGTGCTCAATGTGTGCCTGCTGATTTATCTGAACCTTTGGAAAGTCGGGGGCGTGCCAGTGCGCTCCCTCATGACCGGCCTGCTCTTTACGATCTGCTTCTTCTTCTACTGGCGCGAATTCCACGCCGCCCTCATCCGCTACCGGCTGGTTTATCTGTTCCTGCTGGTGACATCCCTGATCGCCATTGCCGTCAGCTACATCAACAAGAACCCGCCCGAGGCAATTGTCAGCCAGATCATCGAAGCGCAATTGCAGGGCTTCTTGAATTTCACGATCGTGGCCGTGCTGGTTCAGGTGCTTGGCCTGCGTTTTGTTGCCTACACGCTGATCGGCGTGATTGCTGTTTCGACCCTGATGGCGGTGTTGCAGTATCTGGGGGTCTCCCCTGCCTGGGAGCTGCGCCTTGCCATGGCGCATTTTATGAAAGACGAGATCCAGACCATCTCTGAACTGACGAACCAGAGCCGGGCGCCTGGCCTATCGCTCAATGCGGTGGTGTATGCGACGGATCTGTGCCTTGTTTTTGCGGTCTTCTGGGGGCTTCGCCAAGTGGAAACCAATGGCGCCCTGTTCGACCGTGTCGACATTCCGGTCATGGTCGCCGTCGTCCTGTTCCTGGCCGCGTCCTTCATAACAGGCAACAGGTCCCCAATCCTGGGCATGGTGATTTTCGCCGCGATCTATCTGCTCATGACCAACCGGCTTGCCCTGTTGCTCGTGCCCGTGGGCATAGTCAGCGCAGTGGTTATTTTGCCCGTGGCCCTTGAGATTTTGGAATCCACAGGCCTGCGGGTGTTTTCCACGGAAGACAAGAGTGCCGTTGGGCGCGCCCCCTTAAGGGATTTCGGGATCATCCTGTTTCTGGACCGGCCCATTGGGTATGGACTTGCCTTTGACCCACGGGACCATTGGGAGCAGCACTGGTCTGCCCTTTCCCATTATGAAAACGCCTCGATCATCACGCGCGAGCGGCTGCATAATTACTTCTTAAATATTATAAACAAATATGGCGTTCTTCTCGTCTTCCCAGCTGCGTTTGGTTTATACTATATGGGCCGGCATTGGCGCTCATGTTTTCCTTTCATTGTCTATATCGTGCATATTTTCTACCACAATGCCGGACCACTCCAGGGCAATGCCTTGCTGTGGCTGGTGATCCCAACCCTTCCCGTCATCATCTATGAGACGGTGTATGTGAGGCAGGACGAGGAGAATGCCGCCCCCTTGCCCGCATCCGCCTGACCGGAAATTGGGCCAGGCCCATCTTTCGCGGGCGGTTTTGAACAAAAAACCTCCGTTGACTATCAGGCCCCCGCTTCACATTCGCCCCGATCCGCTCTCCCTTGGGCTCCGAGTGCGGTAATCTGGCTTTGACCGACATGGGTCCGTTAAAGCCGTAGGAGGGGAATGTGGCACCAGACACGCTATTCGGCATCGCAAACCAGATCGCCTTGGTTGGCTGGCTCATTCTCGTCCTTTTACCCAGGCGCTATGACTGGCTGTTCTTCATCCCCCAATACATCATCCCGTTTGTGCTCGGGCTGGGCTATGGCGCATTGATGTTCATCCACTTCTTTTCGGTGGAGGGCGGCGGATACAGCTCGCTGGACAGCGTGCGCGCCCTGTTCGCCAACCCGCATGTTCTCGTTGCGGGCTGGGCGCACTATCTGGCATTCGACCTGTTCGTTGGCGCCTGGATCGCCCGCCAGGCCGACGCCCTTGGCATCTCTCGCATCATCCAGATCCCGATCCTGCTGGCGACCTTCATGTTCGGGCCGGTCGGACTGGTCCTGTTCCTGGTACTGAAGGCGAGCTATGGCACAAGCCACATCTGGATGCCCCGGGGGGAGGAACAATGAGCACGCAAACAAATCCGGCCTATCCGCGGTTTCTTCCGGGATTGGACGATGACTATGTGACCCGTGTCTGGATCGGCGGCGCCCTCCTCATGATCGCGCTTCTCGTCAGCACACTGCCAGCCTATTATCTGGATATTCGCACGATTGACGGCGTCAGTGTCTGGATGAAGCCCATCAAATTTCAGCTGTCTTTGGGTCTCCAGTTTGTCACGGTCGCCCTGCTCGCACAGCTCGTGACGCGGCCGGCGCGTACCAGCATCGCCTTTACCGCAGGCACTTACATCGCGGCCGCGGCCCTCATCTTTGAGATCATCTACATGATGGTCCAGGCAGGGCGAGGAAGACGCTCCCATTTCAATCTGGACACCGAATTTGAGGCCATGATGTACAGCTTCATGGGGATTGGGGCCGTCTTCTTGGTCGTGATGCCGATGATCCTTGCCGTGTTGATCTGGCGACAAAGGGATGGAGCCCGGGAAGACGGGAAGATGACGGGTCTGCGGCTTGGCGCGATTCTGGGCCTGATCCTTTCAGGCGTCCTGACCCTGATCGTCGCGGGATACATGTCGAGCAGCATGAGCCATTGGGTGGGACAGACAAAGAGTGACGCCAACGGCCTGCCGCTGTTGGGATGGTCTCGCGAGGTCGGGGACTTGCGGGTGGCCCATTTCTTCGCAACCCACACCCTGCAGGCCTTACCGCTCCTTGGGCTGATTGCCGACCGGAGCCCCGCCATCCCGGCCATAGCGACCGTCTGGATTGGCGCGGCGCTCAGCGCTGGATTAACACTCGCTTTCTTCCTCCAGGCCCTTGCCGGACAGCCGCTCATTCCTTGAGAACTCTGGCCTTGAGAACTCTGGCCTTGAGAACTCTGGCC
>CAYUYV010000004.1:25937-32209 GCA_964449455.1 uncultured Alphaproteobacteria bacterium | reverse complement strand
CCTTGAGAACTCTGGCCTTGAGAACTCTGGCCTTGAGAACTCTGGCCGTGACGGGTTCCGGCGCCGTGGCAAGGCCCGTGCAATACGCCCAATCCGGACCGTCATTGGCGCGGTTTGAACCAAGGTCGGTTTGGGCCAAGGTCGGTCCGGGACAGGGTCGGTCCGGGACAGGGTCGGTCCGGAAAGCATGCGCTTTGGCACACCCGCCCCACACCCTGACCCAACAGGCACTGGTCAATCCAAACGCCTCGGCGCGGTGCGCTGAATCGTATGGGAGGTTCCAAGGGATCCTCCCCATGGACATGGGGGCCTTTCGGGATACGCACCGCTCAAACCATTTACGCGAGCGTCGGCTGCGCTTAGAACAACAGCGTGGGATATTCAGACCGCGATGCTGGCTGACCGGACAACAGGGGGATGCATCGCGACCGGGCAAGTTGGGGAGATGCGACGATGGCCTTTGAGACCGCCACCGGCAGGCAGGAGTCTGGCCTGATCGATCGGTTTATGGCCTTGGCCTTGAGCATGGCCCGCTACGGCGTGGCGGGCGGCGCCGGCGTTGTTGCGCATATCGGCGTGTTGCATGTGCTGGTTCAATATGTCGGCGTCGACCCGGTCCCTGCATCGGCAGCGGGCTTTGCCTGTGCCCTTCCGGTGAACTTCCTCATTCAGCAGCACTATGTGTTTCGCATCGCGGACTACCCGCTTCGCCGGGCGATGCGGTATCTGGTGGTGACCGCTTTTGCTGGTGTGCTGAACACGATCCTCTATTGGGTCGTGACGGACATTGTCGGCGTGCACTATCTGATCGGCCAGCTTTTCGTGATCGGCGTGATCGCAGTGGTCAATTTCGCTGGCAACAAGCTCTACACATTTGGGCCAATGGGTGCACCACGGGGCTCCACCGAAGATGCGGTCGCGCAGCGCGTTTCATCCTGATGCGTAATGACCTGATTCGTCATGACTGGGGCCTGATCCGGCATATCCCGTCGTCAGATCAGATCAGGTGATAGTCCCTGTACCAATCCACGAATTTGGGCAGCCCCTCCTCAAGGGAGGTTCTCGGTTCAAAGCCGTAGTCCCGTGACAGCAGGTCCACATCTGCATAAGTGGCCACCACATCACCGGGCTGCATGGGCTTGAGCACGCATTCGGCCTTGCGCCCCGTGGACTTTTCAATAATTCCGATGAAATCCCTCAGCTTCACCGGATTGTTGTTCCCGATATTGTAGACTTGGTGCGGTCGCTCCGTCGGCAGATTGGGTTTGCGGGTCGCGCAGGCGACGACCCCTTGCACCACATCGTCGATGAATGTGAAATCCCGCTGCATCTCGCCATTGTTGAAAACGTCAATGGGCTGGCCGCGCAGAACCCGTTCCGTGAATTTCCAATAGGCCATGTCTGGACGACCCCATGGTCCGTACACGGTGAAAAAGCGCAGTCCGATCTGGCGCAGCCCATAAAGATGGGCATAGGTCGAACTCATCAACTCATCGGCCCGCTTGGTCGCCGCATAAAGCGAGACGGGGTGGTCCACATTGTCGGCCTCGCTGAACGGCACCTTCGTGTTGCCGCCATAGACGGAGCTTGACGAGGCATAAACCAGCAAAGGCTGGGTCGGCATGTGCCGACATGCTTCGAGCACGGAGAGATGTCCGGTCAGATTTGCGGCAGCATATTCAAAAGGATGGTCGATCGAGTAGCGCACACCCGCCTGCGCCGCCAAATGGATAATCACGTCGTAAGTGCGCGCGCGGCACAGGGCGAGCAAAGCCTCATGATCGCAGATATCCTGACGATAGAAGCGAAAATTCGGATGCTGTTTGAGGAAATCCAGCCGGCGTTCTTTCAAGGACACAGCATAATAAGGGGAGAGGCAATCGACGCCGTCCACTTCGTGGTCGAGCTCCATGAGTGCCGTGGACACGTGAAACCCGATAAAGCCACAGGCGCCGGTGACGAGTATTTTCACGGTCGTGCACTCTGAACTGGGCCGGGCGCGGGGCGCGGCTCGAAAGGACATTGGGCGGTAAACGCGCCACCGAGGGTCCAGTGGGTTTGGCAGAGCCAGCGACGGACCGCAACGACACGGTGAGCCGAAATACGGCGCAATCCCCCTTGCTCCGCGGATACATTACCGTCACGGCCAGGAAATTCTTCTGTCTTTCTGGAAAGGGGAACAGGAAAATTAACGATTCGGCTCGTGCGGGAGCGAACCTGACCAACAACACGCTGATCGACAGGGTCGCGATGGCGGGGACGCGCGCCAGCATGACGCATGACATAGGCCCGGGTCGTCTGGAGGTCCTGGAGCTGCCAATCCAGGGCCCGCACGGGCGGCGTGGCCAACCGGATGTAAGGGACCTGCTCCGTGATTGGTGGATGGCCGGAGCCAAGCGCCGTGCCCCCCAGGCCGTGAATATGGAGTATGGGCACAGAGCCATGTTGGGCCATTCCCCGGGGCAGACCGACCAAGGGCAAGCCGGCCGCGCTGTCAGGCCCTTTATCCACGATATTGGCCAGCAGGCTCGCCCTTGTGACTGGCTGATCCGGGCCCGAGGCGTAGAAATGGATCGCGTCTCTTCCCGGATTGTAGATGAGATTATTGGCAATAACCGCGCTCGCCCCCTGGGCCAGAACCGGATTGCGCCGGTCATTGCTCGCAAAGAGATTTCCGGCGACGAGCACACCGTCCGCATCCCCCCGAATGAGCAGTCCCATGGAATGGCGCTCCTCAGGGTGACCGGCCCGATCCAAAGCTTCGGCCAGCAGTGAATGGCGGATCGAAACCGCTCGGGTGCCGGGGCCCCAAATGCCAACCAGCTCGTCGACCGCCCAGGACACACTGACATTCTCGATCAGGACATCATGGACCGGCGGCTTGCCGGCGCCAGAACCGATATCGAGGCCATCCCGTTTGGCATTTTCGGATGGCGTGTCGGCCGGGCCCGGACGGATAGCGATGTGCTGCAGAACCACGTCATGGGTGCGGATGCGCACGCTGGCACCCGTGATGGCCATTCCAGGATCAGGGGCCGTCTGTCCCGCAACCGTGACCATAGGATGCCGGATCACCAGATCCCGCGCGGCATGGATGGTCCCACCCACGTCAAAGACGATCAGTCTGGGCCCGCGCTGCCCCAAGGCCTGACGGAGCGATCCGGGACCATCATCGGCAAGGGTGGTGACCCGGAGGATCTGCGCCTCGGCCCGCACGCCGCCGACCGTGTCCGTGCCGGCCTCAATGACCGGACCGGCGAGAGCCGTCATGGGCCAGCCCGACCCGACAGCGCACACCATCAAAAATGCGTAGGCGCAGGCGAAGAGCAGCCCGGGCCAACCGCTCGCCGATCGGCGGCGGCAGAACAGGCCGGCAAGCCTCGCAAGCACCCCCTTGGCCAATTCACCCATGGCGCCTGCCATGATTGCACGCCCCCTTCTTCACTACAGGCTTTTCAATTTCACTGCGGGCTTTTCAATACGGCATTGCGCCGACCATGACCGCCACTTCACGCCCTGCCCTCCCGCACCGCTTTTGCCTCACAGCACTCCAAAACAGGCGAGATGTGGCTGGTCAGGACGAATGAAATCACCCATTCTCGCTGCAAGTCGTGCGCAAAAAAGGCAGCTTTCGCGGACAGTATCGCAGAGGACGGGCCCAGCAGACGGCCATGCGCCACACAAGGGCGCATTTATAGGGGCATCCCCCGGCCTTTTCCCGTACCTCGTGGGGCGCGGTGAACCGGTACCCCTGTTGTTCTTTCACGTCCCAATAGGGTAGAAATCACCACAAAGCGAGTGCTGATAACACATCAAAGCCAGTGTGGGCCTGACCGTTTCCTGTCGGGCCGATATCAGATAAGGCCGGCGGGAGGATATCAGCCTTTGAGGACCCATCTCGGGTTCCAGAGGGCTGACATGGGATAAGTGGTATCGGACGAGGCGGGCCTTCAGGTCCTTTGGACCGTGTATTGTCAGGTAAAGGATCAAAAATGCGTGTCGCAATGATTGGCACCGGATATGTCGGGCTTGTCTCAGGGGCCTGCTTTTCCGATTTCGGCCATGATGTGATCTGTGTGGACAAGGATGAGTCCAAGATCAAGACGCTCGAACAGGGCGGCATTCCCATTTATGAGCCGGGTCTTGACACTCTGGTTGCGGATAATGTCAAAGCCGGACGATTGTCCTTTACGACCAATCTGAAAGAAGCCGTGCCCGGGGCCGATGCCGTGTTCATCGCTGTGGGCACGCCAAGCCGCCGCGGTGATGGCTATGCCGATCTGTCCTATGTGTTTGCTGCCGCCGAGGAAGTGGCTGAAGTCCTGAACGGCTACACCGTCGTCGTGAACAAATCCACCGTTCCCGTGGGCACGGGCCAGCGGGTCCATGACATCATCTCCAAATGTCGTCCGGATGCGGAATTTGATGTGGCATCCAATCCGGAATTCCTGCGCGAAGGGTCCGCGATTGATGATTTCATGCGGCCTGACCGGGTGGTTGTCGGGACCGAGAGCGAGAAAGCCCGGGCCGTGATGCGGGAGCTCTACCGGCCCCTCTATCTGCGCGAGACCACGATCCTGTTCACGACGCGGGAATCATCCGAACTGATCAAATATGCGGCCAATGCCTTCCTTGCGACGAAAATCACCTTCATCAATGAAATGGCAGACCTGTGCGAACAGGTCGGCGCTGATGTGAAGGACATCAGCAAGGGCATCGGCCTTGACGGGCGCATCGGGCGCAAATTTCTGCATGCCGGTCCCGGCTTCGGCGGTTCCTGTTTTCCCAAAGACACCCTCGCGCTGGTGCGCACGGCCCGGGAATCCGGCGCGCCCACCAAGATCATCGAATCCGTCATTGAGGTGAACGACCAGCGCAAAAAGCGCATGGCGCAGAAGATCATTACGGCCTGTGGTGGCTCGGTGGAAAACAAGACCATCGCAGTCCTCGGCCTCACATTCAAACCGAATACGGACGATATGCGCGAGGCACCAAGCCTTGATATCATCCCTATCTTGCAAAATGGCGGCGCGAAGGTCCGGGCCTTCGATCCGGAAGGCATGAAAGAGGCGGCCAAATTCTTCAGTGACGTGGAATTCTGCAAGGATGCCTACGACACCATGCGCGAATGCGATGCCGTCACGATCCTGACCGAATGGAACGAGTTTCGCGCCCTCGACCTGCCGCGGGTGAAGCAACTGCTCCGTGCACCGGTGCTTGTGGACCTGCGCAATATTTACACGGCCGAAGATGTCCGCCAGGTCGGCATCGATTACCACTGTGTGGGCCGGCCATATCTCGCCATGCCGTCCATGTGACGCTTGCGGGCTGGTCAGGGAGTCCCGATGGGCATTCGCACCTGCTTTACCATTCTTGCGGCGCTTTTGCTCGCCGCCTGCGCCGCCCAACCCGGTTCCCGAACGGGCACGCCAGCATCACCCCCCGGGGGGGCTGAGATCGCCAGCCGGCGCGGTGAAACCCTGCCGGCCCGGCCAACTCCACCGGTCGAGGTGGCCGCCCTGTCGGCTACCGCCGCTGCCTCGGCTCCGCCGTCGCCCGGGACAAATGCCCCCGGAGCCTTTGCCGGTTGGAGCGCGATGGTGATTGCCGCGGACAATCGGGCCAATGATGGCTCATTCACGAACGCCTTTGACAATGCCCGCAGGGAAGCCGCCCGCCGCCTTCTGGCCTGGGGCCTGCGGCCGGGCGATCTTGCCCAATATTCTGTAATGCCGGAGGCGTTTCCGGAAGAAGCCCTCCGCCGGCTGACCTTGAGCCGGTTTTCTCGGGACCTTGCCACACTGAAGATGCGCACCGGCAAAGGGTGCTTTTTCTACCTGACCTCCCATGGCACGCGCCAGGGCCTGTCCTTTAATCAGGACACGCTCAGTCCGGGCCAGTTCTGGGACACCGTGGGGCGTTTGTGCGGGCAACAGCCGGTCGTGGCTGTGATTTCCGCCTGCCATTCGGGCGTTTTTGCCGAAGATCAGTGGCATGCACCGAACCGGTTCATCTTCACGGCCGCCCGGGCCGACCGCACCTCTTTCGGCTGCGGCAAGGACAATGAGTTTCCCTATTTCGACGCCTGCTTCCTGAAGGCGGCCGAGACAACGGTGGAGCTGTCGCAAATCGCCGAGCGCACACGGGCCTGCGTCCGCGACCGGGAAGCGACGGAGAAGCTCCTGCCCTCCGAACCTCAGCTTTTTGTCGGTGCAAAGATCAAGCAGACCCTGCCGACCGCGCCCAAGTGAGCCATCCCCAAGTGAGCCATC
>CAYUYV010000004.1:0-25837 GCA_964449455.1 uncultured Alphaproteobacteria bacterium | reverse complement strand
GATCAAGCAGACCCTGCCGACCGCGCCCAAGTGAGCCATCCCCAAGTGAGCCATCAACGGGTTGGCGTTGACCCGAATTATCCTTGCGCGGAATGGACGCCCTCGGGCGCCCCAGGGTGAAATCCCATCAGCCCGCATGGGGAACGATGCCCCACGCGCGTGTCGGCATCGCGCCTTGACCTATTACGCTGGTGCGTGGCTGGCGGCCGCACGCTGGCCGGGCGTCAAGGGCAGATAAAGCGCCGCGCACAGGCCCGAGGGTTCTGAGTGGCCTGGCGGTATGAGAGCGCTGTCTCCCAGCACCAGGCGCCCGCCATGGAACTGGGCCACGGCGGAAACGAGGCTGAGGCCAAGACCGCTGCCCGGTGAATTTCGGCTCGCTTCGAGGCGGACAAACCGGTTCAGGACGCGGCTGCGATCCGCCTCCGGAATACCGGGGCCCGTGTCGGACACGGACAGAACGGCCATGGCATCACTGTCGCCCTTTTCAAGGCGCACGCTCAACGATCCCCCCTCGGGCGTGTATTTGATGGCATTGTCGATGAGATTGGCCAGTGCCTGGGACAACAGCTCCCGATTGCCGCGCATGGCGCTTTGATCAAGATCGATGGTGCAATCGAAGGCCATGCCCTCGTCTTCCGCCAATGCATCGTAGAGTTCAGCCACGTCCCGAACCACGTCGGCCAACACCACCGTCTGCAAGGCGTCCCGATTGGACCCGGCTTCAACCCGCGCGATGCTCAGCAGCGCATTAAACGTGCCGAGCAGGTGGTTGGCGTCATCAATGCTGGCCTGCAGTGCCGTGCGGTACTCATCCACGGAGGAGGAGCGCATCAGGGTCACTTCCATGCGCGAGCGCATACGATTGAGAGGCGAGCGCAGGTCATGGGCCACATTGTCCGTGACCTCCCGCATGGCATTCATGAGCCGCTGGATCTGATCCAGCATTTGGTTCAGGCTTTCCGCCACCTGATCGATTTCATCACCCCGCTCACTGACGGGCACCCGGCGCGACAGCTTGCCTGCAACGATATCCCGGCTTGTGCGGATGATCGTGTCGAGGCGCTTATAGACATGGCGGGAGTAGCTCACGCCCGTCATGACGCTGAGCACGACCATCACGACGATCATGATGGTCATCTGGTGGTTCATCTGGCGTTCGGCAATGAGACGGGCCTCAACGTCGCGACCGACGAGCAGGGTATGACCGCCGGTTGTCTGTTGAATTTGGGCCCGCGCGGCCCGCTTCGTGTCCAGTCCACCGGGGGCGGGCGCATCATAGGAAAAATCAACCCATTCCGAACCACCGGGAGGGATGGCCGGCATCTCTTTAAGATTGCCGGCGATCATTTTGCCGTCCTGATCGACAAGCCGATAAAGCGACCCCGTCTCGGTGAGGCCACTGCTCCGGGCCTTGACGATCTCTTTGAGACCCTCAATGCCCTCAAGCCGATTGGTTTCGCCGAGGACGGCCATCTCCGCAATGATGATCTGATCCGACTGCCGAAGGAGCAAATGCCCCGTCTGCATCCGGAAGGCCATCAGTGTGAGCGACCATAAGCCCCCGAACAGGAGGACGAAGATTAACGCAATGCGAACATTGGTCGCTTGCAGAAATCTAAAGCGAGGCACGGAGCGTGTATCCAGCACCGCGGACCGTGTGGAGCAGCGGTTGGTCGAAATTCTTGTCGATCTTGGCCCGCAGGCGAGAGATGTGAACGTCGATCACATTGGTCTGTGGATCGAAGTGATACTCCCAGACATTCTCAAGCAGCATAGTCCGGGTCACAACCTGTCCCGCATGCTTCATGAGATATTCGAGCAGACGGAATTCCCGTGGCTGAAGATCGATAGTCTTGTCCGCGCGGCGCACTTTCCGCTTCAGGATGTCAAGCTCCAGATCGCCGACCGCGTAACGGGTCTGGACTTCTTCCGGATTGCGGCGGCGCACGAGAGCTTCGATCCGCGCCTGCAATTCCGCGAACGCATAGGGTTTGGTCAGATAATCATCGCCGCCGGATTTCAGCCCCTTCACGCGGTCGTCAACTTCGCCAAGGGCACTGAGAAAGAGAACAGGCGTGGTGCTGCTCTCGGCACGGAGCGTCGACACAAGGGTCAGCCCGTCGACTTTTGGCAGCATACGGTCAACCACCAGGGCGTCGTAATTGCCGGTGCGGGCCATCTCAAGACCCTCTTCGCCATCAGCGGCATGGTCGACCACATGGCCGCTTTCTTTCAGGCCTTTGACCACATAGGCCGCCGCCTCGCGATCGTCTTCGATGACCAGGATGCGCATTTCAACCTCATCCCCGGACGGGCCGTCATCGGCCCCCTTTGCCCCCGGGGCCCCGCCAGTGTCCGCCGCGTCCGGATTCGCCATGGCGGCCGTATTCGCAGACGCATTATGTCGGAGGATATCCGCATCTGCAGTGTTGACTGTATGCCGTGTCTCGATCGCTGTCATGACGTACATTCGTCCCAAGTCAGGATCAGGTGGATGGCAGCCGGAGAATATCCCCTACCTCCACCGGATCGATCATGGATCCCGCTGTGCAGCCGTTTTGCTCCAAGCCGAAGATCCCACTGGCGCCCCCGCCGGCCCCTTGCCCGTTTCGGTGCCCCGGCCCCCAAAGACCGTTAAGACATCCGCTTACGCATCATCCCGCCATTCAGGGCAGAACCATGACCACCCCAGAATCATGACCACCCCAGAATAATGGGCCACTCCAAAAGAAAGGGCCGCACCAGCAGCGGGTCGGGGGGATGAGGTCGCCCGCCGCCGGCACGGCCCACAACGGCCCCAATGGAGTGACGGGGCGGGGGCCGCTGTTCCGATGACTTGAGACAAGCTCGCCAATCAGTTGATCAGCGCTCAGCCTCAAGCTTCAACGCCACAAACCGTTCCTCAGAGCCCCGCACGGGACCGCGAATGAGGAGAAGGACTGCCGGACGCTGCATGGCTCTGGCTTCTTCAATCACCGCTTCAACATCAGAAGCCGCCGTGATGGTCGTCTCGGCAATCCGCAAAATGACATCGCCCGGCTTCAGACCTTTCTGAGCCGCCTCACTGTCCGCATCCACCGCAACGACTTCGACGCCCGGCTCAACGCCGGCACCCACCGTCACGCCCCAGACTTTGATGGGCAGGTCCGCCATCTCGCCTTCGGTGATCACGGGCTCAGGGTGCACCGTTTCCTCTTCAGGCCAGGACGTCAGTGCGGTCGCCACATCCATCACCGCTCCGTCACGCCAGACGGACATGTTCACCGCGCTTCCGACTGGAAGGGAGCCGATCGCCCGAACTGCATCATCGGTATGCTGAATTTCAGCACCATTCACTTCCATGATGATGTCGCCGGGACGCAGATCCGCCTTATCGGCTGCGGTCTCACCGCGAACGGTCGAGATCAGCACGCCTTTCGGCCCGTCAAAGCCGACTTCCTCGGCAATATCCAGTGTGACAGACTGGATAGAGACCCCCAGATAGCCCCGCGGCTCGTTGGCCCGCGCCTGCATGTCGGCGACAATCGCCTTGGCATCCGCGTTCAGCACAACATGCTCGAAGGGCCCCTCGCCATTGATTTTCAAGAGACCAAGATTGAGATCCGTATCGAGCGCCAGCAGTTTGGCGTCGAACACCTCACCCTCGGATGTCACCGCACGGAACATCCGCGCAGAGAGCGCATCATCAAGAACCGTGATGACATGGCCTTGCGCGTCGATGAACAAGCCATTGAACCCGTCCAAATTGACATCAGCTCCAGCCTCAGCGCCGTCGGGCACATCCGCGGCGGCCGTGAGGTCGACCATCGCCACCTGCAGCATGCGCAGGAAGCTTGCAAAGTCCTCAGCGGAGATCAGGGAGGTCAGATCGCCTGCGGCTTTGTTCTCGCCCGGCGTCTTGACGTCATTCATGGTCTCGCGCACGTCGGGGCGCTCAATCACCGTCGCAATGGCCTGATCGAGCGCTGCGGTGCCATCGAGCTCATTGGCTACGGGCGAGGGAAAGATCTCTTCGCCCGTTGGGCTCGCCTCAGTATACGGAACGGCAGCCACATGGACCGGCACGAGAGCGTCAAGCTCATCGATATCGACGCCGTCATCGGACACCGTGTTCACAACGGCTTCCGCTTCGGGAACGACCGGATCGACCGCTGCGATCGAATCAAGGGCCGTCCAAGCCTCATCACCCACAATCGTCTTGAGAAGACGCGACGCCTTGTCATTCGACAGGGTGCGCGTGAGATCCGTCCGGACCAACCCAGCGTCCGACGCCTCGGATGACTTGGTGCTTTCGGTCGGCTTCGCCGGCGCTTCATCGGAAGCAGCCTGTGCCACCACGCCAAAGAGGGCAGCCGTGCTGAAGCCAAGCACAGTCGCCGTGATCAGGCGTTGTTTCAACGACATCCCCACCGAAGGTGTGCCCAGTCTTTCAGAGAGTGCATCCCGTAACACGAGATCCTCCTTCCTCGGACACGCAGGAGGAGCCCTCCCCGCGCCGCTCCATGATTTCGACAATGAAAAACGCCGCCTTACGGCGCACTTGCAGGGAGATTAAAACATAGTTAGTCGAGGGCCTGAAGCGGATGGCACGCGTGCGTTGCATCAAGCAGACGACGGACCCGAGACCCTACTCCCCGGGCAGGCAAAATTATCAGACTTGCAAACCAGGCCCAACAGCAGACCATGGCGGCAACGCCATCAAATCAGCACGCATGCCGTGAGGGATCAGCCGCGCAGGCTCACCGAAATCGGCGCATGGTGATGGGCCAGGGTCTGGTGCACGGGACATTTCTCGGCGATCGACACCAGCTTACCGCGCACGGCTTCCTCGAGCGGTCCCTCCACAGACACCTCAACGTCAAAATGGAGCATCTTGATGCTCTTCCCGTCGACGCAGTCCTCGCAGTCCTGCACATGCCGTTTGTCGTAGCGGACCCGGGCGCTGATGGGGCCAAGCTCCAATTTCTTATGACGGGCATAGACGCGGATGGTTTGCACGGTGCACATGGCAAGGGCATTGGCGAGATAATCGTAAGGGGCCGGCCCCGCATCCTGGCCGCCAGACGCCTTGGGCTGATCGCCGATCTGGTGGTGCCGGCCGGCGATCATGTGCGCTGTAAAGGGACCTGGTGCGGTCTCCGTAACCAGGACTTCTTGTTCTCCGGTTGGTTCGGGTTGATCCGTGGCCAGGCTGTCCAGGAACCGGGCCGACCAGGCGGAAATCACATCGGCCGCGTAAAGGGCATCGGCCTTGGCCGTCAGTAGGTGGTCTGCCGTGTCCAGGGACACGAAGCTTTTCGGGTGGCGCGCCTTGATGAAGAGGTCCGTCGCATTCTCGATACCGACGGTCTGGTCGAGCGGCGCATGCATGATGAGCAGCGCTTTGCGCAGATGGCCGATAGCCTGCGTGACCTCATGGTTCTTCAGGTCCTCAAGGAACTGCCTGCGAATGGTGAAAGGCCGCCCGCCGAGCTGAACCTGCGCTTCGCCGCGCGCCTCAATCTCCGGCACGTGGTCGATGAAATTGTGCACCACATGGCCGGTGTCCGCCGGCGCGCCCACAGTCACCACCGCCTTTGCCTCCGCGACTTGGGTTGCGGCCATCAGGGTCGCGGCCCCGCCCAGGGAGTGGCCGATCATGACGGCCGGGGCGCGGTGTTCCGCCCGCAGATAATCGACCGCACTTAAAAGGTCTTCCACATTGGATGAAAAATTGGTGTTGGCGAAATCGCCTTCCGACTGGCCAAGCCCCGTGAAATCGAAGCGCAGGACGGCAAAGCCATGCTCCGTGAGCCCCTGGGAAATGCGCGAGGCGGCGAAGATATCTTTTGAACAGGAAAAGCAGTGGGCAAAAAGCGCATAGGCCCGGGGCTCGCCGACGGGCCGATCAAGCCGGGCGGCAAGGGCGCCCTGGCTGCCTGTGAAAGTGATGCGTTCACTGATGGCCATGGCACGGCTCTCCCGGCTGCTCCAAATTTCTCGATGGAACCAAATTTCTTATTTGAAGACGCGGCCTTAAGCTGGCCGGCCGGCCGGTTCGGATGGGGCATCCCCGTCGTCTGCGTCGGCCCCGTCGTCTGGGTCGGCCCCGTCGTCTGGGTCGGCCCCGTCGTCTGGGTCGGCCCCGTCGTCTGCGTCGGCAAGAGCGACACCGTGACGGCGGAACACAACAACCGCCAGCGCCATGCCGGAGAGGAGCACGAGAAGCGGGGCAAGCCAGAGCGCCGCTGTCAGCCCGTTGACCGGCGGCTCCAGCAGGACATAGTCCCCATAGCGCCCGCGGACGGCACCGAACACCTCTTCATCCGTATCACCCGCCACAAGCCGTTCGCGCACGAACAGTCTGAGGTCACGGGCGAGATCCGCATTCGATTCGTCGATGCTCTCATTGCGGCATACAAGGCAGCGCAAGACCTGAGAGATATCCCTGGCCCGGGTCTCAAGGGCGGGATCTTCGAGGATCTCGTCCGGCTCCACGGCAAAGGCAGGCGTTTGCCAACCGGGAAGGGCCAGCAGGCCGATGGTCAAGCCCATGATGATCAGGCGGCTGAAAGAGGGCATCGCAATCATCCCATGGCCGGTTGGGGTTTCGCAGAGGCCGAGACTGGGTCTTTGGAGGGTGCACGGCCAGCGGCCCGGCGATCGCTCAAGGCCAGTCCACCACCAAAAACCATGATCAGCGTGCCGCCCCAGACCCAGTTGATGAGCGGTTTGACATAAGAGCGCACGGCCCAGGCCGAACCACCGGCGGACGGTCCGGTTGCAATGGTCTGGGGCTCACCCAAGGTCACGTAAAGGTCTTCCCACAGGGTGGAATAGAGGCCGACTTCCGTCGTGCCCCGATCCGAGGCCGGATAGTGACGCCGCTCCGGCAACAAGACCGCGATTTCCCGGCCATCGCGCTCCGCGATAATCCGCGCCCGGTCAGCCACATAATTGGGACCGTCCACCCGCTCCACACCGTCAAAGCGCAGATTATAAGCGCCGACCGCAATCGTATCGCCGGTCTGGACACGCACGATGGTCTCGGTCTGGAACAGGCTCACACCAGCAATGCCCGCGACCAGAATGCCAAGGCCGCTATGGGCAATGGCGGTCCCCCAGTTGAGCCGCGGAACACTTGCGAGACGGCGGGGCACTTCAGCCAGCGTGGTCCGGCCCAAACCAGCCCGTTCCGCCACCAGAACAAAAGACCCAAAGACCAGCCAGGCCGCGAGTGCGAAGGACGGTAAAGCCAGCATGGACCACCCCATACCGAAAAGCCCGAGCAGCACCGCCAGCACCAGAGCCGCGCCACCGGCAAAGCGAAGCCGCGACAGAACACCGGCGAGATCGCCCTTCTTCCACGCCAAGATGGCGCCCACCGGGACAGCCAGGAAAAGCGGGATCATCAGGGGAATGACGGTCTGGTTGAAATAGGGTGGCCCGACGGAAATCCGCACATCGCCGATCAGCGCGGGGAAAACCGCCTTCGCCGCATCCAGGAACAGGGGATAAAGCGTGCCGATGCACACGGTCGCGCAGGCCGTCACCAGGAAGAGATTGTTGAGCACCAATGCCCCCTCCCGACTGATGGGTGCGAAACCGCCGCCGCCGGAAAGCTCCTTGGAGCGCAGGGCATAAAGGGTCAGCGCACCGCCGGTCAGACCGAGCATAATGGCGAGGATGAACACGCCGCGTTCGGGATCATTGGCAAAGGCATGGACCGAGGTCAGCACACCGGAGCGCACCAGGAAGGTGCCCAGCAGACTGAAGGAAAAGGTCAGGATCGCGAGCAGGATCGTCCAATGCTTCAGCGCGCCCCGGCGCTCCACCACAAGCGCCGAATGGAGAAGAGCCGTGCCGAGCAGCCACGGCATCAGGGAAGCATTTTCCACAGGATCCCAGAACCACCAGCCACCCCAACCAAGCTCGTTATAGGCCCACCAGGAGCCAAGACCGATGCCCACGGTGAGGAACATCCAGGCCGCCAGGGTCCAGGGCCGCACCCAGGCCGCCCAGGCCCGGTCGACCTGACCGCCAATCAAAGCCGCCACCGCGAAGGAGAAGGCCATCGAGAAGCCCACATAGCCCAGATAGAGGAAGGGCGGATGGATCGCGAGCCCCGGATCCTGCAAGAGCGGATTGAGGCTGCGCCCCTCAAACGGCGCCGGAACCAGACGTACGAAAGGATTGGACGTGAACAGAATAAAGGCGAGGAAGGCAAGCCCGATCAGCCCCTGGATCGCAAGCACCCGGGCCCGGAAGAGATCGTCAAGACCGCCGCGCACCGTGGCCACCGAGCCGCCGAACAGGGCCAGGATCAGCACCCAGAGCAACATGGACCCTTCGTGATTCCCCCAGACACCGGAAATCTTGTAAATGAGCGGTTTGGCGGAGTGGGAGTTCTCCGCGACATTGAGGACCGAGAAATCGGACGTCACATAAGCATTCGTCAGGGCCAGGAACGCCACGATGACCATCAGGGCCTGGCTCTGGGCCGCGGGGATCGCGATATTGGCCAAAGTCGTGCGTCCCGTATGGGCGGCCCAAAGGGGCACCGTCGCTTGCACAAGCGCCAGCACCAGAGCGAAACATAAGGCGAAATGTCCAAGTTCTGCGGTCACGGGTCTCCCCACCCTTTGGAATGGCCGACCCCGTTTTTAGAGCCGGTTTTGGATTGGACCGGCGGGTAGGCCTTGGCCCGGTACCCACCATGTCGCGAGCCTAACCGAGGCGGCGGGTATGGGTCCACCACAGCACACGGCATGCGCCCGATCTTCTAGATATTGTGAGAGAGAGGAAAGGAAAGTGGGGCGGGCCGACCCTCGGCGAGAGGGGGGATGAAACCGTTGGGCCGAAGCCCGCCCCTTGCGCCCCGCAGTGGCCGCGCAAACGCGGAGCGCAATTCTAGTGACACTGTGGTCGTCTCGATCCGGCAGAGGCGTCCTTTTTGAAACGCGACCGGGCCGCGCCGGATGGACCACACTGACCAACCAAAATGTCATAAATGTGTTGAAAGCCGGTCATGATCCGGCATGGATCGTTTGTGATCTCCCCCGACGATCCGACACGCAGCGACCCCTTCGCGCGCACGAAAAAAACCCCGTTCATCGCGGTGAAGTGTGCCGGAGAAGACTTTCAGATTGCCTACCGCACCGCCGAGTCGATGCGCTCCAGGGCGTCTGGCCGGCCCGAAAACGCTTCCCGCGCCCGCTCAATGGCGTCCTGACGGTCGGTTTCGCGGCCCAATACCCCATAGCTGCGGATCAGGCGCAGCCAGCCCTCAAGATCGTCCGGGTCTTCGCGCAAGCGGGCATCGAGTCCGGCGACCATGCCCTCAATCATGGCCTGCCGGTCGTCGGGCGCCATGTCGCGGGCAGCTGCCACAGCGGCCGCATCGGGCCCCGTCCCGCTTGAGGGGCCCTTGATGTCGTCGGGGCCAAGGCCCGGCGGCGGACCATCCAGGGCAGAAAGCCGCATCCGGGCAATGCCATTCCAGGGTGTCGGCGCCGCCTCGATGAGGGCGGCATAGATGTCCCGCGCCTCCTGCGTCCGGTCGTTCTGCTCCGCCTCCATGGCCTTGAACAGCTTGGCTCCCGCATTGTTGGGCTCAAGGCTCAGCGCCGCATCAACCGCTTTCAGGGCCGATGGCGTCACGATGCCCCCTGCTTCACGCAGGCGCGCTTCAGCCAATTTGATGAGCCGATCGGCCTTGGGGCCATCGAGTCGCAGCGCTTTTGAAAAGGCGGTCTCGGCTTCGGCAAAACTGCCGGCGGCCATGCGCAGGGTGCCAACATATTCCCAGGCCTGGGCGTCATCGGGATACTGACGGACCCTCTGTTCAAGCACGAAGCGGATCTCCTCCGGGGTCAGGCTCTCCGGCTCGCGCTCCCGCAAACCGTCAAGCCGGGCGGAAAGGCCACCATCCCCGACACCCGGCGAACCCAGCATCACATAGAGCGCGATCGCACCGGCCCCTGTGACACCGGCGATGACGCCAGCAATGACCCGCCCCCGGCCACCCTCAATCAGCGGGCGGACCAGAAGAGCAAGCACAAGCATGCACAGGACAATGATCAGAGCCCAAAACATCACCATTCCCCAAAAAGCCGGAGGGCTTCAGCGCGGATCGCCCGCCCCCTTCGAAAACACCATGATCTGATTGTTGGCCGGCATGGCCAGGTGGCTCGCATAGGCCAAGCCATGGCGCGCCGCCAAATCCTTCACATCATCTCGATCCCGCACCCCCCAGGACGGATCGCGCGCCTTCAGGGAGTGGTCAAAGGCCTCGTTGGAGGGCGCCGTATGCCGGCCGCCTTCCTTGAAGGGCCCATAAAGCACAAGACGCCCGCCATCGGTCAGATTGCGGGCGGCGCCGGCCACAAGGCCCTCGGCCGCAGACCAGGGCGCGATATGGATCATGTTGATACTGAGCACCGTATCGAAGGCCGGCGCGCCGGTCTCCTCCGTGGGCCAGGGCGAGAGGGCAGCATCAAGATCAAGCGGCAAAGCGATGGCTTCACTGCCGGACCAGGCCCGCCACGCCTCAATACTGGCCCGGGCCGTGGGGTCTGGATCGCTCGGCTGCCAGACAGAGACCTCAAGGGGGCCTGCGCAATGGATCGCGTGTTCGCCCGATCCGCTCGCCACCTCAAGCAGACGGCTGCCCGGCGCCACCAGGTCCTTGAGAGCCGCAAGAATCGGATCCCGATTGCGGGCGGAGGCCGGCGCGTACAAGCGTCGGTCGTCCCCCTTGCCGGCCATGCCGGTTTGCTGCTGCGTCTTCGACACCGGACCGCTCTCCACTCCGTCGGTTTTGCAGCCCTTGGGTTTTTGGCCCTTGGGTTTTTGGCCCTTGGGTTTTTGGCCCTTGGGTTTCCGGGAACCTGTTCCCGGGTGCCTTGGCCTGCCGCCTTAACCAAGACTGAAGATCGGTCCCTTAAGCCCATGACGCAAGCCGCTCGACCCGTTTTCCGTGAGCCCCTACACGGGTCATGGTCAAGAAAGGATGCCCGCGCGATGCGCAAACCGCCGCATTCCGACGCCGCCCCTTCAAGCCCAAAAGGCCGGGAAAGGCCCGCGTGGTCGCGCAGACACATCCTGATTGCTCCCATGGGCGCGGCCAGCGCCGCCGCGATGGGACCGGCCCTGGCGCAGGCCGCATCGCCTAATGATCCGCGCCAAGCATCAAAGGCCAGCACAACGCCAGCGCCCCGCATCCATCTCAACCTGACCGGATACGCTGTCGATGGCCGGCACGACGTGCTGATGCTCGCGGATGATGCCGCAGCCTTTGACGGTCTCCAGATCGCGCCGACAGGGGGCGGACCGGCATTCCCCCTGCCCTCTCCGGACCACCAGGTCCATGATCCCAACACGAAACGCCACATGGCCCGCGTGACCCTGGCAGGCCTGGGCCGTCCGGGCACCTACGAGATTGTTCATCAGGGAACGCCCCTGGCCCGCGTGACGGTCTCCGATGGTCTTTGGCAGACACCGCTCGCCGATGCCCTGCGGACCTTTTACCTCCAGCGCTGCGGGGTCGCCCTCAATGATCCGGCAACCGGGCTGCGCCACCGCCCCTGCCACACCGATGACCGCTTTCTCGTGCCGGAGGACGAAGCCGGCACCGTCGACCCGGTCGGCGGCTGGCACCATGGGGACAGCTATGACAAGACGGTGGGCGCCTGCACAATGGTCACGGGGCTGATTCTCGGCGCCTATGGCGACACGCCGGCCCAGTTTGCCGATGCCCAAACCGGCATCCCCGAAAGCGGCAATGGGCGGCCCGATGCCCTGGACGAAATGGCCGTCGGCCTTGACTGGCTGATAGGTCTTCAGCGGGCGGATGGTCTTGTGCGGGCCGGTGTCATCGGCACGCCGGCAACACGGGACCGGATGCCCCAGGACGACACGGGCGGGCGGCGCCTGCTCCCCCCGGATCCCACAGCGACCGCGCTGGCTGCTGGCGCGCTGATCCAGGCTGCGAGGATCATTCAGGCCCAGGACGCCGCGCTGGCGGAGCGCTACGCCGCCCACGGGCGCAAGGCCCTTGATGCGGTGGAACAGGCGGTCGCTCAAGCACCCCAGGACCTGGACGCCAGCGCCTGGTCCGCCCGGATCTGGGCGCTTGGCGAATGGGCGCTGCTGACCGCCGAACGGTCGGCCCACCGGGTCTTTGCGCTCGCCTGGGGCGGGCGCCCGTTTCGCCTGCCGTCACCCCAGGATGCGTCTGGCTTCGCAGTGCTCAGCACCCTGACAACACCGGGTGCCGATCCCTTCAACCTCATCAAGACTCTGGAGGCGGCCCTGTCCGCCTGGACCGACGATGCCCTGGCCCTTGCCGAGCGCTCCGTCTACGGCATCATGCCGTTTCGCTTTTCCCATGGATCGAACGCCCGCATTGCCATGGCCGGTGTGACCCTTGCCTATGGCGCGGCCCGGGCGGGCCAATCCGGCGGTGCAGACCGGCTCCGGGCGGCCGCCCAATCCCACCTGCATTATCTGATGGGGCGCAATGCCGTGGGCAAACGGTTCATCAGCGGTTCGTCGACAGATGATATCAAGGCCCTGGCCCATCCCATGGCGATTGCCGCCCGCAAGACCCTTCCCGGCTTCGTGGTTCAAGGTGCCAACAGTGACGCCGGGGACGAAACAACGCCGCAGGGCCTCGGCGCGGCAAGTCATAGGGACCAAAGCCGGGCCTATGACAGCAATGGCGCGAGCCTCACCGCGACCGCGGGCTTTGCCGCGCTCATCGCTCGGCTGGACGGGGCCGGATGAAACCTCACGCCGGCTGCGCAGGATCAGGTTTCCCGAGCGCCGATCTCAGTCTCTGGAGATACGGTTGCGCCTCTTCCCGCTCCATCAGCTGGTTGAAAAGTTCAGAGGCCAGAGCGGCCTGCGCCCGGGCGGGTGCCTTTGCCTGTTCCTCTGAGTCATTCCCCCCCTTCACCGCCTGAAGACCCTCGACAACTGTTTCGATGTAGGCATCCAGGCGATTTTTCAAGTCGGACATGACCGAGGTGAATGCGCCGGAAAAGGCCGCCGGCTCGGCCAGATACCGAATCCGGTTCAAGAAGGCAGCGCTTGCTTCTGCGCGGCGATGGATCGCGGGATCTGGAGCCGACGCGCCGCCGGGGCCAACCTTTCCTTTCTGCGGCACCGCCAAATCTATGTGGCCCACCGCACAACCCAACACCCCTTCCATTGTGCCGGAAACCACGGTCCGCGCGTCTTTGATGCGCCCTCCCCACTCACCGTCCCGCACGATTTCCATTTCCGCCGACATCCCCTTGGTCAACCGGGCAAAGAACTCGAGTTGATGGACGATATCATCGTAATCAGCCGTCTTCGGATCAAGGGATTGGAAGAAGGCCACCGTATCGTCGAGGTCACACAGCAGCAATTCACCGCAGGACCCAAGATCGGTCTGCGACACCAGCGTGTCCGTGTCCCGGTTGGTCAGACGTCCCATGATCCGGAGCCCTTCCCAAGGCTTAACAAGACGTCCCATGGCCACGAACACCACATAGGGGGCGTGGTCCGGCAATTCGCGAACAATGGTCTCATAGGTCTCGCGAATCACATCAATATGGCGGTCTTCCAAGTCGGGAATGGGGCGGGGTAAGTGTGACAGCATGGCCTGGATGTCATCGGCAATTTCCAGGACCATCGCCATGTCCCGTGCATCTTCAAGCACACGGCTGTCCCCGAGATGTCGAGCCAATTCCACTGCCTGTGGAGACCCGGGAGGAACGGTCTTAAGGGCCTTTGAGAGCGCCAGACCGCCAACCCCGTGAAGGCGTGTGGCGGCATCGCGCACGCGCCGCTCATCGCCGGACATCAAAGCAAGCCGGGCGGTTTCGCACAGGCCCGGCATACGGTCAGCGAAAAGCTCCTCACACAACCAGTTCCACACCGGACCAATGGAACTGCGGGCGATCCGCCCCTTGCATTTTTTGCTCGAAACCTGGGCACCCAGGAGATCTTCAAAGGGCAGACAAAAGAGTCTTAAGGGGGTCAATTGCCGCGGAACCGGACGGCCCAGCCTTCGAAGGGCCGGCCTGATTTGGTCGAGTATGAGGGCATGGGGCAACGTATTGGACCCGGTCTGACGGTCCCGTTCTGTCGCCAAGACGAGTTGTTCGACTTTCTGCGGCCCAAGACCTCCAAGCATGTCGGTCAGGGCGCCTTGCGCTGCTCCCGCCATCGCAGTCCCTTTCGCACCAATTTTTTCCGACCGCGCCTGCAGTCTGTCAAAGGGTGCTTAAGGGGCGATGAAGGTGAACCGAATCGTCTTGGGGCTGCCTGTTATCACGCCCTGGGAAGGGTTAGCCGGGCCTCAACGCCGCCGAGGGACGAGCGGGTCAGGGTCAAGGAACCGCGATGGGCTTTCGCGATGTCATCGGCGATGGCAAGACCCAGGCCCGTGCCAGGCACAGTCTCATCAAGGCGAACGCCCCGTTTCAGGGCGGCATCAGCCTCCTGCTCCGTCAGGCCCGGCCCATCATCCCCGATGGCAAGCCAGATCCGGTCGCCATCGCGCCCGGCCGAGACGGCGACCTGCCCCCTTGCCCATTTGCAGGCATTGTCGAGGAGATTGCCGACCATGTCCTCCAGATCGGCCCGATCGCCGCGGACGGCGAGGTCAGGCGCACACTGAATGTTAACGTGAAGAGAGCGCTCCGCATGGAGACGCTTGAGTGTGCGCACCAGATCCTCCACGACCGGCGCCAGGGGCGTGCGTGTCCCCAGAACATCCGCCGATGCGGCCATGCGGGCCTTGGCGAGATAGTGCTCCACCTGGCGCCGCATGGTGCCGGTTTCCCGGTCAATGGTCCTGGACAAAGCTGAGTCCTCACGGGTGGCGCTGGCACTCAACACACTCAAAGGCGTCTTGAGTGCATGGGCAAGATTGCCGACCTGGGTGCGGGCCCGCTCCACCACGGCCCGGTTATGGTCAAGAACCCGGTTGAGTTCATCCGCAAGCGGTGCAATTTCCGTTGGGAAACGCCCAGTCACATGCTCTGCCCGCCCCTCCCGAACCCGGGCCAAACCACTGCGCACCGCATCAAGAGGGGCAAGGGCAAGGCGGACCTGGAGGATGAGGCTCAAGGCCAGGACCAGAGCCATGGCCGTGAGCGCCCAGCCAAGAATGACCGTGAAGGATCGAATCTCCCCCTCCATCCAGACCGAATTGGTCGCCACGGTAAGGCGCAAGGGATCCGGAAAATCAGGAACGTCGATCCTTTGCTGGAGCGTGCGCAACCGCTCCCCGTCAGGGCCTTGCGCATAAAGCCAGCGCCGCTCATCCCCAGACAGTCGGCCTTCCAAGCCCAAAACCTCGTCCCACAGCGAGCGGGAGCGCAGCAGGGTGACGCCCCCCCCTTGGCCCGCAACACGGTCAATCTGCCAGTACCATCCGGAAAAGACCCGCTCAAAGCGTGCATCCCCAAGGCGCCCTTTGAGGGTGAGGGCACCGTCAGGGCCGACGGCAAGATCGCCCAGCACATTGTCCGCAATCACCGTGAGCCGGTCATCAAGGGCCCGCTCCACGGCGCCGCGGAACACCTTCACAAGCACGAAGCCACCAATAAAAAGCGCCACCAGGCTCCAGATGAGCGCGCCGGCAACGAGGCGAACCGAAAGGGCATTCCAGCTCAGCCCATGGGGAAGCAGCCGGCGCATGGGCCTCACCGCTCCCCACCCGAGGAGTCCGGAGGCCGGCTCTCGAAACGGTAGCCGAGGCCGCGCACGGTGGTGATGAGCTCGGAGCCCACCTTCTTGCGCAGCCGTCCGACAATGACCTCAAGGGTGTTTGAGTCCCGGTCGTAATCCTGCTGGTACAGATGTTCCGTGAGCTCCGTGCGGGAAATCACCCGTCCCCCATGGTGCATGAGATAGGCGAGCAGGCGGTATTCCATGGAGGTCAATTTGAGGGGCGTGCCATCAAGGCTGACCCGTGCGGTGCGGGTATCAAGACTGAGCCCTCCGCTGACAATCTCGGCGGAGGCGTGGCCGGCCGCCCGGCGCAAAAGCGCACGCAGCCGTGCAAGGACTTCCTCCGTGTGAAAGGGCTTGGTCACATAGTCATCGGCGCCGGCATCCATGCCCGCGACCTTGTCCCGCCACCGGTCCCGGGCCGTCAGGATCAAAACGGGCATGGTGCGCCCGTCCTGCCGCCAGCGCTCCAGGACACTCAAGCCATCCAGCACGGGAAGCCCCAGGTCGAGGACAACGGCATCATAGGGCTCCGTATCACCCAGGAAATGGCCCTCTTCACCGTCGCTGGCCCGGTCCACTGCATAGCCAGCCCCTGTCAGGACCCGAGCCAGTTCCGCGGCGAGAGACTCCTCGTCCTCAACAATCAGGATGCGCATGACCGCTTCACCCCATCTTTCGCGTCGCGCCCCCATCTGAGGGTTTTGGCCCAGTCCATCACCGTTCCGCATCCCCGCGACGCCAGATGACCTTGCCCCTATGGGAGACCCGGATGATCTGGCCAATCCGGGCATCTACAATCACCTGATAGACGCGGCCCGCATCCGTCCGCCAGAGGATCTTGTAGATGGCTTCCTTCTCCAGATGCTCCGCGTCAATGACCCGGCCCGGATAGCGTTTTCGGATCCGCTGTAGGACAGCACGCATGCGCACCCGATCCCCGCGGCGCACATCACGCAGAGCCCGGTCATGGTCATCATTCCCATCCGAAGACGGGGCAGCGACCAGCCGTGCAGGCACCAATGCTGCTCCTGCAAGTGACCCAACCGCGGCCAGAAAGCCCCGCCGCGTGCGCTCCATCGCCATGCTTCTCCGATGCCCTGCTCACAGCCTGGCCCAGTCTGGGGCAACCTGGCTGAATGCCATCTGAATGCTCGCTTGGCAGGGCCCGAAGACCTGCTTTCACAGATCCTTGATGGTCTTGCGCAGAGCGGTCAATGAGCGTTCGGCCTCAAGCAGGCGTTCTTCGATCTTGATTTTCTCCCGGTGATCGATCCGCCCGTCATCGGACAGGGACACCTCGACCTCCCGCATCAGATCGGTGACGTCGAACAGGGTCGATGACGCCTGGTTGCGCACCCCCTCGCCATTGACGTCGTCATCGTCGGTTCGGGAGACGGCCACAAAGGCTGAACCGTCTAGCATGAAATCAGCGACCCGAACGTCGTCAATGATCCGCAAAATGTCCCGGGTTTCCTCGACGCTGAAGCGGACCCGTCCGTAAAGCCGGCTGTAAAGGGACTGCTCTTTCATGCCAAGGGCTGCTGCAACCTGTTTAACGCTTTTGACTTCTTCCACAATCAATAGCTTGTAAAGCAAGGTGGCGAAATCTTTTCCCTGGTCCGACACGATACCTGCCCTTTCCTGCCTCCCCCAACCGGTGCCATTCCAACGCCATCGTTCAAGTGACACGAAACGTTCATGGCCAATGAAAACATAGGGGGATTTCGTGACCCCTAGGTCACGAAAACGACATCGTTCTTTTGAGACGACACACCAAGAAGGACAGGTTGAGCCCGTATTTCGCCTCATTCGTGTCACGGTCGGGGCGCGGAGGGGGCACTCTCAACGATAGAAAAGATAACGCCCGATCAACGCGGTTGCTCGGGCGTGGTCGTCCCAATAGGGCGGGTGCTCGTGGTGCTGATAGTTCAGGGCGCCTTTGGTGGGATCATTGTCAGGGCGGCGCAGCGCTTCATAACTCGACAAGAGCGCGTTCAAGAACACCCTGTCGCGGGAGCTATGGCGGGTCGGGGCGACGGTGCGCGCCGGTGGTGATCCGCTGGCCAGCATAGGCGGTACGCCGACCACTGGTTCGGCCACAATAGGAAATGGCGGCTCCATGGGCAGCGATTCTTCCTCCCAGGACCACAGCATGCGCCGGCGGTTCAACAGCATATGCGTCAGGGCGCGCAATTCCTGGGGCTGCCCGTCCGGACACAGTCTGAGGAGACGTCGAGCGAACCATGCTGCCTCGATGAGGCTGACCCTTGTGATCAAAGCGACCTCCAACTCGAACCGTTGGCAATGTTCAGGGACCCTCGGAAAAAAGCCCGCCTGTCCACCTTTTGTTCCCACGCTCTTGCGTGAAGTTGATGGAAGCTTCCGGCACGTCAGGGGGTCCATCGGTCGGAGACATCACCCTTGCTTGCCGTGCTGGTGTCTTGTCCAACGGCGGCCACCAGAGCAGTTAAGACATCTCCTCGCGCCACCCTGACTTTCTTTCTTTTCCAGGACTTTGATGAAACCAAGTTCATCTGTCAATGCAACATGAACACAACCAATAATATGGCGAACCATGCCTTCTCATCCTAAACGCCGGGTAATATGATGTGATTTTTACTCTCAAGGACATTGGTCAATCCGTCCTCTTGATAGAATATGGTCTTCAAGGTTTTCTTCTGGGATATCCTTTTCACTGACCATTTCGCCTCGCAGCGATGCCCCGGAGCGGTGGACGCTCTCCTCTTCGCCGCTCACCAAAGGGTGCCACCAGGGCAGATCTCTGCCCTCCCAGACCAGCCGGTAGGCGCAGGTCGCCGGCAACCACCCGGCAATTCTGGGCAGACTCTCTGGCGTCAATCGAACGCACCCCGGGACCAGTCGAAGCCGGTTGGAATAGCCCGTACACCGGCAGGTCTGAAGATCGAGCAGGCGGCAAGCCGCGTTTGTGTAAAGCGTTGGATCGGACCCATCGCCCGTCTCGTCGGCGTCCTCGTCAATCAGTTTGACGAGGCAGCATTTGGCGCAGCCATCGCACAAGGATTCCCATTGGCGTGGGCTCATGGCCTCAAGGGGCACGGTTTTCCAAAATGGCGCCATGATCAGGCTCTTCGCTGGGAACAGAACAGGACGGCCACACAATCCGCCCAACCGCGCTGCGACGGTGCCGGATTGTTTCGTTCCGGTCCAGGGCAGGCTAGGGTCCCGTCTGGGGAAAGACTCCACGACGCAATGATTAAGGACGAGAGCGCGTCATGATCTCCGGCTTCCTGGCGGCGATACGATCCTGGCTCATCCGACTGTTGCTGCGCCTCATGGCGTTGGCGGCGATTGTCGGTGTGTTCGTGGCAGGCTTTCTGGCCCTGGCCCTTGAGCGTTACACGGCGCCGCCGATCAACCGGGAGACCTTGTGGACCTGGGAGCGTGAAGGCAGCTTCACGGTGGTCGACGGCAGCGGCGAGGTCCTTGGCATCAGAGGCGAGTTCCATGGCGAACGGCGCATGGTCGCCGACCTTCCGGACCATCTTGTAAAGGCGTTCCTCGCCATTGAGGACCAGCGCTTCTACGAGCACTATGGCGTCGATCCCCGCGGGCTCCTCCGCGCCCTGATCGCTAATCTCTATGCCGGACGCACAGTCCAGGGCGGCAGTACCATAACGCAGCAGGTGGCAAAGACCATCTTTCTGTCCCCGGAGCGGTCAATCGCCCGCAAGCTCACCGAATTTGCCCATGCCGTGCGCCTGGAGCGCCATCTGGACAAGGATGAAATTCTCAGCCTCTATCTCAACCGGATCTATTTCGGCGCCGGCGCCTACGGGGTCGACGCGGCCGCCCGCTATTATTTCGGCAAGCCGGCGACAGAAGTGTCTCTCCAGGAAGCGGCCATGCTGGCCGGCCTGCCCAAGGCACCGTCCCGCTATGCCCCGACCACGGATCCTGACCGGGCCGCCGCCCGCGCCGCCATGGTCTTGATGAATATGCGCCGCTTCGCCTTCATCACCCCGGCGCAGGAAGCGGCCGCCCGGTCCAATCCGGCAGTCGCCGTTCGGCGGCCCGGAGGATTGAGCGTCGCCCATTTCGTCGATGCCGCGATCCAGGAGGCAAAGGTCCTTGTCCCCTCCCCGGGAGGTGATGTGCGCGTCGAGACCGTCCTGGATATGGACCTCCAGACCCTGGCCAGCAAAGCCGTCCGTATGGTGATGGATGCCGAAGCGGAGGCCCATGAGGCGCAAGAGGCAGCCCTTGTCGCCTTTGATCACACGGGCGGGGTCACGGCGCTGGTTGGTGGGCGAGACTATTCCCGCAGTCAGTTCAACCGGGCGACCCAGGCCAAACGCCAACCGGGCTCTGCCTTCAAACCCTTTGTCTATCTGGCTGCGCTTGAAGACGGTATCCAGCCCACCGATCCCGTCTTCGACGAGCCGGTCCGGGTCGGAAATTGGGTGCCCGACAATTACGGCGGGGCCTTCCGGGGACGGATTTCCGTGCGCCAGGCCCTTGCCCAGTCTGTCAACTCCGTGGCCGTGTTCTTGTCCGAGACGGTGGGCCGGGACAAGGTCATCGAAGCGGCCAAACGGCTGGGTATTGAAGGAGACCTGCCACCCCATCGCTCCATTGCACTTGGTACAGCGGAAGTGACCCTGTTCGACCTCACAGGCGCCTATCTGCCCTTCGCCATGAATGGGCGCAAAGTGACGCCCCATATCGTGACCCGCATTCTCAGGCCCGATGGCAGTGTTTTGTTCGACCGCGGACAGCAACAGTCTCGCCGCGTGATCGCCCCGGGCGTCGCCAAGAACATGAACCACATGCTCTTTCAGGTGATCCATTCAGGGACTGGACGCAGCGCGCAATTCGATGGTCACCCGGCCGCCGGCAAGACCGGCACCAGTCAGGATTTCCGGGATGCCTGGTTCATCGGCTATACGGGGCGCCGTCTTGCCGGTGTATGGGTGGGCAATGATGATGCCTCCCCGACCCGTGAGGTGACCGGCGCGACCCTACCGGCCCGCATCTGGAAGGCCTTCATGGAGGCGGCCCATGAAGGAGAGAGCCCGGTCAGGCTGCCGGGCGGGTATCCGGCAGAGCCGGACCAGTTTGCGCGCCGGGAACTGAAAGATTTTCTGTATCACTTGAAGCGGGATCTGGACCGGGTTCGCGACACCGACATCAATAATTGGGACACGGAACGAAATGAGTGGCGGTCCGACCGGCGTCGCAAAATGCAACGCCGGGAGCGAAATCGCCCCCGGTGGTGGCCGTTTTACGAGTAATGGATCAGATGCGCCGAGCCCTTAGGACCGGCGGGAGACCCCGGTATCAATAATCCGCCAGGTGAGCGGCTTTGTCCGGCACGCCGTCGACGCCCAACGAAAAGGCGAGCCGCCCTGGTCATAAACCGTGTGACGCAGATCCCGGCAGAGCAGTGGGCGCCGCGCCGCGCCGCCCATCAACAGGCGGTCCAGTTCTTCATCTGTATAGCCTTCGGGCAGGGGCTGCTCCCCCGTCAGGTCCAGGGTGATGCCCTGGGTGAGCATCGCATCGGAGCTCAAGGGCGCAACTTCGGACGTCACAATCAGAGGGCGGAACATATAGCCGATACCCTGAGTGCCCCGGGCCACGATGACCCAGTCTGAAGCCCCGACCTGACCCAGAATATTCAGCTGGGATCCGGCGGGCACGACACCGAGACGCTTATAATCGGTCCCTGGCCCATTGCGGTAATTGGCGTTAACGCGTGTGACGCCGCGCTCCTGGGTCGGGATGATCTGGAAGCCGCTCGCCAGCGTCACGGGCACGCGCAAGGGATCCCCATGCATGTCCTGAACGCCTGCAAAAAAGGCCGGCCCGACTTCGATCAGACCGCGGACGCCGGAAATGGCATTCCAGGGCACCTCAGCCTGGTTCTGGCTTTCGATAACGGCCGCGCCGGTGGCGGTGGCCAGGGCCTCGACATCCTGGAAGGAAAGGCGCAGCCCCGGATCGACACCTTGCAAGGGGGCTTCGATGGTCGGCTGGAGCCCGGCCCCTTGGGGCGGCAGGAACGGGCCGTTCGCATCCACGGTGGTGACGGGGGCGGTGGTTCGGCTGGCACAGGCCGGCAGGCCCGCAAGAGCGATCGCAGCAAGGGCAAGGCCAAGATTGAGCCGGGGGGCCTTCGGTGATCTGTGGATCGGAGCCAGCGCCCGGGCCAGCACCCGGGCCAGCACCCGGGCCAGCACCCGGGAAAGCCGAGACCCGATCACCGATACAACACTGTGACTCATCACATTCATGGTCAAACTTCCCAACAGTCGTTGGCCCCACGCACCCCGTCGGTCATGTCTCCCTGCGGGACCAGGTGCAAGGGCCATGCCATGGTCGCCCGGCGCGGCAATGTCAATTGCAGGGACCGGGCCGGTTCCATAAACTCCAGGTGACACAGGGATGAAAGGGGCCGATCCATAAGGCCACTGTTTTTCCCGTTTGCCCCCGTTTTCATCGATTAGACGGTCGCATCGCCGAGTGGACCGTCGCCAAGAGGTGCGTGACACGAGACCCTGTTCACCGCGTGCGGCATGCCGATGTCCCGCACCATCTTTTTTGATCGTCTTTCTCCTGCGCGTTCTCGTCCGGCGCACCCATACATTTCCCAACGGCTTGGTCTGGAGGACCCTGGAAATGCTTTGTCCTGCGATCCTGTTCCGTTTCCTTAGCGCCCTGTGTCTTGTCTTCGGTCTCAGCGTCGGACTGTCCGCCTGTAGCGAGCCCAGCTCGGAGGGACGCGGCACAAACCGCACCGATCCGAAAGGGTCCCTCACCCGGGTCACATTTGCGACGGACTGGGTGGCGCAGGCTGAACATGGCGGGTTCTACATGGCCAAGGCGCTCGGCCTTTACGAAGCGGGCGGCCTGCAGGTCGACATTCGTCCCGGCGGCGCCTCAATCAACATTCCTCAATTGCTGGCGGCCGGTGCGGTGGACTTCGCCATGGGCTCGAACAGCTTCATTCCACTTAATCTGGTCCGTGCTGGTGTGCCGGCCCGGGCTGTGATGGCGGCATTCCAGAAAGACCCGCAAGTCTTGATTACACATCCGCGCGAGGATGTGAACACACTCGCGGACATCCAGGGTAAGCCGGTCATGATTTCGGATGCGACGCGAACCACCTGGTGGCCCTGGCTTGTGGCCGATTATGGGTTCACGGACAAGCAGATCCGCAAATATACCTCTTCCGTGGCACCCTTTTTGGTGGACTCCCGGGCCATCCAGCAGGGGTACATCACCTCCGAACCTTTTATCATCGAGCGGGAACTGGGCGCTGCTCCGGAGGTCTATCTGCTGGCGGACTACGGGTATCCCAGCTACGCCACCATGGTGATGACCCGCCAGGAGACCATGGACACCCGCCCCGAGATCGTCCGGGCCTTCGTGGCGGCAAGCATTGAGGGATGGCGCCGCTATCTGTCCGACAACCCGGAACCGGCCCATGACCTGATCCAACGTGACAATCCGGACATGGAACGGGACATCCTGGACCAGGCCAGGGAAAAGCTCATCGCCTATGGGATTGTGTGGCCTCAGGACGGATCGGCTGATGTCGTTGGCGCCATGTCCGAAGCACGGTGGGAGCGGTTCTACGGATTGATGAGTGATGCGGGTCTCTATAAGAAGGACCTGCCCTGGCAGGACGCCTTTACCCTCGATTTCCTGCCCCAGAAATCGGACGCCGGGGCAACGCCGTGACGCCGGTTGCCCCTCTCATCCGGGCGCGCGGTCTTTCCAAACGATATCGCGACGGAACGCTCGCCCTCGACGGGGTCGATCTCGACATCATCACCGGAGAGATCATTTCCCTGTTGGGTCCGTCCGGATGTGGCAAGAGCACCTTGCTGCGCATCTTTGCGGGTCTCTCCGCCCCAACGGGCGGCGAGCTGGAGCGCCCCGGCCTCGTACCATCACTCGCGCCGTCACTCGCGCCGTCACTCGCGCCGTCTCTGGCGCCATCGGGGGACAGCACCGGGGAAAGCCCCGCCACGGGACGGGTCAGCGTTGTCTTCCAGGACCCGACCCTGATGCCTTGGGCCAGTGTTACGGACAATGTGGCATTGCCCTTTCGCTTAGGCGATGCTCATCCGCCAGCGGATGAACAGGTCCGGGTGACTGCGGCCCTTGCCCGGGTCGGGCTTTCCAGTTTTGGGGACCGCTTTCCCCGTCAATTGTCCGGGGGCATGCGCATGCGCACCGCCCTGGCTCGCGCCCTGGTAACGGATCCGGCCGTCATCCTGATGGACGAGCCCTTCGGCGCCCTGGACGAGATCACCCGCAACGACCTCAACGATGATCTTCTGGCCATTCGCGCGGCCCATGCCATGACTGTTGTTTTTGTGACCCATTCGGTCAGCGAGGCGGTCTATCTGTCGGACCGGATCGTGGTCATGAGCCCCCGGCCCGGCCGCATCCACGAGGTAATCCCGGTCACCCCCGAAGGCTCACGCAATCCGGACGATCGCACCACGGATTATTTCCTGCGCATGGTCGCCCGCGTTTCCTCAAGCCTGAAAGCGGCCGTCGAGAAGGGCACCGCCCCATGAGTCTGTTGCCTGCCCTGCCCCGCCGCACCGCTGGTCATGAGACCGAACCGGATGCCGATGCGCCGCGCGATGGCGATCCGGCATTCATGCGTTTTGTGCCGGCCCTGTTTGGCCTCCTGGTCCTCGCCCTTTGGGAGGGCCTTGTCCGGGCCCTTGATGTTCCTGCCTATGTGCTGCCCGCGCCGAGCGCCGTGGCCGGCGCTTTCGTCACCCACGGGCCGGGCCTTGCCGCCGCCGCCCTCACAACACTCTGGCTGACGCTCGCCGCCTTCCTTCTCGCCGTTTTCGGGGGTGTGAGCCTCGCGATCCTTTTTGCCCAGAGCCGTCTGTTGGAGCGGGCTCTTTATCCCTATGCGGTCATTTTGCAGGTCACCCCCATCGTGGCCATCGCACCGCTCATTGTAATCTGGGTGGGGATCGACCGGCCAAAACTGGCCATCCTGGTGCTGGCCTTCATCGTGGCGTTTTTTCCGGTTTTGGCGAACGCGCTCACGGGCCTGCGCTCCGTTGATCCCAATTTGAAAGCCCTGTTTGACCTTTACGGGGCCAATCGCTGGCAGATCCTGCTCCGCCTGCGCCTGCCCAATGCCCTGCCCTATCTGCTGACGGGGATGAAGATTGCCGGGGGCCTCAGCCTGATCGCGGTTGTCACGGCGGAATTCGTCGCCGGCTCCGGCGGGTCGGGGGGCCTCGCCTGGCGCATCATGGAGGCTGGCAACCGGCTGGAGGTGCCGCGCATGTTTGCCGCCCTGGTCCTCCTCTCCTTGATGGGTGTGGGGATTTACGCCGCCCTGGCCGCCCTGGAGCGCCGGCTGCTCGCGGGCTGGCATGACAGCACCTTTGACGGCCTGGAATGATACAAGCCGGGCCAATTTTACACTTAAACACTGTGATCTAGGCTTTTTACGCAGCCCTTGATGGAGAATACAAAGGGTGCCACATGCCTCGAAGTGCTGCGGCAACAGGAGGATCCCATGGCACCGCGCAAGCATCCTCAGATCATCACCGCCAACCGGCTCGATGACGGCGAGGTGGTGTATTACACGTCCATGCGGCGCTGGAGCCTGGAGCTCGCTGACGCGCAGATCCTCGGGCTCGATGACGATATCGACACCTGGATTGCGGCCGCCCGAGCCGACATCGAGCGGCTGATCGTGGTTGATGTTTATCCCTTCGACGTTTCCCAAGCCGAGGACGGCTCCATCATAGCCCTCTCGGCGCGGGAGAAAATCCGGGCGCTGGGGCCGACGGTGCGCCTTGATCTTGGAAAACAGGCAGAAGACTGACGGCAGACGCTGTGCCCTTTCGTCCCAGGCCAAAGGATCAAGGGGCTCAAACCGCAAGGCCGATTGAACCGCAGGTCCAGAAGCGGCAAGGCCAAAACCGCAAGGATTGCCCATGTATCGCTACGATGAATTCGACCGGACCATGGTCACCGAGCGGGTCCGGCAGTTCCGGGGCCAGGTGGCCCGCCGCCTGTCGGGCGAGCTGACGGAAGACCAGTTCAAGCCCCTGCGCCTGATGAACGGGGTCTATTTGCAGCTTCACGCCTA
>CAYUYV010000003.1:66163-68740 GCA_964449455.1 uncultured Alphaproteobacteria bacterium | reverse complement strand
CGCCGCCAAGACCGGCGCCGCGAAGGCGGCCCACAGCGTCAAACTCGTCAATAAAGATGATGCAGGGGGCGTTCTTCTTGGCCTGCTCGAACATGTCGCGCACGCGGCTCGCGCCCACGCCGACGAACATTTCCACGAAGTCCGAACCGGAAATGGTGAAGAAGGGCACATTCGCTTCGCCGGCAATGGCACGGGCGAGCAGGGTCTTACCCGTGCCCGGCGGGCCCACCAGCAGAGCGCCTTTGGGGATTTTGCCGCCGAGCTTCTGGAACTTCTGGGGATCCTTCAGGAAGTCGACAATCTCTTCGAGTTCTTCCTTGGCCTCATCAATGCCGGCCACATCATCGAAGGTCACCCGGCCATGGCGCTCGGTCAGCAGTTTGGCCTTGGACTTGCCAAAGCCCATGGCTTTGCCGCCGCCAGACTGCATCTGACGCATGAAGAAAATCCAGACCGCGATCAACAGCAGCATTGGGAACCAGGAAATGAGGATCCCGAGCAGCGGGTGCATGGAATCGCCTTCGGTCTTGATCTGTACCGTGACGTCACGGTCCGTCAGACGGGTAACGAAATCCGAATTCTCCGGCGCGATGGTGAAAAACTCCTGGCCGTCCGAGAATCGTCCCGACACGCGCTGGCCTTCGATAACCACGTCGCGCACTTGCCCCGTATCCACGCGGGCCAGGAAGTCCGAATATTTTATCTCATTTCCGGCGCCCTGCTGCGGCGTGCCCTGGAACAGATTGAACAAGGCAACAAGCAATAAAAGAATGATCGCCCAAAGAGCAAAATTCCGAAAATTCATCGGTGCCGTTCCTCACACTGGCCTTTCTCAAGGCTCTCGCTCACCCCTGTTGGGTGCAACCAACGGGCTCCATGCCGAAGGCCGTTCCAACACGGTTCCGCAGCCCACGCGGTCAGTCACCCCGGGCGCCGTATCAAAGGCCAAACGCCGGGCAGTCTGCCACCGCCATGCTAATCATGTAGGCATGGTCCCGCGGTCCGCCACCAGAGATTAAGCGCTGTGGCCATAGGAAGCGTCAAGGTGACAAGGCAGGTTGACGTCATCGTTCTGAAAGATCGCCCGAAATCCGGTTTTTTCAGGGTCAAAGCCCAGATGGGGCACGGCGATCACCTTTGTCCCGCACCACAGCGCCGGCAAGGTCAGGCGGACCGATTGGGGCAGGGAAAACCGGGCGGCGCTGCGCCGTTCCGGAAACACCTGGGACATGCCGGCACCGAGGGGCCTCACTTCACCGCTCACGCCGCCTTTGGGCACGGAGACCTGGAAGCGCCCGTCCCAGGTCTTGAATGCGCCAGCAGGCAAGGGCAGCGGCTTCGGCAGATTCCGGTTCTCGCGCACGAACATCAAGACACCGCCCTGGGCCACGGGCGCAATGCGGCAATGGCCCAGAGTGCGCACGCGGTCGAGGCGGCTCTGGCGCAAACTTTCGGCCAGTCGCACCAGGCGGTCATGGCGGGGCGGATAGGCCAGACCGCCAACCCCCTGGATCACATGGGACAGGGCGCGCAGACCCACATCCTCCGGCGCGCGCAAAAGCTCGTCGACACCGATCCAGGCAAAGCCGGCCCGGTGCCAGGTGACCGTATCGGACATGAGGGTCTGGCTAGCCTGCTCCAGCGCGGACCGGGCCCGGCCCATCCGTTGCGCGGTCGCCGCAAGCCGTCCTGCGGTCAGCCCCTCAGCCGCGAAAGCCTCCAGAAGCCGGCGAACCCGGACGCGGGTGAAGCGCTCATCCTCATTGGAGGGATCCTCAATCCAGGCCTGCCCCGACGCCTGAAGGGTCCGCCGGAGCGCGCAGCGCGACATGCCCAGAAGGGGCCGAAGCACCTCGACACTCGGCCGTCCACCCGGATCACGCAGCACCAGGCGCTGGGGAATGCCGGACAGGCCGTCGACCCCGCTGCCTCGAATAAGCCGCATCAGGACCGTCTCGGCCTGGTCGTCCTGCGTGTGACCGGTGAGCAGGGTCGGCACGCCATGATCCCGGCACCAGGCCTCCATGGCGGCATAACGGGCCGCCCGGGCCTGGGCCTGAACATTGTTCGCCGTGGCCCCTTTTCCGCCCGGCCCGTCGATGCGCAGTGTGACATGGGCAATACCGATGGCCCGCGCTTCACCGGCGACCCAGTCCGCTTCGGACGCCGCCTCGGCGCGAAATCCGTGGTCGACCGTGATGGCAGTCACCAGGGGCGAGCGGGATCTGGTCGCGCTTAGCCAGGCCGCAAGGCCTCCTTGCTCCTCCCCGCGCTCCACTCCATCGCCCACCGATCCGACACCGTCGCCGTCGTCAAAGGCCAAGGACCACTGCTGGACGAGGCGCAACAGGGCGATGCTGTCTCCACCACCGGAGACAGCCACGGCAACGGGCGGAACCAGTGCAAGCGCATCCGCAACGCGGGTAAAATCGGTCGGATCGACAAGGGAACAGCAGTCAGGGTCGGGATCAGGCTCACGACAGGTAAGGCGCAGGCCCGGACGGCTGGACGAGGTCCGGGCCGGGACGGCGAGGTCAGCCGTGTCATCCATGGACCCATCGCCGTGGGACCCATCGC
>CAYUYV010000003.1:52704-66063 GCA_964449455.1 uncultured Alphaproteobacteria bacterium | reverse complement strand
GCCCACGGAATCGTTGCCCAGGGAATCGTTGCCAAGGGGCGGCGTTGCGAATTGGGCATCGGGTGACAATTCGGCATCGGGTGACGGAGAGCCGCCTGACTCGCGTTTGCGGGTGTGCTGCGTTGCTTTCAGCTCACCCCGGCCTCCGTCCTGTGACGCCATCGATCCACCTCAAGCAAATGGCGGACCATAGGACACGCGCCAATCGCGGTCCTTTTCGGAATTTCGCCGCCGCCTCTCCAACCATTAAGCAACGTAGAAAGCACGATGGAAAGGCGAGCACAAGCTGAGCCTGCTACATTGGCGGGTAAATCCACAGACCGAATCCGTAAGCGCCTCAACGGCAAAGGAAATCGGCGCGCGCTTTGCGCACACTGCGTTTGATGGGCTCGGATGCATCGGGATAATTGTCGACAATCTGCCTGAGAGCCTTGCACGCCTGATCGCCTTCACCGAGTGCCTTGAAGGTGAATGCCAGCTTCAAAAGGCTGTCGGCCGCCTTGGTGTTTTTGGGATAGTCCCTGGCGGACTGGAGATAGGACTCGCTCGCGCGCTTGTAGAGTTCCCGCACGAAGAAGGACTCGCCGATCCAATAATGGGCCTCACCCAGAAAATCTGAGTCAGGATAGGTTTCCACGAAACGGCGGAAGGCAGCCTCGGCGACGGCAAACTCGCCTGTGTAAAGAAGATCAAGCGCGGTCTTATAGTCGAGGCGCACGTCACCGCTCAGCGGGGGAAGCCCGTCATTGACGCCCGGCGCCGTCATGGCGGCGTTCGGCGCCAGGGGCTGACCGTCAACACCGACTGCAGGGCCCTGCATTTGCCCAGACTGCTGGGCGTCCAGGGACTGGGGCTGCCCCGGGGCGCGCCCTTGGCCAGCTCCAGCCACATCCACCGGCGCGCCCGGTGCCTGGAACCCACCCTGGGCCAGTTGGTTCACGGTCGTGTTCAACCGCTCATACCGGTATTGGAGCCGCTCCAACTCCCCGGTCATGCGTGTCAGCTCGGACTCAAGCTGATCCACCCGCACCAGGACGCGGGCCAGAGCCGGATCCCCGACCGTGGCCGCCGACGCCCGTCCACCGGGCAACAACCCCTGGGGGCCAGCGACAGGTTGCCCGGGCACACCTTCAGGCGCCGCATCGGTCGATACGCCAGGAACCATCGATACTGGAGGCTGGGATGGCGAGACCTGACCTGGGACGGCCTGACCGTCTTGGGATCCAAGCACCGTGCGCATGGCCAGGAGCTCCCGCTCCAGCCGTTCGATGCGCTCAAGCAAAGCGAGAAGCTCACCGCTGGTCTGGGCTGCGGCGGGCGAGGCTGTCGAAACAGTCAATCCCCAGAAAATCCCGGCGGACAGGGCGAGAACCAAGGGCAAGCGACGCGTGGCGCGGCGCCAGGTTCCAAACTTCATTTTTAGTGTCGACACAGTTTCATGACCCATGATCGTCCCCCTCACAACTTGCTCTGCGCGCAGCGGATACCCGTCATCGCCTTCATTATGCCACATCCATTTCAAACGCCCAGGGCCGGCACAAAACGCAGGTTGCCCATGGTGTTGGCGGACAGACGGGGCGGAGTGGGAAGTCCGTGAAGATGGGTATCACGGGTCTCCCATGGGTCTTTTCGACAGGGAATAGGCTTTCCGCCCCTCCCTGTTCACAAAACCACGAGTCGTGCCCGGCCAGGAGAGTTTGGCCAAAACAGTTTGGCCCAAACGGTTCAGCCACGGGCCGGGACCGTCGGGCCGCTCGGGTCAAACACCGGGTTTGTTCGCGATCGCCGTCACACTGCGTCTGTTCAAACGCCACGCGGCGTTGTTCGATCCCGGCGCCTCGGGGCGCTCCTTACCGTAAGAGATCGTGCGGACCCGTTGCGGCGAGACACCGAGACCGACCAGGTAATCCTTCACCGAATTCGCCCGGCGCGCACCGAGGGCAAGGTTATACTCGCGCGTGCCGCGCTCATCCGCATGCCCTTCCACGAGGATGGAGACGGATGGATATCGCTGGAGCCATGCGGCCTGTTGGGCCAGGATTTCCCGGGCGCGGGCATTGAGGTCATGCCGGTCCGTATCGAAGAACACCCGGTTCTGTACACTGACAAGGAAGTGCTCCTCCGTGCCTTCGGCCGGGCCCATGGCCTGAGGGGCGATGACCGGCCCCTGCTCAAAACCCGCTTGGCCGCTGGTGGCGACGGTCTGGTTGTCTTTTGACGCACAGGCGGCAACGGCCAACACCATAAGCACGGCCGCGGCCAGTTTGACGACCCCATTACGGGCCGTGAGAGTCCGCTCCGACATAAAACCCATCGCTCGATCCATCTGACACTCCATCAACGCGACGTCCGATCCAGCCTATCCGGCCGATGATCCCTCTATCCGTTTCCATACGGACCACATCGGCCGACAGTGCGAAACAGCACCCGTCATGTATTGCACATTAGAGGGTGCCTTGAGTCCCTTCAAGCAAGGGTCCCTTAGATCCCTTGCCCCAAACATCAAACGGCCCTCGCTACGTGCCCCAATCAAAGCGGAGAGCCAGGGCACTTTTTTCGGAAACGTCGAACACGGTTTCCCGTCCGAAAAGCACTCAAAGTGAGGGCCCTAGAGCATTCTCTCGATCTGAAAGCTTTTAAAAAAGCTCTAAAATCTGGGCGCGGAGAGAAGCGGTGACCATGCCGGGTCTGACGCATCACCATAGGTCGGCACGGGGCGCTCATTATATCCCGTCAAATCCACGGACCACAGACGGATCGACCCGCCGGAGCCATCAGAACGGGTCGGTGTCTGGCGGAAAAACATCAGAACCCGGCCATTGGGCGACCAGGTGGGCGCTTCATCGAGAAAGCTTTCCGTCAAGAGACGCTCACCACTGCCGTCCGTGCTCATCACACCGATATAAAAACGCCCCTTCAGACTCTTGGTGAAGGCGATCAAATCGCCGCGCGGAGACCACACCGGGGTCATATACCGCCCGTCACCAAAGCTGATACGCCGTGGCCCACTGCCATCCGCATTCATCACATAGACCTGTTGCGCGCCGCTGCGGTCTGAGTCGAAGGTCACCCTTTGTCCGTCCGGTGAATAAGAGGGGGACACATCGATTCCAGGATGGGACGTCAGCCGGCGCGTGACCCTGGTCTGCAAGTCCATGTCATAAATGTCGGTGTTGCCATCCCGCTCCAGGCTCATAATGACGCTGCGCCCCGTGGGCGAAAAGCGCGGCGCGAAGGTCATGCCGGGAAAATCACCCACCACTTCCTGTTGCCCGCTTTCAATGTCGAGAAGATAGACCCGCGGCCGCGAGCCCGCATAGGACATATAGACGACCTGCTGCTGGGTCGGGCTGAAGCGCGGTGTGAGGACCAGAGACTCGCCAGTCGTCAGGTAAAGGGGATTGGCCCCGTCCTGATCCATGATGGCAAGCCGCTTGCGCCGGTCCACCTTGGGACCGGACTCAGCGATGAACACAATCCGCGTGTCAAAATAGCCCTCTTCACCGGTCAGCGCCTGGTAAATGTCATCGGAGATCATATGCGCGACACGGCGCCAGCTGTCGGGCGAGATGGAGAATTCAAAACCCACCATGTCCCGTTCGGAAAAGACATCCCACAACAGGAACTTGACTTTGAGGCGACCATCCGTGAGCGGCAGAACCTGACCTGTGACCAGTACCTCGGCATTGATCAGCCGCCAGTCACCGAAGCGCGGCCGGCGGTCAAATGAGCCGATCTGCTCGATAAAGGCAGCTTCATCAATGGGATCGAAGAGGCCGGAGCGCTTGAGATTGTTCCGAATGACGCCGGCAATGTCGCGGCCATAGCCGCGCCCGGCGCCCATGGTATCAATAAACGGGGCCACCGCGATCGGCATGGGCTCCACGGTCCCGTCCGTTATGGTGATGCGCGGCGGAGCATAGTCATCCTGGGCATGCGCGAAGTCCGTCAGTACGGACACACACACCATCAGGGCCAAGAAGACAGCGCACACAAGGCGCATGGCCTGGCCCCTGTCATCATGCCCTTTACGCCGGAGACTCGAACCGTACCTCACTGTCCTCTCCTTGTCGTCAACGCCTGCGGGGCCCGTCACTTGCCGGGACAGCCCCTCAATTCCCAAGCAGAAAACGCGGATCAAACTCGAGATCCACCAGACGCCAATTGTTGTATCGCTCCACGGGCAGCTGGAATGGCTGACACTGGAGCACGGCTCGGATGGCGCGATCCGTGGCCGCACGCATATAGCCATCCGCTTGGGACAGCCAGGAATTCACGACCCGTGGAACACCGGCCACCGACCCGTCCGGGTTGAAGCTCACCCGCAAGGTCACGATCAGCTCTTCGGCATTCGGCGCACCGGTCGGGGGTGACCAGCAGCGCTTGAGCTGCGCCTTGATGGCATCGGTTTCATTAAGGGTCAGCCCGGTCTGAAGGCCGGCGGCCGCGCGTGAGCGATCGGCTGTTTCCCCCTCAGGCGTCTCCGAAGGCCGATGGAACACGCGCTCTTTTTCCGCATCCGGATGCTTGTCCAGAAGCGCGGCCGTCTGGGCGAAGAAATCATCCGTCTCCGGTTCCGCATTCTGGGGCTCAGCGCTTTGGGCAGTCTGGAAGGGCCGTGGCATAACTTTCGGCGCCGGGGCGGGCGTCTGCGGCGCAGGGGTCGCCTCGGCCTCCGCAACGGCTTCGACTACTGATTTCTCCGGTTCTGGCAAGGGCGTGGGCGAAGTCTCAGGCTCCGGCGCAGGGTCTGATGACGCGGCTTGCGGCTCAGCTGTTGGCTCGGTGACCGGTTCCGGCGCAACCAGCTCGGCAGTGGTCTCAGCCTGCGGCTCCGGGTCCGGTTGGGGCACTGGACGGGGCGCCGGCTCCGGTTCGGTGCGGGCTACAGGAGTGGGAGCCGGATTTTGCGGCGCGGGCTGGGTCTGGGGGACTGGCTGGGTCTGGGGGATTGGCCGGGTCTGGGGGATTGGCCGGGTCTGGGGGAGCGGCCGGGGGGGACGGGCCACCGGCTGGGCGGCCGGGCGCCGCTCAGGCGCTGAGGCTTCCACAGCTTGCTCCGCATCCTGCCCAATCAGCGGCCGAATATTGGTCTCATCACCGATCGTGACATATTCGACATTGAGGACAGCAGGCACGTCCACTGGCGTGCTCTTGGACGCCGGCAAGGCGACAAAGCCAAGGGCCAGAACGCCGGCATGCATCAGGGCGGATATGGCAACGGCAGTCCGCATCTACTTCCTTATCCCTGTTGCCGCATGATCAGCCGGCGCGCGAAAGGCGCTTGCCCGTGTCACGAGCCCCAATGCCCCAGACATGGTCTTGTGTGCCATCCGAAGGCCACTGCGCGCGAGCGTCATGGCCCGGGCGTTTCCCCAACAAGGCCGACCCGGTTGAAGCCCGCGGCATTCAGCGTGCCCAGCACGACCATGAAGTTCCCATAGTCCACAGTTTTGTCAGCACGCAGAAAAATTCGCACATCCGGATTGTTGCGCGTGATCTGGTTGAGCTTCGGCACAAGGGCCTCAAGCGGAATTTCCGTATCCTGCACAAAAATGCGCGAGTCGGCCGTGACGCTCACCGACAGGGGTTCATCCGACCCGGTTAGGGGCCCTGCCGCCGTTTCCGGCAGATCAACGGGCACCCCCACCGTGAGCAGCGGCGCCGTCACCATGAAGATCACCAGGAGCACCATCATGACGTCCACGAATGGTGTGACGTTGATTTCACTCATGGGCTGGAAGCGCCGGGGCCGACGCCCACCGCGCCTTGCAGCCCCAGTCCCTGTGGCCTGCATTCCCGCCATTATTGCCCCCGTTCGCCGAGATCGCTCCGGGTCCGCTCATCAACCTGCCGAGACAAGATGGCGGCAAACTCATCGGCGAAGCCTTCAAGGCGGCTGCCATAGCGGCCGACCTGGCTCGCAAAGCGGTTGTAAGCAACGACAGCCGGGATGGCAGCGAGAAGGCCAAGGGCCGTCGCGAAAAGTGCTTCTGCAATGCCGGGCGCGACCACGGCAAGGGTCGTTGCCTTGTTCATGCCGATGGATTGAAGGGTGTTCATGATGCCCCAAACGGTGCCGAACAAGCCCACAAAGGGGGCCGTTGACCCTACAGTGGCCAGAAAGCCAAGCTGGCTCTCCACACGGCCCAACTCCCGACTGATGGTCACATTCATGACCCGATCGATGCGCTCCTGAAGGCCAGAATAAAGCGGCCCTTTTTCCGTGGACCGGCGCCATTCCCGCATCGCGGCGGTGAAGACCTGTTCGATCGGCGTCGCGGACCGTCCACCAATCTGCTGCACCAGATCCTCAAGGGGCGTGCCTGACCAGAACACATCTTCGAACTTGTCGGCGGCGCGGGCCAGGCGGCGCAGGCGAAATGCCTTTTCCAGAATGATCGCCCAACTCCAGATCGATGCCATCACCAGGCCGATAATGACCAGCTTGACCACGATGTCGGCTCGCAGGAACAAGGCCCAGATGGAAAATTCAAGATCCGGCATGGAAAGCCTCTTTCGTCTTCAGGATTCGCCGTCGGCCGGCATGATGGCAGGGTTCGAAGCCTGCGCCGAATTAAACCGCGCCGCTTAGTGCCATCCTCACGTCCTGGTCCATCATCTGGTCCCCATGGCCCACACCTCAGATGCGCAAAAGCGCAGGCGACGGCGTAAGGCCAGGACCGAAGCTGCAGCCGCCGCCGCCAGGATGCCGGCTCGACCTTAAGCCTATTCAAGACCAGTGCTTTGTGGACCCAGATGGGCAAAGCGGTGGCGGAAGAAAGGGATCGCGCGGTCGTCCCCCTGCCCCAACGTGACGAGATTTTGAGATCTTTATGACCAAACTGCGGCTTGCAGGGCCTGGCCACCGGATCGGCCCACCCCCTTCTAAAACCTCACAGTTTTTCAGCCCTCAGGCTCGCCCTCGGCCAGATACGGCGCCATGTTTGATGCCACATCGGACGGGATTCGCCGGGGGCGGCCTTCCCCATTGATGCAGGCCGCAAAAACGCCCGCCTGGAAAATCACCTTCGTGTCCCGCGTGATCCACTGCACAGCCTCGATCCGCGCGCCCGAGGCTCTGGTGAACTGCGTTGTCACGATAAGAGAGTCGTCGATTCGTGCCGGCTGATGAAAGGTCATGTCGATCCGCCGGATCGTGAATGCCAGCGGCTCCGGCCGGGCCCAAAGCTCCGCATGGTGAACACCGGCCAGACGCAGGCAGTCGCTGCGCCCGCGCTCTAAGAAGCGCAAGTAGTTCGCATGATAAACGACGCCGGAAAAGTCCGTGTCCTCATAATAGATCCGCACGGGAAGCAGGTGGCGCGTGCCGAAAAAAGCGCCTCCAGGCGGCAATCCGTGCCCTGCCATGTCCCGATGGTCCGTCATGGGCCGCTGCCCCCCTTGTTTCACTCCGAATCGGACGCCGCGCCGTTGAGCCCTGTGAAAAGGTCCATGGGCTCAGGCTCCAGCAGGGGCGGCGTCAACCCAAGATGGGTGAAAGCAATGGGCATCAGCACCCGGCCCCGCGGCGTGCGCTTCACGAAACCCTGCTGGATCAAATAGGGCTCGACAATATCCTCAAGCGCATCTTTCGGTTCGGACAGGGCGGCCGCGACGGTTTCGATCCCCACAGGACCGCCCTCGAAATGAACCGCGATTGTGCGCAAGTAACGGTGGTCGAGCCCGTCAAAGCCCCTTTGATCCACATCGAGGCGGGTCAAAGCCTCATCGGCCACGGGCGCGGTAATGGCCGGCGCGCCGCCATGATCGGCGAAATCCCGTACACGGCGGAGCAGACGCCCCGCGATGCGCGGCGTGCCCCGGGCCCGGCGGGCGATTTCCAGCGCGCCGTCCCCATCAATGGCGACGCTAAGCACCCGGGCACCACGCTCCACGATCCGGGTCAAATCCTCCACGGAGTAAAATTCAAGCCGAATGGGGATGCCGAAGCGGTCCCGCAGCGGCGTGGACAAGAGCCCCATGCGAGTCGTTGCGGCCACCAGCGTGAAAGGCGCCAGATCGATTTTCACGGACCGGGCCGCCGGCCCCTCGCCGATGATGAGGTCGAGCTGGAAATCCTCCATGGCCGGGTAAAGAATTTCCTCCACGGCCGGATTGAGCCGGTGGATTTCATCAATGAACAGAACATCACTGGGCTGGAGATTGGTCAGCATGGCGGCCAGATCCCCGGCTTTTGCGATCACCGGCCCCGAGGTCGCGCGGAAATTGACCCCAAGCTCGCGTGCCACGATTTGCGCCAGGGTGGTCTTGCCAAGGCCCGGCGGCCCGGAAAGCAGCACATGATCAAGGGCCTCCCCCCTGCCCTTCGCCGCCTCGATGAACACGGCAAGATTTTTCCGCGCCACCGGCTGGCCGATAAAATCACCAAGGGCAAGGGGCCTGAGGCTTGTCTCCCCAGAATCCTCTTCAAGAACCGTTGCGGTGGTCAGACGTTGATCAAGCATGTCCGGCGCGCACTCCCATGGACAATCTCAAGAAAACGCTCTCGCGTTCGCGGTCTGTTCATTCCGCCAATCTACGCGTGAAGCCCCTTAATGGCCAGCGCTGAGCGGCATTTGGCCCCAGACCGAAAGACCATCCGTCAAGAAACATTCATTTCGCTGCACTTGCGAATGTGGCGCGCGGGGTTTAACTGCGCCAAAGCTTTCGCCAATTGGCCGCAAGCGCCTCGCGCCGAAGGAGCCCCCGCCCCATGGACAACCCACAGATGGACAATCCACAGATGGAAAATCCACAGATGGACCATCCGCAGCTTGAGATAACCACTCCTGAACATGCGACCCCTGCTCGGCGGCCCCTCTCCTGGTTTGCCGGATTGTGCACAGGCTTAATGGTCTTTGTTGCCGCCTGCGGTCAGGACAGACCCGGCCAAGGCGGCACGCCATCGACCCCGACTGTCTCGGTCGCGAGCCCGATTGCCCGCGAGATTGTCGAATACGATCATTATACGGGCCGATTCCAGGCGGTTGAGAGTGTGGACATTCGCGCCCGGGTCAGCGGCTATCTGGACCAGATCACCTTCACGGCCGGCGAGATCGTGGAGAAAGACCAGGTCCTCTTCGTCATCGACCAGCGCCCCTTCCAGGCGGCCCTTGATGCGGCGGAAGCGGATGTGGCCGCTGCCGAAGCCCAGCTCAAACTGGCCGAGAATGATCTGCGCCGCGCCGAACCGCTCCTGAAACGCGGCAATCTCTCCGAAAGCGATTTCGATGCGAGGGTTCAGCAAAAAAACGTGGCCGCGGCGACCCTTCAGCGCTCTCAAGCCAATCTGCGCCAGGCCCAGCTCAATCTGGAATTCACAGAAATACGGGCGCCCATCCGGGGGCGGATCAGCCGGGAGCAAGTGACCAAGGGCAATCTGATAACAGCGGGCGATGTGGGCGGCACGGCCCTGACCTCAATTGTCTCCCTTGATCCGATCTATTTCATCTTCACCGTGAGCGAACAGGACTATCTGAAATATGTGCGCCTCGATCGCTCCGGAAGCCGCCCCAATGCCCGGGAAAACCCAACACCCGTGGCCGTTCGCCTTGCCGATGAGGACGATTTCACGCGCGAAGGCTATATCGACTTTGTCGACAACCGCCTGAGCAATTCCACGGGCACGATTTCGGCGCGCGCTGTCTTTGGAAACGAGGATCTTCTGCTGACACCCGGCCTTTTCGGGCGCATCCGCCTGCCCGGCAGCGGGCTCTATCGTGCAATCTTGATCCCGGATGAAGCGGTGGGCTCCGACCAGGCCGATAAATTCGTCCTGGTGGTGACAGAAGACGGCAAGGCCGAGCGGCGCCCGGTGGTGATCGGCAATCTCTATAACGGCCTGCGGATCATCAAAAGCGGCCTCACCGATGAAGACCGCGTCATCGTGGCCGGCCTCCAGCGAGTGCGCCCGGGTCTGCCGGTCAAAGCCGAAGAGACCAGCATTGAATTCAAGGAAACGGCCCTGAGACTCATACCAACCACGAACGGGCCAACCACGAACGGGCCAACCACGAACGGGCCAACCACGAACGGGCCAACCATGAACGGGCCCACCATGAAGCGGGTTACCGCGCCAGCGGGCAATGCCGGCACAGCCACGGGAGCGGGCGAATGAGGGGCGCCCATTTCTTCGTTGATCGGCCCATCTTTGCGGCCGTGATGTCGATCCTGGTCGTCATGATCGGGACCATCGGCTATCTGAGCTTGCCAATCACCCAATATCCGGAGATTGCACCGCCCACGATCCAGGTGACCGCGACCTATCCCGGCGCGACGGCCGAAACCGTTGCCGCCACCGTCGCCACCCCGCTTGAACAGGAGATCAACGGGGTTGAGAACATGCTTTACATGCTGTCCCAGTCCACAAATGACGGGCGCATGACCCTGACCATCACCTTCAAGCTCGGCACCAATCTCGATGATGCCCAGGTGCTGGTGCAGAACCGGGTGGCCCGGGCCGAACCGCGCCTGCCCGAAGAAGTGCGCCGGCTCGGTGTGACAACGGGCAAGAACTCGCCGGACCTCATGATCGTGGTCCATCTTCTGTCCCCGGATAAAACCTATGATCAGCTCTATATCGCGAACTATGTGAACTTCCAGGTTCGCGACCCCCTCGCCCGCATCGACGGCGTCGGCCAGATCCGCATTTTCGGCGGCAGTGAATATGCCATGCGGGTGTGGCTCGATCCGGACAAACTGTCCTCCCTGGAGCTGACGGCGGGGGATGTGGTTGCGGCTTTGCGGGCGCAAAATGTTCAGATTGCCTCCGGGACCATTGGCGCCGAGCCCATTGTCGCGCCCACGGCATTCGCGACTCCGATCCAGACCCTGGGGCGCCTTGATGATCCAGCAGCCTTTGCAGACATCATCGTGGCGCGCGGCGATGACGGTCAGGTGGTCCGTGTGCGGGATGTGGCCCGTGTGGAACTGGGTGCGCAGGATTATGTGACCCGGTCCTATCTGGGTGAAGACAATGCCGTGGCCATGCCCATTTTCCAGCGGCCAGGCTCGAATGCGCTCGCAACGGCCGACGAAATCATTGCAACCATGGATGATCTGGCCCAGGATTTTCCGGACGGCCTTGAATATCGAGTGGTGTACAATCCGACGGCCTTTGTCGGCGAGTCCATCAACGAGGTGTACAAGACCATCGCCGAAGCGGTGCTGCTCGTGATCCTCGTCGTGTTTGTCTTCCTTCAGTCCTTCCGGGCCTCGATCATCCCGATCCTTGCAATCCCGATCTCCCTTATCGGCACCTTTGCCGTGATGGCGGCCCTTGGCTTCTCGCTCAACAATCTCACCCTGTTCGGCCTCGTGCTCGCCATCGGAATCGTCGTGGATGACGCCATTGTCGTGATCGAGAATGTGGACCGGAATCTGCGCGACGGGCAGACCCCGCGCCAGGCCGCCCACACCACCATGGACGAGGTGGGCGGGGCACTGGTCTCCATCGCCCTGGTGCTGGCGGCGGTGTTCATTCCTGCCGCGTTCCTTGAGGGCATCACCGGCCAGTTCTACCGGCAATTTGCCCTAACCATTGCCGTCGCCACCGTGATCTCGGCCTTCGTCTCACTGACCCTGAGCCCGGCCCTTGCCGCCCTGCTGCTGCGGCCCGAGGATGAAACGCGGAAAATTCCGCCCTGGGAACGTCCGCTCAAAGCCTTTTTCAATGCTTTCAACCGCGTCTTCACGGCGGCCGAGAACGGCTATGGCGCCCTTGTCGCCCGACTGATCCGCATCGGATCGATTGCCCTGGTGGTCTATGCGGGCCTGATTGTGCTCACAGGGGTCCAATTCCAGCGGACACCGACCGGCTTCATCCCGGCCCAGGACCAGGGCTATTTCATCGTGGTGCTGCGCCTGCCACCCGGTGCGTCTTTGGCCCGAACCGACGCGGTCGTGCGGGAGGCGAGCGAGATCATTGAAGATATTCCGGGTATTGCCCATGCGGTGGCTTTTGCCGGCTTTGATGGCGCCAATGGCGTCAATGCCACCAATGCCGCCACCATCTTCACGCCGCTCGATGCGTTCGAGGAGCGCGAGCATGACGGCCACAGCTATGAGGGTATCCTGAACGAATTGCGCGGCCGCCTCTCGGCGATCGAGGAGGCCTTCGTGGTCGCGATCCCGCCGCCGCCCGTGCGCGGCGTCGGCAATGCCGGCGGTTTCAAGCTGATGATCGAGGACCGAAGGGGGCTGGGCCCCGTGGCCTTGAAAGAGGCGACCATGGAGCTGGCTTTCGCGGCCAATCAGGACCCGACCTTGCGCAGTGTGTTCACCTTTTTCGAGACGGACACACCCCAACTCTATCTCGATATCGACCGCACACGGGCGGAAATGCTCGGTGTGCCGACCCAAAGAGTGTTCGAGGCCCTCGAAGTCTATCTTGGCTCCAGCTTCGTCAATGACTTCAACTTCCAGGGCCGGACCTTCCGTGTAACAGCCCAGGCGGATGATGAGTACCGGGACAGTCCCGACGATGTGCTCCATCTGCGCACCCGGAACGAAAATGGTGACACGGTGCCCATCGGATCCGTCGCCAGCTTCCGGCAGATCACAGGCCCGTCCCGTGTGCCGCGCTATAATCTCTATCCGTCTGCGGCGATTATCGGGGACACGGCACCGGGCTACAGCTCCGGCGACGCCCTATTGCGCATGGAGGCCCTGGCCGACCGCATCCTGCCCCAGGGTATCCGCTATGAATGGACGGAACTGTCCTATCAGCAGCGCCAACAAGGCAACACGGCCCTGGTCGTATTCGGATTGTCCGTGGTTTTCGTGTTCCTGGTGCTGGCGGCCCAGTATGAAAGCTGGACCCTGCCCTTCGCGGTCCTGCTCATTGTGCCGATGTGTCTGCTCAGTGCGGTCGCAGGCGTGAACCTGCGCGGCATGGACAACAATATTCTGACCCAGGTCGGCTTTATTGTGCTCATCGGTCTTGCGAGCAAGAACGCGATCCTGATCGTCGAATTCGCCAAGGCCCGGGAAAAAGACTGTACCGACCGGTTCCAGGCCGCCGAGGAAGCCGCCCGGATGCGTCTGAGGCCGATCTTGATGACCTCCTTCGCCTTTATTCTCGGCGTGGTGCCCCTGGTGATCGCGACGGGCGCCGGCGCCGAGATGCGTCAAGCCCTGGGTACGGCGGTGTTTTTTGGCATGATCGGGGTCACGGTGTTCGGCCTCATCTTTACGCCCATTTTCTATGTCCTCATCCGAGGGTTGTTCTGCCACCCGCTGGACCGGCGCTTCGCGTTCTCCTGGTCCTTCCGCGGCGGCCGGAACGGAAATGGTAATGGCAACGGCCGAAAGCCAGGCAATACGGGGACGGAGAAACCGGCCACCGGTTGACATGAG
>CAYUYV010000003.1:45971-52604 GCA_964449455.1 uncultured Alphaproteobacteria bacterium | reverse complement strand
GCCACCGGTTGACATGAGGCCACCGGTTGACATGAGGCCACCGGTTGACATGAAGGAGGAAGGGGCATGCGGATGATCAGGACAGCACACGGGCTCCCCCCTCTGATCCTCGCAAGCGCCCTTTTCGCCCTTGGCGGCATCGCTGCGGCGTTTCATGCCGTCGCCCCAGCGCGGGCCCAGGGCTCGGATGCCCCGCAATTCGGCTTCCCTGTAGACTGCCAGTATGGCGAGGACTGCATCATCCAGAACTATGTGGCCTGGGGCGGCGAGACGCCCCGGGACTATCAATGCGGTCTGCTGACATATCCGACACACAAGGGCACCGATGTCCGGATCCTGGACCGGGCTACCATGGCGCGGGGCGTGAGGATTTTCGCGGCAGCCGATGGGGTCGTGCGCGGGACACGGGACGGCATGGCGGATCTTGGCGCGCCAGGCATCGACAAGGCCCGCCGTGAGGGACGGGAATGCGGTAATGGCGTCTTCATCACCCACGCCAATGGCTGGTCCAGCCAATATTGCCACATGAAACAGGGGAGTATCGCGGTGCGCCAGGGCGATACGGTCCGGGCCGGAACGGTTCTGGGCGAGGTGGGCCTCTCCGGCAATACCGAGTTCCCTCATCTCCATTTTGTCGTGCGCCAGAATGATCAAGTGGTTGATCCCTTTGTGGGGCCGGGCGGCCGTCCGGTCTGCGAGGGAGCATCGGGATCCCCGGTCTGGCGTGCCGATGTGGCGCAGCGCCTGACCTATGAGCCGGTCCGGATTTTCCACACCGGGTTTTCCGGAACGCCGGTTTCCCTTGAAAGCATCAATGCGGACACGACTTCACCGGCTGCTCTGCCTGCGGAGAGTTCTGTCTTTTTGTTCTGGACCCGGCTCATTGGCCTTGCCCCCCAATATCGGGTGCGGATGACCGTCACAGGGCCAGACGGCGCCACCCTGATCGACACTTGGCTAGACCCGGTGGACCGCCACAAAGCCCAGTGGGTATCCTGGACAGGGCGTCGCGGCCCCCTCACACGCTGGCAGCGGGGCACCTATCGGGGCACCGTGACGGTCTGGGAAGGCAATCGGACCGTCACCACCCGCGTGCAACAGGTCCGTCTTGAGAACTGATTGAGACGCAGCATTTGGGGGGATGGGTGATGGGCACCGAAACAGGCTTCGGCCCGCCGCCAAGCCTCCATGGTGTTTTGAGTCTTCTGGGGAGCGCACCCGGTCTGTCGGCGGATGGCTTATCCTGGTTCATCGTGATCGCCGCTGCCATCGCCGTGCTGGTGACGGCGCGCCGGGCCTATGACGACGAGCAGCCGTCCCGAACCGTCCAGTATCGCCGGACCCTGAATCCCCTTGAAACCACCTTCATCGACGACAGCCTCAAGGTGCTCGTCGACCATCTCGACACAGTGGGCCTCTCCGTTATCGGACGATCACTGCTCTATGCAACGGGCTTGCTTGCCTTCTTCAGCCTGTGGATCGGGGGTCTGGCGCTCATTGTGACACTGACGGATGCTCTGCGCAGCCAGATTGCGCAGGACGCGGCGCGCGGGATGGAGCGCTTTGTCATGGGGCCTCAAGGTGTTGACCCAGGGCTCCTGGCCATCGGTTCTTTTGCCGGCTTTGCCCTGGCGCTTGCCGCGGTCCAGAACGCAGACCGGCTTTCCCCGCGGCTTGGAGCCTGGATCTATATTTATCTGGGCTGGAACCGGGTCAGCGATCAGGCGCCCACCGAGGACGATTTCCGGGGCGACATCGTCCATTTCGTCCGCAAAGGGACGTTGAGGCCAGAACGGGGGTTCGACCCGGCCCGCTTTCTCAGGCTCGCCTTTCGCCGCTATGCCGGACTGATCAACGCCGGCGCCATCATCACGGCCACGCTGACCGGAGTGTCACTGCTGTTCGCCACCCATTATGTCCATGTGATCTCGCAGACCGAGACCCGGCACTCCCCCTATTTCACCTTCGCCCTGGCCACCGTGCCCCATGGCGCCCTTGTCCGCGTGGAACGGGCCTGCCATCTGGAGCCAACCCGGGGCGGGGAAGCCTTGAGGGCGCGCTACACCCTTGTCCTGCCCCAAAAGTCCCGGATTACGCTATGGACGGAGCGCTTTGTGGCGGGTCCGGAGTTTGAGACCTTTGAAACCATCCATGCGGCCATGATCGCGGCCGGCGTTTCCTTCACACAAGGGGATCCTGGCGGGGGTCCATTCGGGCGGCCCGCACAGCCTTTCTCGCCGGACTGCAATCGTCTTCTGCGGGATGTGTTCGGCGCCGAAAAAACCAGCCGCATTTTCCGCATGCTGACCACAAGGGAGTGAGGCGAGCTGAAGCCGTGTCCCAATATCCATGGCGCGCCCCTCGGTCCTTGCGCGCCAGATCACGGCGCGGGCGCGGATCAGCGCAGGAGGTGCATCACGTCCCGGGACTTGGCAAGAAGGGATTCCTTGACCCCCGTCAGGACCGTCTCGCGCAGGCGCATCAGCACCTGGCTCATGCCAGACAAGGCCGCCTCCTCCTCCAATTGCCGCCGGGTTTCCTCATCGACCTCACCGGGCGTATACGCATCATCCGCCATCACCATATTACCGCCCCGGTTCCGGGACCAGTCATAGGCCTTCGTCATGCGCTCTTCGATGCGGCGGGCAAAGCGGGTCTTGCCGCCCGTGATGCTGTTCTTGATAACGGCCGCAAAGCCCCAGCGGGCGGGCGCCAGGGTGCCAGACAGCGCCAGATCCCAGGCCCATTTGCGGAAGAAATTCGTAGCCGCAGCGCCGCCGACAAAAGCGATGATGGCCGCAACCACCAAAATAGGAATATTGCCGGGCGTGTGGAGTGCGATAAGGCCCATGACGGCAAGACTGCTCGCCAGGACGGCGCCGATAAGGTCAAGGCTTTCAAAGCCCGGCACATTGGCGTCAACGCCCGGCATGACTTCAGCAAAATCCTCCGTAGACAGCTCCAGATCATCCCCTCGCAGACCATATTTGAGGGCAATCGGGTCCGTCAGCTCACGGATACGGGGAACAACCGCTTCGAACCAGCCCTCCGCCGCCGTTTGGATGACCGCGCGCGCCGCCGGCGAGCCGTTCCAGGCCTGGGCCTCACGGCCGACCATGGCCGTTAAATCATTGATCGAGGCCCCTTTGCCCTTGTTCCAGGCCTCCACCTGGGGCACCAGCACGTCATCGGTCACGCGCACGGCAATGCCCTCGGCGATGCGCTGGAAAAGATCCGGCAGGGTGTCTTCCACAAGGTCGTCGAGCGCGCCGCCATGGGACGAGAGCGCGGAAATCTCCGCCTCCATCCCATCGGACTTGTACTGAATACGCCCGGCCATGGCGAGGCCCCGGGAAATTGTATGCTCCGGTTCCGTGCTTTGCAGAAACTCACTGGCCGGAAAGACCCGGGCCACGGCCTTGTGCACGAGATCCATGCGCGAAGCACCACCCGTGGCCAGCACGAGCTTGGGATCCTTGTTGCCGATTTTGCGCCGCACGTCCCGCAACGCGGTTTCCATGGCCTCAGGCCAGGACTGACCATCGAGCACATCGAGTTTGCGGGCCAAAAGCTTGTCCATCAGCTCATCGGTGGCCTCAAGGGGGATCAGGATTTCCGGATTGCCCTCAATCACGAAATATTCCCGGGCCTGACGATCTCCGAAATAGGCTTCCTTCAGCTCACGGCATTTGATCTCGAATTTATGGCGCAGCACCGGATAGCGCTCAAAGATCTTGGCGATCCGCCTCGCGTCCTTGTGGGTTCGCTCGAAATGGTCGCGCAGCATCTCGTCAAACAGGCCGGCGCCAAGGGCGTTGTGGCCGAAATCGGTGACCTGCTCCTGCAGGCCGCGCATGAAGGTGAAATCGGTGGTGGAAGACCCCACATCGACGATCAGCACATCCCCGAGCAAATCGCCCTTGGTCATTTTCAGCTCGTCAGACTCAAGGGCATAGACGAAGGCGGCACGGGATTCGCGCACCACATCCACATCGCCCATGCCGGCGCCTGACAGCAACGTGCGATAGGTGCCCATGGTTCCGTCGTCCCAACCCGATGGGCAGCCCACAACGAAACGGGTGACGCCGCGTCCTTGGGCCAGGGCCGGATCCCGCTCGGCCAGCAGCTCGACGGAGCGCTCCACAAACATGGCAATGGGCTCGCGGGTCTTGGGATCAGACAGGCTGGCCCCTTTGAAGCGGACATGGCTGACTGCTTTGTCGGGGTCAACGCGCTTCAGGGCATCGGCGCCAATGTGAATTCGCCCCTGCCCGTCCCGCACCGCCACGGTCATGACGACTTTGCGGTTCTTGATGATCTCCAGGTCCCGGGGCTGCTGTTCGCTCAGCGCAAAGCACATGGCGACGGAGGTCTCTCCGTGCCCCAAATCGAATCCCACAATGCGCAGACTCGTGTCCGCGCTGGCGTTGGCGCCCCCCGCGCCGATCATGGTGCCCATGGCGGCTCCCCTCCTGCTGCCGTCCGCCCCGCTCGGCCCAGGAGCATGGTCATGTCTGGGTTGCCTCCCCCTTCATGAACACGATCTGCGGTCGCGTCCTGTCCAGGAGGGCCGGGCGCAGGGTTTCGGACTTGCTGTTCAGGCTGTCGATGATGTCGAATTTCTCATCATCTTCGGGTCCCGTATAGCCCACTGCTGCGACACCGCAACTGGCCATGGCGTTGTCGAGGCGGGCATGGATTGCGCCGAGGGCCTGAGCGCCCCGCTCCTTGGCGTGGGCGTACCACAATTCCTGGAACAGTCTGAGGAGATCCTCCGGAGGCTGATAGGTCTCCTCGGTTGCCATCTCGCGGGCCCTGTGACGTTCCAGGATCCGGTCCGCCTCGGTCAGCATGCGGGTCAGACTGACATCAAGCTGTTCGAAATCGATCAGGAAACGACGGCCGGCCACGATGAGGCCATCCTCCCGGTCCGGAGCATCGCCGGCGCCAGGAAAGACCGACTGAAGCCGAGAGCGCAGCCAAGCGCCCGCCTGGTTGGGCATCACGCGCACCGCATTGACGGCTTCCACCACGATAATGCCGATCACGAGCCAGGATGCGAGGCTGACAAAGAAGGACCCGCCCGGCATGAAGGTGAGGCCAAGCTGCAGGAGCAGGACCGTCAAAGCCAGCATGGCAAAGCGCAGGACGATCGGGCGTTGGACCATGACCTGGATGGAGGGGCCGGACGTGCCGGGCTTGCGATAGATGGTGTCCACGTCACGGACGGCGCCCGTGGCTTCCGCGCCCAGGGCCGCGAGTTCTACAAGGCCGGAGGCAAGGGCCCGCTCGCTCTTGGTGAGTTTGACGGCGGCGTCATAGGCGTTGAACAGATCCCGCAAAAAACGGCGCACGATCGTCGCCGCCTCGGTGTTTTCCGTCTTGTCCGCAAGGCGGGCGCGCAGGCTCAAGGACCGCGCACCGGACGCCCGGGGCGGCAGGGCGGGGTTTGGCGCCAGGCCCGTATCCCGCATCTCCACATACAGCGATGTTAGCGTGACCGGGGATCCCTCCGCCATCCTCGCCTCCCAGACCAAAGACCGGTTCTATGATGTCCGGGCGGCAGAATAGGCGGGCGGCGTGGCAGGATGCAATCAAAGGGCGGGCCCGAGGGGTAGAGAGACCGGGGCCGGCACTGCCGGCCCGCGGCCCAGACGGTTACGGCGGGCCCGGCATTGCGCCAAGCCTCACCCTTCAGACCTCACCCTTCAGACCTCAGGCGTCCCGGCGGAAGAAATTGGTGACCGGCGCCACGTCGAAGAGGGCGTATTCCTGGAAGGCATTCCAGATGAAGGTCCAGGTCCAACGCTCCGGACCCCACACGGGGAAATCATAGTCGAAGGCCGCCGCGGCGCCGGTGACCTGGGACAGACCCGAGTCGCACTGGCAGCCATGGAGCCAGGTCAGGCCGTGACGCGAGGACAGGCTCTGAATTTTCATCTGGATCGGGAACACCTTCTCCGCGTGCAGGATGGCGTCCCAGGCCCGGGCATTTTCCTTATCAGCCGGGCTGAGGCGCAGGGCCCGCACTTCCATGACATCATCACGGGCAAGCGGTGCCAGATGCACGTCATAGAACGAGGCCGGCACCGTGTAACCGAACTCAGCAAAGAGGTCCCGGGTGATCGCCACGACCTTCAGCCGGGTCTCATCGGCACCTTGCTCGCGAACACGCGCTTCGATGGCGTCGAAATCCGGATAAGCGTCTTTGCGAAAGTCCTGGGCATAGAAGGAGAGAGTTTCCTCAGCCAGGGTGCTGAACACTTGGGAGAACACAGGGCGGGCCGCAGCGAGATCAGGACGGGTCGTGAACAGATCGATCTCAGCATTCACCATCTTGTAATGGAACAGGCGGCCGAGAGTGATGAGATCGGCCGGATCGGGACTGCCGAGGGCCTCAAGATCATTCGCGGCACCGATCCAGGCCTTGGGCATGTCGGCAAGCGGTGTTGCCGCCTCGCCATTGACGAGGTCGATTTCCGGGCTCAGCGCGATGGGGCCGGCTTGGGCGGGACGTTCCATGGGACAGTCTCTCCAGCTTGGGGTTCAAGAGCAGGGTTCGGGGGCAGGGTTCGGAGACAGGGTTCGGGGGCAGTGTTTCGGGCAAGAACGCGATGCACTCCCGAACCTGGA
>CAYUYV010000003.1:41885-45871 GCA_964449455.1 uncultured Alphaproteobacteria bacterium | reverse complement strand
CCGAACCTGGATACCGAACCTGGACAGGCCGCATACGGACAAGAGTGCAACCACGTTGCCAGCTCGACCGTCAGACCACGGCCAACATCCACGCAGACATTACCGCCATACCGAGTGTTTCCGCAAGACTCACCGATCCTAAGGGGACATTGAGTTTTGCACCGACACAGGCGCACTGCACCTTTTCCCCTTTTGCAAGGGTACGGACAATACCGATACCGCCAACACCCATGATGACAATGGTGAGCGCATAAAGCGTGTGGATCCACAGGCCCGCGATGAACCCGATGGCGAGGGCGAGTTCCAGAACCGGATAAATGTAGCCATAGGCCGGAAAGACCTTTGCAACGATGTCGTAGCGGGTGAACGCTCCGGCGAACCCACGTATGTCAAACAGTTTCAGCAAAGCCAGCGGAAACAGAAACAAGCCCATGAAGCCTTCCATCGCCCGGCTTGGCGAAAAGGCAGTTCCGGTTCCAGTTCCGGCACCGAGGGCAAGGCCACCGGCCAGGGCGGCGGCGGCAATGATCAGAACGGGCCGATACTGCTCCACAAAGGACCGTTCGTCCTTAACGCGCGGCGTCTCGGCGGCTTTTGACTTTGAGGCACAACACGAGGCGGCCTCAAGCGGAAGGGCAGTCGATGAAAGATTGGACACGGATCGTCCCCAGACAGTTGACCATGAAAACGCACGCTCATTCCTGGCGCACTGCTGCTGCTGCCAGGAACCATGTCCGGATGCTCATGATCCGGACTGGTCCCCGCTCGCTTTCAACCCGGACCGCCATTCCTCCCAAGCTGAGGCAAACAACGCAACCCAGGGCCCACAATGGGCGAGGGCCATTAACGCGTACATGAGCCACATGCTCGTCAGAAAGCCGTATGGGCCGGGCACGACGCAAATCGGCGGCGGCAACTCGTAGGCAAGATAGGCCATGAACAAAAACAATGGTGTGAAGATCAGTTTAGTCGTCATGGAAGATCCGTTTCCGCAGGGCCGATCCGCGCGCGTCCCAGCCGCTTGATTTGCCCAGCCCCCTCAAGTGCCATGCAGTCCTTGCACGTCAAACATTGGCGTGCCCCCATTGGCCATCCCCTTGCCCCGTCTGGCCAGGCATAATCCACATGTGGGATGAAAAGATCAGCGGTGCCACCGCCCGCGCCGCATAGTTATGTGTGATACCCCGAGGAGGGGCACGGGAACCAGCGCTCTCGTCTCGAGCACTCTGGTCTCAAGCGCCCTGGTGTCGAGCGCCCTGGTGTCGAGCGCTCTGGCTTCGTCAGTGCTCCATGACTGCGGCGATCACGTTACTGGAAGGACAGGTCACGCCCATGCCAAAGCTGCGCCGCGCCATCCTGGCCACGCTTGGAGCCATGCTGGTTTTCGCCCTCCTCGTCACCATTTTTCGCCCCGGTGGTCCTTTGATCGGCAAGACGGGCACGGATCTGATCGGTGGCCCCTTCATCCTGACCGATCAGAAAGGTCAGGCCGTGACCGAAGCGAGTTGGCCGGGCCAGTATCGCTACATCTATTTCGGATTTACATACTGTCCGGATGTTTGCCCGACGGCCCTCTTGTCCATGGCCAATGTCATCGATCAGCTCGGGCCCTTGGGCGAGCAGGTCCAGCCTATCTTCATAACCGTTGATCCGGACCGGGACACGAAAGAGGCAATCAATGCCTATGTGTCCGCCTTCCATCCGCGCTTTGTGGGTTTGTGGGGCGATGACAAGGAGATTGCCGCCGTTGCCCGTGCCTATCAGGTCACATATGAAAAGGTGGAAAGCACGGGATCATCCGACTACCTCATCGACCATTCGAGTGTCATTTACTTCATGGATCCCGAAGGTCGATATCTCACCCATTTCAACCATCTGAGCGACCCGACCACCATGGCCCAGGCCATCAGGGCCATTCTGCAGTCCCAATCCTGACCAGGGGCCGATCCATAGGCCGGGGCCTTTGCGACACTCCATGAGGACACGATCATGACACTCCGTAGTCTGCCTTTTACAGCTCTGCTCGCCGCGACACTGTTTGGGGGCGCGGCACCGGCCCTCGCCGCGCATCACGAAGCGGGCGAGAAGACGAGGGAGGTGACCCTCGGCCCACTGAAGATTCACGGGGCCTGGGCCCGGGCACGCATCGGCCAGGCACCGAACAGCGCCGCCTATATGACAATCATGAATATGGGAGACACCGAAGACCGGCTCTTGGAAGCCGCCTCACCAGCCGCGCGTGCGGTTGAACTCCATGAGCATACCTCCGTTGACGGCGTGATGCGCATGCGCCCCGTGTCCGGCGGCATCGTCATCGCCGGCAGTGGCAAGACCACTCTCAAGCCCGGGGGGTATCACGTGATGCTCATTGATTTGACGGATGATTTCGAGGCCGGCTCGTCCTTCCCCTTGACCCTGACATTCGAGCAGGCCGGCACTGTCACGCTCACCGTCCCTGTCCGGAGCCTTCGCGAGGGCCAGATGGACGGCAAGACGCCCCACTAACCCGGACGGTTAGTGACGAAGGAAAACCATCCTTCCACAGATGGGCACGCGCACGGACCGTCTATCCCTCAAACCGCCCGCAGCACCTTGAACAGGGCATGGGCCGTCAGGACGGGGCGTTCGCCGACATGGATGACCCCGTCCGCAAAGGCGACGTCACCATCGGCCATGCGCACCCGGGCATGGCCTTCGATCCAATCGCCAGGACGCGCCATGGAGAGAAAATCGCTGGTCATCCGGATGGTGACCATCCGGCTGCGCGTTTCGTGCCAGATGGCCGAGGCGAGGAGCCCGTCGGCAAAGGCCATCAGCAAGCCGCCATGGACAATGCCCGCGCCATTACAGTGCCGCTTGCGGGCCCTCAGACCATGGAGCACGCCGCCTTGCACGGGCTTTTGGTAGAAGGGGCCATTATGGGTGGAGAAGGGACCGCGGCTTGCCACGACGAAGCCGGGCGGCGGGCGATCATCCCCCTCGGCATCGCCAGCGGTCCGACCAGATCCATCCGCTTCCGGACCGCCAGAACTCACGCGTCCTGGTCCTCGATCTCGGCGACCATCAGACCTTTGGGACCATTGCCGAAGCGCACTTTCACGCGCTGGCCCTGGCGTAACTCCCGCATGCCACAGCGCCGCAAGGTCTCCATATGGACGAATATGTCCGGCGTGCCCTCACCGCGGGACACAAAGCCATAGCCGCGCGCCCTGTTGAACCATTTGACGAGCACGTCCTCTTCGGGACCCACATCGGTGATTTTGGGCTCTGGCGCCCGGATCGTGCCGCGGGCCGGCGCAGCGGACCGGATTGCGGTTGTCTCGTCCATTTCCACGACTCGCAAGGCCTGCATACCCTTGGGCCGCTTCACGGCTTCACAGACGACGCGGGCGCCCTCCTGAGCCGTTTCATATCCAGACTGTTTGAGACAAGATAAATGAAGTAAAATATCACCGGAACCGTCGGAGGGCACAATAAAGCCGTAACCTTTTACGGCATCAAACCACTTGATTGTGCCTGTAATCTCGACCGTACGCTCGGTGACGTCGGTGGAAACCACCGCAACGCTCTCACTCATCATGAGATTACGCTCGCCCCGTCTTTACACAGTGTTACGAGGAGGCCTTTCAGCCCCGGAGCGGGATGTACGCATACGTGTGAAACGTCTAACCGATCGGGCAGAAACCCGAAACCGACCGGTTATCCACGATTTGAAAGCAACCCAACCCTCATTAGGAAGCCTATCGGCGCGACCGCAAGGCGTCAAGCGCAACATGAATGATATCTAATAATGTGAGGCGCCGTTCAGACCTATATTTAAACTTCGCGCGCGACTGTACTTATGCACTCTTTCCACTTGGCGACGAAACGTTCGCTTTGTCGTCCTATCATTCGGTGTATATTGTGCGCTGCGACATGAACGATTCGACAGGTTGCCGGGGCGCGCGCCCCGGCATGGCTTGCCAGAAAGGCGATGGGCCTCAAAG
>CAYUYV010000003.1:36407-41785 GCA_964449455.1 uncultured Alphaproteobacteria bacterium | reverse complement strand
TGGGCCTCAAGGGCGATGGGCCTGACAGGCTATAAGCCTGACGGGCTCCTTGGGGATCCGCCGATCCGTGACCGCCCCTCCCCCGTACATCGCCAGGACGTCCGAAAAACGTCGCCGCCATTGAGCGGAGATTGGAACAACCACCAGCACGCGGACGCCGATAGCTCTTTTCACAAACACCGAGGATATGACCATGCCCCGCCTGCTCTCGACCATCTTTTCGCGCAGCATGTTGGCTGCAACCGCGATGATTGCCGCACTCTCCGGTGAGTCGGCCCTGGCCGGAACCGCAGAAGCCGGGCCCAGCGAGACCGGCGCCACCACCGCGACGGCCCATGACTTCCAATTCAAGAGCATTGATGGCGATGACCTGCCGCTTGAGACCTATCGGGGCAAGGTGCTTGTCGTCGTGAACACGGCGTCCGAATGCGGCTTCACGTATCAGTACAAAGGTCTTCAGGCCCTGTGGGACCAGTACCGGGACAAAGGCGTCGTCGTTCTGGGCGTGCCGTCCAATGATTTCGGCGGCCAGGAACCTGGCACGGCGGGAGAAATCAAGGAGTTCTGCGAAACGGTTTTCGGTGTGGATTTCCCGCTGACAGCCAAGGTTTCGGTATCCGGAAAGACCGCCCACCCCTTCTATGCCTGGGCCAAGGGCGCGGTGGGTCAGAAGGCCGTGCCGCAATGGAACTTCCACAAAATCGTGGTCGGCCAGGACGGCCGCATCGTGGACGCCTTTCCCTCAAGCGTGGAACCGCTTGATGGCCGGATGACGGGCCTGATCGACGGTCTGCTTCCCCAAAGCGCCGCAAAACCTTAAAATTCAGGTGAGCGTGATCGCTTGAAGGAGACACCCATGGCCAGCCTTCGCCCCGTCGCCGTCGTCACCGATGCGTGCCACTTCATTGGCGGGGCGAGTGCAAGCGCCCTGCTCGGGGCTGGCCATGAAGTGTGGTGCCAGGACGAAAGCTTCACGGATCCGGAGGCCCGGGCCCTGTTCGAGGCGCAATGGACGGGCGTAAAGACCCTGTCGGCCCAGAATGGGGCTGCGATTGTCGAAGCCCTCGCGGGCGAGGGCGCGGAAGTCGCCGTCCTCGTCAATAACGATGCCTATCCGGCAGAACGGGCCCCGCTTGGCGCAGCCGAACCTGAGGCCATGCGGCGCACCCTTGAAGCCCTTGTGGTCACCCCGTTCGAGCGCAGCAGTGCGGTCATTGCCGGCATGAAGGCCCGCGGCGAAGGCCGGATCATTTTCGTCACCAGTGCCGCGCCCTTGCGGGGCCTGCCCAATTACAGCATCTACGCGGCCGCCCGCGGCAGTGCCAACGCCCTTGCGCGAAGCCTGGCCATGGAGCTTGCGCCCCATGGCATTCTGGTCAATGCGGTCGCGCCCAATTTCATCAAGAGCCCCACCTATTTCCCCGACCATCTGATGGACGACCCGGACGTGGCGCCGCGAATCTTGAAAAATGTGCCGCTAGGGCGTCTCGGATCGCCGGAGGAAGCAGGGGCCGTCGTGGCTTTCCTGGCCGGGCCGGGCGGGGGGTTCATGACGGGCCAGGTGATTCCCCTAGCCGGCGGCTGGGCCTAAACTTGGCCGCTGGCTGGGCTTAAAAACAATCTGACAAAAGGCGCGGATGGCTCGCCTGCGGATTGCTGCCCTGGACCCCAAAACGACACATGACGGTTTTGAACCCGCATCCGGCCATGAAAATGTCGGCTCCTCATGGGTTTTTGGAGTCCGAAAGCGGGACTTGGGTGTACCGCTTATTGAAATTGTCCTGTATTTTCGTTGATGATCTTCGAAACGGGACATGGCGGCCCTCACGAGCCGTGTCCGAAGCAAGGCTGTGCCCGGTGGTTCGGGTCTGCCCGCGACGCACCGGTATGGGGGGTGGGACCTGGGGTAAATCTCCCAAGTCCTCGTCAGGAGGGGCCACCACAGCCACCGTCAGGTGATCCAGGCCTGGAAAGGAAAACGTCCAATGGTCGCATCTTTTGCAGAGTCGATCTCCAACCGAGGCGCTGACAAAGCCCATCGCCGGGTCCCGATCCTGCGCCCGGCGCTCGCGGCTGTTGTCACGGCCTGCCTCGTTCTGAGCCCCGTCTCCCAGGGCTTTGCGCAGACCGACCAGGTCCGCCGGCCCATGGGGGACCGAATCGCGACCCCGGAGCTCTTTCCGGGCCCCGTCGAATTCGCCGATGAGCGCGCCGCGCAGGAAGCTGCCATGAACCCGTTCATGGGCCGCCAGGGCACGTCGTCCACGACCTCAGGCAACTGGGTGGAGCGGTGGATTGGTCAGCTCCAATCGGCCCTGACCAATGAGCTGCCCTTCGGGCGGCCCCGCAGCAACAGCCGGCTCAGCGACAGCTTTTCGGAGCTCGACGAGTATCAGGATATTTTTGCGCTGGCCGCGGGCTGGAACGGGGACCGGTTCTTCCAATATCGGCTTGGGCTGATGTTCGAGGAAGGGGTTGATCCGGTGCAGCCGAACCCGGTTGCAGCCTATTACTGGTTCTGCCTCGCCGCAGCCCAGGGACTTGATGTGGCCCGGCAGGCACGGCGCCGCCTGCTCGGCGATTCCCTTGATGGCAGCATCAGCCGGGAAGACCAGGACGAAGTCTATCTGAAGTTTATCGAGATCTATCTTGCCGGCGGACAAGAAGCGCAATTCACGCTCGGTCAGATTCTGGCCAGTGACTTCTTTGACAATGACTTGCACCGCCAGGACGATTACCTGGTGGAGGGCAACACGCCCCGTCGCCGGGTGATCCAGGCCTATGCTGCCTTCTATCTTGCCGGCAGTGGTGACGATGACGACATCGCCAACAATGCGGAAGTCGCGCTTGGCCGACTGGTGGAGAATGAGCGGCTGGGACAGGTTGAATTGGAGCGCGGCCAGAGGGTCGCCGAAAGCTGGGCCATGGCCATTGGCATGGGCGATGATCCAGCCAACCCGTTCCGCTTCACACCCAACCGGGTGGCCCGGGCCCTAGCCCGCGGCAGCCAGTTCCAGGCCCGCCGGGACTCTTTGATGACCAGCGATCAGGCTTTGTCCTGGCTGCGCTCGGGTCAGGCTTATCAGGCCCGTGGTGATGTCCGGAACTCCAAGATTGCTTTTGAGACAGCGATCCAGATCGACCCGAACAGCCGGGCCGCTCTTCAGGCCCAAAAGCAGCTTCAGCAGCTTTCCACGACCTGTTCGGCCACTGCCTATAAGGATGACAAAGCGACGGAAAATCGCCTGAAGCGTCTGCGCCGTCGCTCTGAGAGGACCGAGAGTTATGGTCCGGGTCATCCCCTTTCGCGGGTGAAGGAGATCAGCATCGCGGCCCAGCAAAGGGCACTCAAAGCACTGGGCTATTATGACGGCGGAATTGACAATGTCCCTGGCCGCATGACCCGGGAAGGCTTCCGGCTGTTCCTGGCCAGCCTCAATCTTGACCGGCGGGACTTTCTGAATGCACCGCAAATCGTCGAGCTGATCTGTCAGGCGGCCCAGCTGCGCAATGACGCGGCGTCCCAGAATGTGCTTGGCGTTATGTATGCGAACGGTATTGGGGTCGTGAAAGATGAGGACCTTGCCCACCACTACTTTGGTGAGGCAGCGCGTCAGAATGAGCCCAGCGCGATCTTCAATATGGGCATGATGTACGCCAAGGAGCGGGGGCTGCCCTTTACGAACCATCCCCAAAGCTGTTCCATTGCGTATGGGTATCTGATTGAGGCTTCGAAGCTGAGACATCCTCGTGCAGGACGGGCTCTCGAAACGCTGCAGTCGCAGCCGGCATGCCGGGGCAAGGCGTTGCCGAACTATCAGGGGGAGGATAGCGAGGCGTGAGGGACAGGCAGGTAGGCAGGGGTCTGCGCGCTGCACTGGCAGAGTTTGTTGGTGTGCGTTTGTTCAATCGAGGGGCCGGGAGCCGTGAGGCGGGTGTGCAGGGCGTGAGCACGCCGGCCCGTCGCCCTGGCCACACAGGCGCATCGGCTTTCTTGGTCTTCGGCGCATTGGCCTTTGTTCTCGTGTCCGGCACACCAAGCCTCGCCCAAGACAATCTTGATGGCCTCTCCATTTGGGGATCAGGCAACAAGCGTAGCCCGGCCACCGTGCCCACAACGGGCGCGAAGAAAGATAGAAAGCGCAGCAAGAAATACGCAAATCACGCGAGCACCATTGCCGACTCCCACATCGCTAAAAGCCGGCGCGGCGTCTACAAGACGATCATGGAGGCGTTCAGCCATACGGCCCCCGGTGGTCTTATTACCGTTCTTCCGGGTGACTATAACGAACATTTGGATATCGACTGGCCTGTGCGAATTAGTGGTGCGGCCCGCGTTGGTCAAAGAGTGCCTGGCCGAAAGTCGGGAATGACTCCCTCTGTGCCCATGGCGATCGTTCGGCCTAATCCGGAGAAAGGCTGCCTAACAGTCAGCGTTACCAAATACAAAGGCGATGACCGGGTCGATATTCAAGATATCTCTTTCGAGCATCACCCGCGCTCCCTCAATTCTTGCATTGAGTATAAGAAAGGAACATTTTCCCTTACTCAATCTCGGATTAAGGCAAATCCGAATGTTCCCGGGATCGTCTTGGGTGGAAGCAAAGCGACGCTTGAGCTTAACGAGGTTGTTGGCGGATCCTTCGGCATTTATGTTACTTCAGGCGCAGGGTTTTCCTCGCGCCCCTCTGATCTTTACACGCTGAATTCCAATGTTCTTTGGAAAAATGACGTGGGGCTCGAAATTGACTCCCACGGTGCCTATGTCGAAATGAATGGCAATTTGGTTGAGAAGAACACCCAGGATGGGGTCGTCGTCTTTAAAGGCGTCGTCGTCATGGACGAAAATGACATCAAGACAAACGACCAGCACGGCGTGGTGATCTACAAAGGCGACGTGAAGCTGATCAACAGTGTGATCGCACACAATGAGAAAGACGGTGTCATTGTTTCTTCGCGCGATCCTGTTCGCCTGACCGGGAATGAGATTATCGCGAATAAGCGGTTTGGGTTAAATATGCCTGAAGGTCCGGATGCGATCCTCGAAGACAACACAATTTTGTGCAATGGCCGAGCTGGTATCGTCACGGTCAGCGATGCCGGATTTGTCACGGTGAGTGACGAGCAGACTTTGGCCGAGCATCAGGGCAACATTATCGACAAAAATCCGCCCTATGAGAAACGCTTCTTCCGCAGGAACAAAAAGATCACGATGGATAGCTGCGCTGAAGACTGGTTCAAGAAGCAACGCTCGTAGAATTGCACTTTGAGACAGGTTGCACTTTGAGACAGGTATGGATTTGTCTCCGCAGGTCTGATCAGCTCGCGATGGTCCCAAGCTTGTCTCTGGTACGCGGGTCTTTGCTCTCCGCAAGACA
>CAYUYV010000003.1:30486-36307 GCA_964449455.1 uncultured Alphaproteobacteria bacterium | reverse complement strand
TTGCTCTCCGCAAGACAATAGCACCGACACCGTTTTGGGCGCGCCGAGCACTGTTGGACCCTATTCAGCAAAGGTGAATACGGTTTTGCGGTTCAAAAAAGGCGACTAATCAAAGACTTAGGGCCTTTTCATTGACTCGGATTTCTTTGAAAGGGCTCTGGGTCCTTCACTCCGACAAAATCCGACAAAAAAGGTGCCCCTTCGGTCGGCCCGGTGTCCTGACACGTCTTTGTTTGTGCCGTGACTTATCCGGAGGGATGCCAACTTGCGCCTGAGGCATCCGTCTGGGCCGCTGCATTAGGTCCATCAGACGGTCCAATCCCGCCTTTACGCCTGCCTCTTTCGCTCCCTTTCTCGAATTGGGACAGCGTGTTAAACGCGCTCCGGTGCGGGTCTGCGCAACGGAGGGGAGCGCGCGCGGTCATGGCTTACGAGATGACGTTCCAGCGATCCCAGAAAGGGAGCGGCATCTACCCTTACAACCGCGAGGTCGTGATCGACTATGACCGCCTCCAGCTCCCAACGGACACGCAAACGGCTCCGGAGCCTTCAACGCCTCTCCTTCCATCCGCCAGCCCGCCGGCCGCTTCGGCAAGCACGGCCCCAGCGCCCGTTACCCCAGCGCCCGTTACCCCAGCGCCCGTCACACCAGCCCCCATCACCGCAGCCCCCCTGACACTGGCCATAGCGGCGGGCGAAAAGCCGGCTGAGGAACCAGTCGCCCGTAATGAACTCTCCGTCGCCTCTCGCAAAAACATCCCGACGGTCGTTCTTTGGTTTCTCCTTGGCTTGCGCTTTTTGAACCTGCTTGAACCTGGCCGCTATGTGATCTCCATTTCCAAGACATGGATGTGGGTCACCCTGGCCATGGTCATTTACGTGCTGATGTATGATGCCGAGAACGCCGCAGCCGTCATCGGAGCCGCAGCGGGCGCAGCAGGAAGCATGGGAAATTACGCCTGGCGTCGCTATATGCAGCATGTGACCGGTACAGTGCCCGCGATCGATCTCCCCGGCAAAAAAAGAGCGATTCTAAAGCCAAAAACGCCGCATAAGGCGCAAAGATCCTGAAACACTGCGCCGGGCTTCGCCATTGCGGGCAAGCGGGCAACGCAGCTTGGCATGGATGGTCCTAATGATGGCGCTGGCCGGCCATTGCAGGGCGCGCAAAACCCCTTAGAACCGGTAAGGGTCAAAAGCAGTCCTTCGGGCGCGGCGCACACAAGGCCCTTGATCGGCGGATGGCATATGGGGCACAGCGCTGTTCGAATTGGCGAATCCTGCGGTTTCTTGCAAGAGCTGGTTCTTGGAAGAACTGGATGGGACTCGATAGAACACTCGGGATAATGCGGGCATGACCGAGGGTCAGAGAAAGGCAAGGGCTGTGGGTGCACTGGCAGGTATCGAGGCGGCGCTTCTCTTTTGGGTCCGGCTGGTTCAATCCTGGCCTCGTGTCTTCCTTCTTTTGGTGACGGCCCTCGCCGTTGCCGGCTCGCTGCTTGCGATGAAGCAGCTCCGGGTCAACACGGACGCAAGCGACATGATCGATCCCGAGCTGCCCTATCGGGTGGCCCAACGGGATTTCGAAGCCGCTTTCCCTGAGCTTGACGATGTCATCCTTGTCTGGGTCCGCGCGCCAAGCGCCGATGAGGTTGACGCCTTCACGGCCCGCCTGAGCGGCGCGTTGAGCAGCCAAACGGAGACGATCCGCTCGGTTTATGCGCCCACCGCCCATCCGTTTTTCGCCCGGAATGGTCTGTTGCTGCTGTCGGAGACCAAGCTGGAGAGCCAGCTGAACCGGCTCACAAAGGCCTCACCGGTGATTGAGGCGCTGAACAGCGATCAATCGGCGGATACCCTGTTCGCGACATTGGCCCGCCGGGCGGATCTGGCCGCCAGCACGGACACGGATGATGGGTCCTTCCTCGATCCGGTCTACCGGGAATTGGCGGCGGTCATAGACGCGCGCCTTTCGGGAAGCCCTCGCCCCTTGTCCTGGCAGCGCCTTTTCACCGTGGACGACTCAGGCACCAGCGTGCATCAGCGGGTCATTGCCATCTCGCCGGAGCTTGACTTCAGTTCCTTGCAGCCGGCTCGGGAGGTGCTGCGCGTCATTCGGGACATGGCGGCGCAAATCGAAAATGAGGCCGATTGGGGTGGTCTTGAATATGGGGTGACGGGCACACCCGCGCTGCGGACCGAAGAATTGCGCAGCGTGTCGAGTGGCATTGAGATTTCCCTTGGCCTCTCCTTCGTCCTGGTCGCAATTTTGTTGTGGCTCGCTTTCCGCTCGTTCGGCATGGTCTTAACGGCATTGGCCACGCTGGTGCTCACCCTTGGCCTGACCGCGGGTCTCGCCACTCTCACGGTTGGGGCGCTCAATCTGGTTTCGATTGCCTTCGCCGTCCTTTTGATCGGTCTCGGCATCGATTTTGCCATCCATTTTGCCTTGCACATCATGGAAACCCGGCGGAGCGGCACGCCGAACGGGGAAGCGGTGCAGCTGTCGATCCGGGAGGTGGGCGGCGCCCTTGCCTTGTGCGCCCCAACCACGGCGCTCGCCTTTTTCGCCTTTGTGCCCACCCAATTTGTCGGCATGGCCCAGCTTGGGATCATTTCCGGTGCAGGCGTGCTGATTGCGTTCATCGTCGCGGTGACCGTGATCCCAGCTGCGGCAGCCATTCTGCCCGTGGGCCGGGGCCGCCGCGCGCCGGCTTCAGGGCAGACATTTTCGAGTGTGACCCGCGGACGGCTTGGGCGTGGATTGGCGCTGACCACAATCATTCTCGGCGTCGCTGCCCTGCCCCTTCTCACCCAGGTCCGCTTTGATGCGGACCCGATGCGCCTGCGCGATCCTGACAGCCCTTCGGTCAAGACCTTCCAGAAGCTATTCGATGATCCGAACACCACGCCCTATCGCCTGGATGTGCTGACCGGATCGCAAGAAGAGCGGGCGGCCCTCAAGGACCGGCTGGAAGCACTGCCGCAAGTCGGCAAGGTGATCTCGCTTGATAACTTCGTGCCCGCAGACCAGGAGTTCAAACTGGAGCTGATCGACCTGGCGAGCACGCCGCTTCAAAGTGCTCTGCGCGGCCCATCAAGCGATGCAACACCGTCTGCTCCGGCCTCTGACCGGCAAAACCTGCCAGGCCTCGAGACTCTGAGGGCGCAACTGGCGCAAGGCAGTGCCACCCCGGCGGCACGCCAGCTTGATGCCAGTCTGGAGGCTCTGGCGCGCGCCTCGTCCCGCAATACAGGCCTGATCCCAGCCCTTGAGGGCGATCTGTTCCGGTTTTGGGACTTCCAGATGAACCGCCTCAAGGCGCAGTTGGCTCCGGAACCTGTTGCGCTGGAGGACCTGCCGCCGGAAATCGTCGAGCGTTATCGGGCCCGGGATGGTCGGATCCGCCTCGAAATCGTGCCTGACGAGGCCCTCGATATGCGCGATGAGGCCATGCGCAAGGATTTCGTGGATGCCGTGGTCGCAATTGCCCCCGAAGCGACGGGCAGCGCGCTCACCGTCCTGAAGGCCGCCGATATTGTGGCTCAGGCTATGGTTCAGGCGAGCGTGACGGCAGCCCTCGTGGTCTTTGTGTTGTTGTGGCTGCTGCTGCGTGATGTGGTGATGGTCCTCGTGATCCTGTTTCCCGTCGTTCTGGCTGCGATTTTCACGTCCGCGGCCGGGGTGTTGCTTGGCCAGCCCTATAATTTCGCCAATGTGATCGTGATTCCGCTGCTCATCGGTCTTGGCGCCGACAGCGGCATCCATCTGGCCCTACGCAGCCGCCAATTCGTGCGTCACAGCTCGGTCTTTACGACCACAACACCGCGCGCAGTGTTTTTCAGTGCTCTGACCACAATCGCGTCCTTTGGCACGCTGGTCCTTTCGGATCATCGGGGCACGGCCAGCATGGGGGCCCTTTTGACCCTTGCAATTTCCTTCACGCTGTTGTGTTCGCTGCTTGTCCTGCCGGCAACGCTGGACACGCTTAACCGGAGGCGCAGCGCGTGAGGCAGAAGAGGGTCCGTGCCTTGGGATTTCCCTGTCTCGGCCCTTGTTCCGACGTCGACCTTCCCACATATGCGCATGGGTTACGGTCGATTTTGCCATCCCCCGACGCACCCGATAGGGTAGCTCAGTGGGTCGGCGGACATTGGCCAGTTTTCACCACCTCACGGCCGGGTCGCGGTGCTTGAGGGGATAATCGGATCGAGACCAGTGAAACCGGGATCCAGTCCCTAGAGATCCCGTAGCGGTTTTATGAGACTCGGATACACGTTGGCGTATCGGGTGATGGATAGAGTCTGATCTTTCCGGAAGCTGGTTTCGTTCGTCCGGGATCTTTCAATGACGGTCGGACCTGCCACGCGAATGCGCGGAATAAAGAGCGATGGGAAAAGGATCGATGGGGCAAGGCTCAGCGGACACAACACGGTCAAAGACAAGGGCCGATTGGGAATTTGGGACCTTGCGGGGCCCTGCCGCTGGCATGCTTCGCACCCTCGCCTGCGTGGGTCTCTTGCTGATTTTGCCCCTTTCCGGTGCGCAGGCTGCCGAGGATGACGGCAAGGCTGAACAGCCCGTTGAAGGAGCCGCGACAGCCGCATCTGGAGCCTCTGGCGCGACGTCCACCAGCGATGACCAAGACCGTGTCGATGCCGAAGCGCCCGTGGATGACGTGCGGGATATGCCGCGCCATCTCGGCGATGACACCACCCGTCTTGGAGAGCAAAAGGCCGCCGCCAGTTTCCTCGACAAATTATCGAACGAAGCTTTCACCGTTCTGAATGCTTCGGATATGGCTGATGATGTCCGCCATGAGGCGTTCCGGGGCATTTTGTCGGAAGGCTTGGCCGTCGATTTCATCGGCCGGCTCATGCTGGGCTCCCACCGCAGAACGGCGACCGAGGAGCAGCTTCGCCGGTATGAGCAAGTGTTTCCGGACTACATCACGCGCCTATATGCTTCGCAGCTTGCCAAACTGGCGAAGGTGCGGATGCAGGTCGTGGAAACTGAGCCCATAAATGATCGGGATGTGCGGGTTCGGACCAATCTGTTCCGCGAAAATGGTGATCCCATTGTCGTTGATTGGCGTGTTCGGCGCCGCAAGGAGGATCAGTTCCAGATCATCGACATTTTCTTTGAGGGTGTCTCAATTGTTTTGACCAAGCGCGACGAGTTCAATGCGTTGGTTCGAAAACGCGGTTTTGACGCGCTTCTTGCTGAATTGCAGCTGCGTACAAGCACGATTTCCGGCGTTTTGTAATCCCGCCGCCCTTAAAGGCGTTGATCAAGTCGCGGATTGGCAGGGCGTGCAGCGGATGCCTACCCTGCCGAAATTGCTTTAAGGAACCCGGCCTTAAATCTGGCGCCGGATTTATCGATCGGCAGCGGGCCTGTCGGACCAGAGACGTTCGACTTTCTCCCACCATTCGCTGGGCAACTCGGCCGCGCAGGATGACCAACCATCGTCCCTGACATCGCCGCCGATCAGGCGTTCGACCAACCGTCCTTTGCGTTCCTCAGCCAGGATTTCGCACGGATCGACGGTGCCGTAATAGGCAAAGACGCCAACGCCCACCACAATCACGACCAGAAACAAATTCCGAAGCAACCGGCCCATACTCACATCCTCCCGTTTGCCGGCGCCCAATCACCGGCCTACCCCACGCCTCCCCACGCAGCATCGCTTCCATGAAGAACCGGCGTGTCGCCAAGACAGTCCGCAACCCTCCAAGGCCGCAACCCTCCAAGGCCGCAACCCTCCAAGGCCGCAAGGCCAAAAAGCGCATTGCGGCCCAATGCAATTCACGACCGTGC
>CAYUYV010000003.1:16807-30386 GCA_964449455.1 uncultured Alphaproteobacteria bacterium | reverse complement strand
CCAAGGCCGCAAGGCCAAAAAGCGCATTGCGGCCCAATGCAATTCACGACCGTGCAGGCTCACTATACCACACTGCAAAGGCGATCTGGATAGTCCAGACCGCCCTTCAATGGTGTTGAGTTCAGGCCGCGCCCTTCACCAGGGATAGGGCCTGGGGTGACAGGTGGATTTCCTGCTGGGAGCGGGCCACGGTGACGCCGTTGCGCTCGAAACGTTCCTTGAAGGCCCGGTTGAGATCGAATTTCACTGGCCAGTAGTCGCCGGCTTCGACCCAGACACGCACGGCGAGGGACACCCCCTGTTCCGTGATGTCCGTGACGACGATCTGGGCCTCCGGCTCCTGGAGACAGCGGCTGTCGTCCTTAAGGGCCCCTTCGATAATGTCCATGGCCCCGCCGATGTCGTCGCGATGGGCGATATGCAGAGCAAAATCGACCCGGCGACGGGGGTGGAAGGAGTAATTGACGATCGGCTTACCCCAGACCGCATCATTGGGAAGGATGATCTGAACATTGTCCGGCGTGGACAGTTCCGTCGTCAGCAGGGTGACTTCCTGGACCGTCCCGGCATGGCCAGCCACCTCAATATAATGGCCGATCCGGAAAGGCCGGAAGGCCACCAGCATGACGCCGGCCGCCATGGTCGACAGGGTTCCCTGAAGCGCCAGGCCAATGGCGAGGCCAAAAGCACCGATCAGAGCGGCAATGCCTGTCGTCTGGACCCCAAACTGATTCAGCACCGCCATGATGACGATGGCGAGCACCAGATATTTAACGGCGCTTGAGAAAATACCCTGGAGAATCGGGTCGATGCGCCGTTGGCTGGCGAGTGCCCGGCGCACATTGCGCGCAAGGATGCCGGCCACGATCCAACCGACAATCAGGACAACGATGGCTCCAACGATGCGCAGGCCGTAACTGATCCCAAGCGGTATGAGATCAACCAACAGGTTTTCAGGTATTTCAGGCATGGATGCCTCCGGGACGAGAGTGACGAAGGGGCGGTGGAAAATACGGTCATCCGGGCGCGCGTATCGGGTGCACCTTTCCCGACACACCTAAAGTATTTGATCCTACACTTGTTCGAAAAGGCAAATGTCAGACTGTCAAGGGGCACACCGCGAGATAACTCGCCCACAGCGCGGCATGATTCTCGTGAGTTCAAGGTAATGGTGAGACAGGGGGCCAAAGATAAATGGCCATGCTTCGAATGCGCGTCCAAGTGTGGCGGGTCAGGCATTCGCCCGAATGATCGGCACGCTCCGTCGCGAATGCCTGACCCAAGAGCCACACGAGCAATATGGTGTTTCTGGTGTCGTTTACGGATCAGAAGTCCGCAGATGGACGTGCCGGGACTTCTCATGCGGACTTCTGATCCACGACACCAGGACCGGACCAGATTGAAACACCGAAGGATCTTTTCCATCCCCCCGTTTTGGAAAACCGTCCCATGGATGGACAATGGAACGCCGTGGGTATAAGCATCCGATTGATTGTGCCGGGAAGTGACTAAACGGACTGGCTCTTTGGTGGACCGCTGGCGCAACGGGTCCAGGGCGGCGAAGCGCTGACTACGGGATTCCACATGGTCGACACAACCAAAACCGCAGACACGAAATTGTCTGGTTCCGTGGAATCAGACCTTTTCAGTGTGCCGGCCAGGGGCCATATCCGTGCCCTGTCCCACCGCCGTCTGATGCGGGAATCAATCTGGGTTTTCGATGCCCTGGTCTGCATGGGCACCTCCCTCTTCACCACTTTTGCATATCATATTTACGTTTATCAACATGGTGGATATCCCCTGGACAGTGCGATTTGGGGCGGCATTTCTGCGCTCCTTTTCGTGATTCTCGGAGCCGCCCAGGGCCTTTATAAGCCGGGCGGCCTGTTCGCACTCGGCGAGCAAATCAAGAATATCCTCCATGTCTGGTTGCTGATCACCTTGTTCCTGCTGGCAGCCCTTTTCGTCAGCAAGAGCACCGATGCCTTTTCACGTGGTGCCGGGCTGCTGTTCATGGTGCTCACCCCGACTTTGCTGGTGCTGAGCCGCGTCGCCGCCAATCGGATCGCCCTCAAGCTGACCCGGACCGGCGGCCCCTTGAACATGCGGGTGGCGTTGGTCGGCTCGCGGACCAAAACGGAAGAGTTTCTGCGCTATAGCGAGGTGGGCACCATCGGCTTGTCCATCATGGGCACTTTCGATGATGAAGCCTTCGACGGGGATGATCAGACCGGGCCCCGGCCTGGCATGGATGTCGCCCATGGCAGCCTGGATGATCTGAAGCGGGCCGCGCGGGAGACCCGGATCGACCAGATCGTAATCTCCATTCCCTGGAATGAGAGCGATCGCATTGAGACCGTTGTGGATGAGTTGGGCCATATTCCCGTGCCCATCAGCCTGTCCCCCGATCCTTCCGTGTTCCGCTTCTCCGGACGTCCCATCAAGATCCTGGGCGGTGTACCCTATTTCGATATTCGCCCCCGGCGCATCGACGGCATGCCGGGTCTGGCCAAGATCGCCATGGACCGGGTGCTGAGCGGCATTCTTCTGCTTTGCCTGTCCCCCTTGTTCCTGGTGGTCGCGATCGCCATCAAGGCGACCTCGCCCGGGCCGGTGTTCTTCCGCCAGCGCCGCCACGGCTTCAACCACAATGTCTTCCCGATCATGAAGTTCCGCACCATGACGACGACCGACGACGGTCCCGTGGTGCGTCAGGCGACAAAGGACGACAAGCGCATCACGGCGGTGGGCGCTTTCCTGCGCCGGACCAGCATTGATGAGCTGCCCCAGCTCCTGAATGTCCTGAAGGGAGAGATGAGCCTGGTGGGGCCGCGCCCCCATGCCCTGGCTCACAATATGGAATATGCCAAACTCGTTGCCCGTTATGCCCGCCGCCACAATGTGAAGCCAGGCATCACCGGCTGGGCCCAGGTCAATGGCTATCGCGGCGAGACGGACACCCTGGAGAAAATGGACGGGCGCGTGGCCCATGACCTTTGGTATATTGAGCACTGGTCCTTGTGGCTCGACATCAAGATCTTGTTCATGACAGCCATCAAGGTGCTGTTCCAGAAATCTGCCTACTGACCGTCCCGGAGGGGATGCCCATGGCCGCGCATTCATTCTCCACCACCAAGCCAGGGGCCGCGCAGGCTCGTCCCATTCGCCAGCCCGTTGTCGTGGTCGCCGGGGCCACGAGTGGCCTTGGGGCCCGCCTTGCCACCCATTTCCGCAAACACGGCGCCCATGTCATTGGCATCGGCACGAACCCGCTTCGAGGTCTGCCCTTGGGCGTCCTGTGGGTGGACGCGGATTTGTGCCGGGCGCAAGGGCGCGTGGATGGCTTGGAGACGATCCGGCGCACCGCGGGCCGCATCGACATCCTGATCAACAATGGGGCCTGCGCCCTTCCCGTCGAGACGGGTGATGGTGGGCTGGCCCTCGCCGGTTCGGGATCCCTGGATCTCAGCGCCGCCATTCTTCTGTGTACGGATGCCACAGCGCTGCTGGAGTCGAGCGCCCGGCCGCTGATCCTCAATGTGGTTCCGGCACCGGCAAAAGACCCCGCACCGCTCTACCGGTCCTCAAAATGCGGTTTTGGTTCCTTCTCCAAGACCCTACGAACGGCCTTGACGCCTACGGCCATCCGTGTGGTGACGGTCTTGGCCCCATCCCGGCCTGACATCACGAACACTGATGTCACGAACACTGATGTCGCTCAGCAGATCATGGAGCGGGTGGAGCGGGGTGAAACCGATATCGATCTCACCCAGCCTGCGCGGCGACGCGGCATGGCCGGGCTGTTCGGCATCCGGCGCGCCTGACAGGGACATCACTCCCCTTGCCAAACAACGTCATCGCATGCTGTCGCGACGCGATCCAGAGCGGTCAACAGACTGCGCCGCTCCGGATCGCGTGACATTCGCTCGCCATGACAAATCGCATGGGCTCGCCTCGGCCCAGGGATCGCGATCATTCCACCGATGCTGGGTCGCCTTCCAGGGCGAAAAGGCCCGTGCGCGGATGGCCGAAACCGTCCGTGCGGGCAAGCCGCCACAGATGCTCCACCCGGTCCGCAGGGTGATCATAATCCTGGACCATCAGATTGAACCGCAAATGGGCGCCGGCTTCATCCGTGTCCGGCTTTGCCAGAAGCCCTTGGCCGAGGCCCGCCTTCGGGATGGCAATCTCAATCGTATAGCCCGTTTCTGTGCGCAGAGCGGCGGCGGCAGTGCCGGGCCAGGCGGGCATCCACACACTATTGAGAAGGTCGCCGGCCAGGGGATCGGCGCCGCCCCCATGGGGTGCAGCGTTCAACGCTAGATAGCGGGTGAGATAGGCGGCTGTCGGATCAGTGGCGAGGCTTGCAAATTCCTCCGTCCCGCTCCGGTTCCGCAAACGCGCCTCGGGCTGGCGCAAATCCAGGCGGAGCTGGACGTGATCCTGGTTGGTCAGATCTTCGCCGGGCGCCGTCACGACCCGGTCATCGGTCACGCAGACCGCGACATAGAGCGCCTCATTGCTCGCACGCAGGTCAAAGCGCCCTGCAAAATCCTCCGGACCAAAATGACTGTCCCCATGGTTGCGCTGTGAGGCGCCGGAAAACCGCAAGGCCCCGGCCCCGCCCCAATCGCTCAGATCCCCATCAACCGTGATGGCATCAGCCGATCGGGGCAGGCGATAAACCGTCTCTGGCAGGAAAGCCGCCGGACGCTGTGCCTTGTGGACCTGACCGTCCGCATCAAGGGACGCGAAAGACCACGTGGCAGTGACCGGAACGAGCTTGGCCGGCTCCATGGGCCGGGCCGCTGTCAGAGTGATTTCCATGGTTCGGGTTTCACCGGGTGCCAGAATGGCGGACACGGAGGATGGCGCGGCGGAGAGCGTGGCATTCGCCCGCAACACGGCCTTGGCTTCAATGGGCGCATCCCCATCATTGGCCAGGGTCACGGTCTGGCTGCCCGCCTCGAAGGGGCCAGCACTGATCATCAGAGGGGTGATGGTGACGCTTTGCGCCAGGCGGTCGGCCGCGGCACGGGTCTCGGCCACAGGCAGAGCCTTGGGCAGAATACCGTCCAGCAGCACAGTGCCGATCACAGGGTCCCCCTTGTCCGGCATGGTCACCCAGGTGACATGGTCGAACTCCCCATAGGCCGGCCCGCGCAGACCCTGATGGCCGCCGCCCGTAGTGGCAAGGGTAATCCGGTCATGGCCATGCTCCGGATCCGTCACATGTTCATAAACATGCTCATGGCCGGCAAACAGGGTGTGGGGCCGGTCGCCAAGGGCAGCCCGCAGGGCCTGCCAGCCCGGAGCCGCCCCATAGCCCGGCGTTTGCCAGACCGGCTGGTGCACCATGACAAAAGTCCACCGCACATCCGGATGGGCCGCGAGGACAGCCTTCACATAAGCGATCTGGGCCGCGAACACGGTCTCCGGGTCTGATACGGTGCCGAGGAACGAGCCAAGTGTCGCCACCACTTCCGGAAAGACCTCCGTGTTCAGGACCAGGAACAGGGTGTCCTTATAAAGAAAGTGATAATAGTCAGCGCCGAACCGTTCCTTCCAGACCTGATACTGAACATCATTGGAAAGATCGTGGTTGCCGGGCGTGAAAAAGAGCGGGGCTTCGAGCGGGCTTACGGTTTCGGCAATGCCATCCCATTCGGCCCGGACTTTATCCGCATCCCGTGTATAGCCCTCGATGAAGTCCCCGACGCTCATGACAAAGGCCGGCTGAAGCCGGTTGAGGGCGTGGGGCGCGCGGGCGAAGACCCCTGCCCGGTGGCCACCCGTCCGGTCCGTCACAATGGCGAAATGGAACCGGGACGGATCGTCCTTTACGTCAAGGCTTGTCCAGGGCGTTGCCTCACCGTGGTGGGAGTCAAGATCGGGCACAAACAGTTGGGGGGTTTCAGCCGTCGGCTTTTTGGAATGGGCGAGCGCCGGCGCGGCCGCCGTCGACAGGCACACAGCCGCCAAGAGGGAGATGATGCGAGTGGGACGGGGCATGGGATGGTCCTTCCTTGTCTGTCTTATCTGTCTTACTCTGTCTGGTCTGTCTGTCTTCCGTGGCTTTCCGTGCAGATCAGAAATTAAAGATCAGTCCACCACCCACGGTCCGGGGCGGGCCGACCAGGCGAATGGCGCCTGCAGTGTCCAGGAAATATTCCGCATCGGCCATGTTTCGGGCAAAGCCATACAAGGTCAGACCATTGTTCAAATCGAGTTCGATGCGGCCATTGAGCAGGAAATAGGACTCCACCAAAGACGTGAAGTCATTGGTCAGCCGCTTGAACTCATCGCCCTGAAAACGTGCATCGATGATGGTGTTGAAGAACCAGCCATTGGCAAAGCCATAAATGTGGTCCACGGAGAAATTGGCCGTCAGGCGCGGTGCCCCCGGCAGATCATTCCCCAAATTCAGTTCCGTGAGCACAGGGTCCGCGGAGTCGAATTCGGTGATCTCGCTCCCGAGCCAGGTCAAAGACCCTGTGACGCGGACCGTGTGGGCCGCCGTTTCAAGGACCCGGGCACCGGCGGCAAATTCAAGGCCCTGCAGCTCGGCCGCGGCCACATTGGTGCGAATATTGGAGCCATTGGGGCTCAGCGTCGTGGACTGCAATTCCTCAAAATTATAGCGGAAGAGATCGAGGGTCGCGTCGAACAATCCGCTTGCGGAAAACCATTTGAGGCCCAGCTCGATGGCCGCCACCGTTTCGGAGTCAAAGGGCTGTGCTTCCTCCAGGGTGAAGATGGTGGAGCCGTCAAAACCGCCGGCCTTGTACCCCGTGCCGTAGGAGACAAAGACATTCAGCGTATCGGTGATGTCATATTTAGCCGTCACGCGGCCGGACAGATTGTCTTCTTGAGTATCGGTATCGAACACCAGCGGATTGCCATCCATCGGCAGCAGGAAGAAGAAGCTCGTCCCGAAGGGATTGACATCCTCCGTGGCGCCGCTGAAGTCACCTTCGTCAAAGGTGTAACGCAGGCCGCCGGACAGGGTCAGGCGCTGTGTGACGGGCACATCGAACTGGGCGAAGGCGGCAAAGCTTTCCCGGGACTGGACATAGTCGGATTCAAAATCGGTCAAGAGCTGTTCTGCCGCCTGAAAATCCGTGAAGAACTCTACCTGGTCACGCAGATAGAAGGCACCGAAAATCCAGTCAAAGGCACCGCCCTGATCGTCACTGATGCGCGCCTCGACCGAGGTCTGGCTGAAATTATCGGAGAAGTCGAAATTGAAGACCCGCGCCGGGCTTCCCACTCCATTGGCGCTCAGCTCCCGGGAGCCGCTCTGGTAGCCCAGGATCACATCGAGATTGAGATTGGGCGCGAGCACCGCTTCGTAATCGGCGGCAAGCGCGAAGATATCCACGGCCTGCTCGTGGAACTCCCCGGTCAGGAATGTGAACGGATCATTGTCGATATCGGCGGCAAAATCAGGACCCAGAAGAACGCCTTCAGGGGCCATCAGTGTGTCAAGCTGTTGCACCTCGCCCCGATCCCGGGCCCCCCATAGTTTCACGGTGAGAGACGCGTTTTCGGTGATGGCGAAATCCATTGTGGCGCGCGCGGCAAACAGATCCGCATCGCCAAAGCCCTCGCGCGCGCCCGGGTCCTCAATGCCCGGGATGACACCGGGAATGGGGGTTGCGCCGGCAAAGGGCCCAGCGCCGATCGTGTCCTGGAAACCGCCGCCGCTTTCATAGAACGCAGCGACGCGCAGGCCCAAACGATCCGTCACCGGACCACCGATGGCCCCTTCGGCCTGGAAGCGGCCGAAACTTGCCCCTTCGCCGCGAAAAAAGCCTTCAAACTCATCGCCGGGACCGCGGGTGATGACATTGACCACACCGGCCGTCGTATTCCGTCCGTACAAGGTGCCCTGGGGTCCTTTCAGCACCTCCAGACGGTCTACATCGAAAAGGGGGGCAGCGAGGAACAGAGTCGTCGTCTGGAACACATCGTCCACATGGAAGGCCACGGAGGGGCTGCCATTGGGGCGGGTTTCGTCCGTACCGCCCACACCGCGCAAGCTGATCTTCAGATTGGCCGCACCACCGAAATCGGAGGAAATGGCAAGGCCCGGCACCTCGTTCACAAGATCGTTGAAACTGGCAATGCCGCGCCGCACGAGCCGGTCTCCACTCAGAACACTGACGGCCGCCGCGGTGTCAAGCAGCTGAGTTTCCCGCTTGCTTGTCGTCACCACAATGACTTCCAAGGTCAGGGGTTTGACCTGAACCTTTTCCTTTTCCGCGTCGGCAGGCTCAAGTGCCGTTTCCTGGGCCAAGGCATGGTGCCCACCCAGCAGCCAGGCGCCAATTAGGCATGCCTGACCGATCCTTAATGTCCGTCCCACCATCATCCGTCCCCACTCGCCGAGGGCCTTGGGCCCTTTGAACACCGCATCCCACGTTGGGCTATAGGACATTGGTGCTGCGCCGATGTGACGTCTGGACAACGGTTTTTTGACAGGGCGAGACCTGTGCGGGAAAGGTGGCGGCACTCGCGCACAAGTGTTTGAACGCACCGATCAGTTTGCAGACAACACTCCGTCACAAACGCCAGTTTGTCGGGCCAGGAGGCGTCTGGTCCGGCACCAGGGTGGAGGCGTTCAGCGGATAGATGCGCTCTTTGCCAAGAACGAAGGCCTGGAATGCGCCGTCCGGAAACAGAGGCGCGAAGGCCTCGTCCAGCACGCACAGCCCGCCCGCATAAGCACCGAAGGCCGGCAAAATGAGGCGTCCCCCATCGGAGACGAAACAACGCCGGCGCACCCGGCGGCCCCTGATGCGGATGCTGGCCACGGGATGAAGGTGCCCGGCCACCTCGCCCCAGGCTGAGTGGCTGGTGCCCCCATCGTCCGCGGTCGGCTCATGGCGGAAGGTCAGCGCACCGATGGTGACTGCCTCGGCAACCTCACCACCAAAACTGCGCGGCGGCACCGGATCATGGTTGCCGGCGATCCAGACCCAGTCACAAGATCCTGTCAGCATCCGGAGTGTCTTTGCGTCACCAGCATCAAGACGCGCCGGTGCGCCGCGGTCATGGAAACTGTCACCAAGGGCAATGATCTGTTTGGGTCCCAACCGGTGGGCCACCTCCGAAAGGCGCGTGAGGGTGACCCGGCTGTCATAGGGCGGCAGGTAAACGCCCCGAACGGCGAATGAGGACCCCTTTTCCAGGTGCAGATCGGAGACGATGAGCGTCCCCTGGTCCGGCAGCCAAAGGGCGCCGCTGGGATCGAACAACACCGGCTCGCCAGCCACATGGATCGTCACATCCCGGTTCGCCCGCGCGGGCATGCGCGTTTCCATCGCCGTCTCAGTCAAGCCGCGTGGCCTCCTCGATCAGATCATCCGCCGCCTCGCCGAGCAGGGCCTCGCTGGCGGCGCCATAGACGGGCTCCCGGCCCACCTCCAGCATGACTGGAACGGCAAGGGGTGACACCCGGTTCAAGGACTGGTGCACGATTCGCCCCTTTATCCGCCGCAGCATATCGCCGAGGCGGCCGATATCCAAAAGACCTGCCGACGCATCCGCCCAGGCCGCTTGCAAGAGCACATGGTCCGGCTCATGGGCGCGCAAGACGTCGTAGATCAGGTCCGAGGAAAATGTTACTTGGCGTCCGGACTTTTCCTGCCCCGGATAGCGCGTCTCGATGAGGCCAGCGATGACGGCGCATTGGCGGAACATGCGTTTCACAAGCGCGCTCTCGCCCATCCAGGCGTCAAGATCATCGCCCAGCATGTCCTCATGGAATAGAGCATCCATATCAAGGTGATCCGCACTCCTCAAAGACCAGACCGCGAGGGCATAGTCGTTGGCGACAAAGCCAAGGGGGTGCATGTCCGCCCGCTCCAGGCGGCGGGTGATCAGCATGCCAAGAGTCTGGTGGGCGAGGCGCCCTTCGAAGGGATAGGCAACAATATACTCCTTGCCTCCCCGGGGGAAGGTCTCCACCAGCATATGGTCCTGGTCTGGAATAACGGAGCGCTTGCGCTGCAAGCCCAGCCAGTCCTGCACCGGGCCTGGCAGAGCGGCCCATTGGTCCGGCACGGAAATCATTTCGCGGACCCGCTCGGCAAGATAGGTGGAGAGCGGAAATTTGCCGCCCTGCCAGGAGGGCACCATGGGGTCCTTTCCGGTGGCCCGGGTGACCAGCACCTCTGTATCCTGAAGGCCCTCAAAGCGCAGCACTTCTCCCGCAAAGAGGAACGTGTCCCCGGGTCGAAGCTGCTCCACCATCCATTCCTCGATCTCGCCCAGCACCCGGCCCGCGCGCCCTCCCGGTCGGCGCCCGGGCTTGCCGTCCGGCCCCTTTTTGCCGCCAATGGTCCGGGTCAGACGCACCTTCATCATGGGGGCCTCGACAATGGTGCCCACATTCATGCGATAGGTTTGGGCAAACCGGGCATTGGTGACCTGGAAAAGACCGTCCGTGTCCCGCCGAATGCGCCGGAACTGGTCATAGCGGCGCAGGGCATAGCCGCCCGTGGCCACGAAATCCACCACCTGCTCAAAGGTCTGATAATCAAGATCCGCATAGGGCGCGGCGGACACGACTTCCTCATAAAGGCCTGTGAGCGAAAACGGCTCGGCGCAGGCCATGCCCATCACGTGCTGGGCAAGCACATCGAGCCCGCCGCCGCGGGGCGGCGCGCCGTCGAGTACGGAGCGAATGGCGGCCTCTTGCGCGGCCCGGCATTCAAGCACCTCGAAACGGTTCGAGGGCACAAGCAGGGCCCGGCTGGGCTCGTCCAGGCGGTGATTGGCCCGGCCGATGCGCTGGAGCAGGCGGCTCGCCCCTTTAGGCGCGCCCAGATGGATCACCAGATCGACCGCCCCCCAATCAATTCCGAGATCGAGGGTTGAGGTGCACACAACAGCCCGCAGACGCCCTTCCGCCATGGCAGTTTCCACTTTGCGCCGCTGGCCGACGTCGAGACTGCCATGGTGCAGCGCGATGGGCAGATTATCGTCATTGATGCGCCACAGGCTCTGGAACACAAGTTCCGCCTGGGAACGGGTGTTTACGAACAGAAGGCTGACGCCGGCGCCTTTGATGGCCTCATAGACCTCTGCCATGGCATGGCGTCCCGTATGTCCCGACCACGGAATATCCGCCTCTGACGCCAGCACCTGGACATCCGGCACCGCCCCCCCCTGCCCTTCCACCAGCGCCGACAGCCTCACCTCGCCCGGCGGCTGGGGCACCAGAAAGCGCCGCAAGCGTTCTGGATCATGGACCGTGGCCGAAAGGCCGACGCGCCGGCTGTTTGGTGCAATGCGGCTCAGCCGGGCAAGACCGAGGGAGAGCAGCTCGCCGCGCTTGGTGTTGTCGATGGCGTGGAGCTCATCAAGAATCACACTGTGCAGATGACGGAAGAATTTGGCGCTGTCTTTATAGGCGAGCAGCAGGGCAAGCTGTTCGGGCGTTGTGAGCAGGATGTCGGGGGGCTGTGCCCTCTGGCGTTGGCGCCGATGGGCGGGCGTATCCCCCGTGCGGGTCTCCAGCGTAATGGGCAGGCCCATTTCCCGAATGGGCGTCTCCAGGTTGCGCGCCACATCAACGGCGAGGGCCTTCAGGGGTGAAATATAGAGCGTGTGTGGACGGCGCGGCATCTCCTCAGGCATCCGGTCGCCCAAATCGACGAGGGACGGCAGAAACCCAGCCAAAGTCTTGCCACCGCCGGTGGGGGCGACAAGCAATGCCGAATCGCCCTTGGATACGGTCTCGAGGAGAGCCAGTTGATGGGGTCGTGGATGCCATCCCCGATCCTTGAACCACGCCGCAAAACGGGTTGGCAGCCCGTTCCGTTCAGATTTTGGCTGTGTTTTCAGAGCTCTCTTTTTGGTCATGTTGCGTTGCGTGCCACAATTCTTTCCAGATTCAGGTCGTAGACAGCACCATCAGCAGAAACGGTAGGCCAGAGGGAATGTGGGGTCCTGATTTGGCAAGCGTAACAAGACGTTAATGCTTGGTCGGTAGCGACCATATCCTCTTCTGTTACAGCGTTAGCCGAGATCCGTTTGGGTGGGGACGGAGTGAAGGAGTTGATCATGACTGCATCGCTCGAGAACATCTTGTTGAAGAAGTTCGATTGTATCGTTCTCGCCGACACTCTGCGCCGGCATGCCACCTATCGGCGGATCGCCAAGGAAACCCTGATTACGGTCGGGCTTGCTTTGCCGGTGGCCATTGGTCTTTTTGAATTCTACCGCTTCTGGACCGGCAGCCTTGAGGTTCAGCCGCTCATCATCACGATGCTGGCGCTGTTCTCGATCGGATTTGTGACCTACTCAGCCTCCACCTTTGACTTCGGCGAGACCACCCTGGCTGATCAGAGCACGGCCTTTGCCGATCTGGGCCAGACTTACACGGCCGTGGCCGAGAATATGGTCGGCACCGGGGTGGAACGTCTGCAACAGTCCCGTCAGGTCGACGCGGCCAATGAGACCTTCGAGACCCTGATGCGCAACGTCACCGCATCCATTGCCTGCGCAGCTTATCTGGAGCCCACCGCCTCCCGCCGCGCCATGGTGTCGCCGGCCCGGGTCTTTGCCCTGACGGGGTGAGGTGTTGCTTTCATCGTGGCGGTACGGGGCGTGCTTCGGCGCGCCCCTTTTTTTGTCTGCATGACAGAATATTCAATTGTTCAATAACAGTTGAACCATTAATCGACATCCCCTATCCTCCGTGTCCCCAAACAGGGAGGAAAAGAAAAATGAAACTCTTGCGTCTCATGCCTTTCGCGGTGGCCGCCTTCGTCAGTGCACCCGCGATGGCTCAATCCCCCAGCAGTCTGATTGTGCTCAAACTATCCGGAGGCTACGGATGGTCAGTTGAGTGCATGTTCGAGCGGGAGGGCAAAGAGCCCCTCACGATCAACCGAACGGGTCGCGGCCGGAGCCGAATAGGGAGTGGCCGGAGCGCTTCGATTGCGGCCGAGAATGTGACCGGCGGATCTTGCGAATACGAAGGCCCGCCTCGCAGCGGCCAACTGAAAATTGAGTTCGAAGACAAGAGTTTCCCGGAAAAATGCCCTTTCACCCTTGAAAGATCCGTATGCGTTGGACGTTTTGATTCGGGATCTTCGGGCAGGTTCTCGTTCTGACAAAGGAGAACGGGCGACGTGCCGCAAAAAAGATGGTGCGCCGCTCGCAATCCGCACAAAGAGGACGCGTAGCCGGGGGGAGGACGCGTAGCCGGGGGAGGACGCGTAGCCGGGGCTCGGAACTAAGGCCCTTTGCACCCGCTACATGACCTAAAGCCCTCCCCTGCCATTCACGATTACGTTGCCAGGCCTGGGAGCACGGCGTCGGCCGACCTGACCTGGAGGGACCGCTCAAGCTCCTAACGCCGTTGCAGCGAGATGGGCCAAGGGGCCTTGGAATTCACCCTAAGCGCGCCATAGCGGATGCGCTCAACACACTCAATACGAGTGATTGCGACCAACCTGTCCAAATTCTAAAATTTCATTTACTTTATTCTGCGCGCTGCCTTAGCGTTCAGGCACTCGGCACGAGTCATTGAGGCGGTGTTTGCTGTCGCCTCATCACCGTTCGA
>CAYUYV010000003.1:6424-16707 GCA_964449455.1 uncultured Alphaproteobacteria bacterium | reverse complement strand
CCTCATCACCGTTCGAAATGGCCAAGGGGCGATACTCGATGAAACACCCACGGATTTTTAGTGGCATGCTTGCGGCGACCCTTCTTGCAGCGTGTGGCGAAGAGAGCGGGACCACAAGTCAGGACGCCGGTGCGCGCAACACCGCCCATGTGGCTGCGACTGCTGATCCGGTCTCGGTGGCGGGAACAACCGCTGCAGATGTCTCGACCATTGACGCCTATATCGAGGCCTTGGCCGCAGCCTTCATCAGCGGTGAAGATAGCGCCATGGCAGCGGTCGTGTTTCCAAACAAGGACATGATGAAGGCGCACATCCTGCGCCACAACGGTCCCGCCAATGCCAAGGCTGCCATCGAAATGCTGGACATGACCATGCCGGCGGATCTCAACCGTGTTCTGACATCCATGAAACAGGCCCGGCAGGAAGCCATCAACAGCGGATTCGATGCCAGCACTGCCACATTTCACAGTGCCAAGAAGATTTCTGGGCTGAATATTGGTGGCATGAAAGTCAATACACTCGGGATGAATATCCAATCCGGTGGCCGTGTCTATGCCTTCGAACTCTCCGAGAGCCGGGACATTCTTGGGCGCTGGGTTACGATGGGTAAAACCTCCTTCGAGGGCGTGACCGGTGCCGCACCGCTTGAGCAGAGTGATGGGTCGCTGAACCTCGACCTCTAAGACATCCGACCGCGACGTTCCTTGTGAGGATATACTCAATGAAGCCGCTCTTTGCATTTTTTGCGACGATTCTGTTCACAGGTCTCTTTTGGCTGCCCGCCGTTGCCGCACCCGAACTGCCAGCCAATGATTTCAATGTCGCACGGGTCTGGTACGGACTGTCCGACCAGTCCCCCGATTTCGAGAACATCGTGAAGCAGACACGGCGCTATGCCGGCGCCAATCAATTCGACCGGCCTGAGGTGTATAAGACGTTGCTCGGTGAGGCCCGTCAGGTCTTTACGTCCGGGTTCAGCGGCAACGAATTCCTCGCCGTCAATCTGGCTGTCACGGTGCAGAATTATGATTTCGAGCGGGCCGGCTTTGCACTGGGTGCTTTCGACGGGAATACCTTCATTCCAACAAAAACGCCCTTTTTATCCCTGGGGCGGGACCGCGTGAGACTTGATTCGAACGCCTACCGGCTCGTTTTTGACAATCCTCAGCCCTACGCCTTCATGGACCTGCAGCCGGACGCGGCGCGGGCCTTACTCAATGGCCGCAACAGCAAGCAACTCACGCTTTCCATGCGCCTTCAGCCGATCAGTGCGCAAGTGGATCAGGTCAAAAGCGGCTATTCCTCGCAAACCATGCGCACGGTCATTGTCCGGATCGTCAGTGCTGAACTGCGTGACCAGAACCAGGTTGTTTGGCAGAAGGCCGAGGGCGCGATCGACGCATCGACCCTCGCGATGGCCGCTGCCCAGGCCGGCCAAGTTGTGGATGTCTCGGAACAGACGGTCAAGACAATCTGGCACCGCCTCAAAGGCACAACACCGGACTTCACATTGGAGGCTTCACAGACATCCGCTTTTCGCTCGGCCAATCAGTTCGATCAACAGGCCGTTCTCGAAACGGAAATTCGCAAGGCACAACAAAGTTTTGCAGACTTTATTCCCAATGCCCGGCTGTTCGGAGGCCGGATCCGGACCCGCCTGTCGGAATATGATGCGAACAAAGGCGGCTTCAATGTCTCGCTCTTTTCCGGCGCAAGCTACATTGACGGTGGCCTTTTCTTCCAGAATGCCGGCGAATTTGCCTTCATTCCCATGACACCTCAGCAGGCTGATGCTTTCCTGGACAAGCACGGCAAGTACCCAAGTGCGCTCGTCGAGTTTGAAGCCCAACCCATCGCAGCCCAGGCACATTTCAAGAACCTGGCCAGTCTGACCCGTGAACGCCGTGTCCAGAGCTATTTGACGAAAGTCGTTCTGACGGCGGAAAGCCAAGGCCAGAGGTCCGTCCTCATCAATGAAACCCGGCCACCCTTGATGATGGAGGACATCCAATCCATCAACGCTCTTCCGGCATCGATTGATACGGCCCCTGCCTTCGAGGCAGCCGATATCGTGCTCACCTGGGCCCGCGCGACCGGCCAGACACCCGATTTCGACGCATGGGCCAAGGCATCCAATGACTATCGGCGTGCGGATAATGAGTTCGTGAGACGACGCCTCTATCCAACTCTCGTGGACCAGCGAAAGTCCGTGTTCACTGCCTATCCGTTGGAACCCTGGCGCGTGCGCATCGCGGCAAAGCTCAGCGAGTATGACTTCACCAATCAGCGCTTTGAGATCCACAACGTGGCTTTCGACCGCACACTGAGCTACCGAGATGGCTTGACAACGGACCTGTTCGGCGATGTCGCATCACGGGACCGGTCTTATGAACTGAAGCTGACCAATCTGGGCGATCTACGCTACTTCTCGATCCCGGCACAAAACGCGGAAGACATTCTGACCCAGATGGGACGCGGGCGGTCGGTGACCCTCGACATGCTGGTCTATCCTACGCGCGCGGTGCGAAACGCCCCCTGGGGCACGCAGGAAACGCGGCTGGTCGAAGCCGTGATCACCGATGTGAGATTGCTGGGACAGTCAAGCCGTTACGGCGGCGAGGTTTCGCGGCTCTATGAGACCTCCATCGCCAAGCCCCCGGCACGAATAGCGTCCGATGTGGCGGTCGATTCCAAACCCCATGTGGATCCGATGCAGGCGGACGTTAAAGGTCTGCGGCTGGGCATGAGCCGGCGCGATTTCGAGACGGCGGCCCGGCGCATCTTCGGTCGGATCGAGCCCTATAAGGGGCAGGCAAATGTTTTGCGGTTCGAGAATGCCGATGGTGAAAGCGGCTATGGTCACTTCAATCAAGCCGGCACACTGGTGTTCTTGCAGTACTACCGCACACTTCCAGGCCGCGGACGCACCGCTGCCGTCGCCGAGTCTGTCATGAAGAAATACGGTACGCCCTTTTCCCAGGAGAAGCGGAACATCGGCTCACACATTAAATACACCTATCTCTACTTCTCCGATCCGGCCGAACTTGGCCTTGATCCGAAGAAGCCGCGTGTGGGGCTGTGGGTCGAAATCCAGGAATCGAACCAGCTCCGGGAGATCACCCAGCTTGAGATCAATCTCGGCACCAAGCCCAACTGATTTTCAGGCTGTGGATCTCGTCTTAAACGGGGATGGCAAGGCGCCCAGCCTTTCCATCCCTTTTTTGCATCTCATTCTTCGGGGCGCACAATCGGGGCCGAGGCATCCATATGATCGCACACAGAGGATCTAGAGTATCTTCAGCAAAAGTGTGCAGGGTTTTGCGGTTCGAAAACGCGACAAATTAAAGAGTTAGAGCCCTTTCAATGACCCGGGATTCGTTGAAAGGGCTCTAAACCATTCTGGTCGGCCTGCACGAAGCGCCCCTCTTGTTCATTATACAGAATATAATGACGCATTCAACGGCAGCAGATGTTGGAACCAAACTGGCCCGGACCGCCGCATAGATGCGAGGGTCCAGAAGGCTCGTAGCCCATGTCCTCGGCGCCCTGCAATTCGGTCCCTGAGGGCCTTAAATGGGCCCTGGACGAAGAGACTATTTCCCCGCCTTCACCCTGCCCTGCCAGACGGGCCAGCAGGTGGATCTGCCGTCGGCTTTGAGGGCCGCAAGGAGCGCTTTTTGCGCGGCCTCGGCGGTCTCGCCGGCCTGGGCGACCGTGAAATCATCCGCCCCCGTACACCAGACATAAAACTGATGGGTGCCGTCCATGAATCGAGCCTCCTGGCTTGAGTCCAGGGTCTCGGACGCCACAGCAGCAAGGAACGGCGCACTCGACAGCAGGACGGCAGCGATTCCGGCGCGGTTGGCGGTCATGGCAGGCTCCCATCACAATGGCAGCCTCCAGGACACCACTCAAACCTTGCTTAACCCTTGTCCAAAGCAGGTCCGGAACATCCCTCAGCCCACATCATCCAAAGGCTCCTGCCCCAGATCGCGGATGGCCTGACAGATCTCGGAAACGGCATCGCGCAGGCGCTCGGTATCGGTGGCACGGGCCACAATGCTGACCCCGAACTGCCGGTTCCGGTAAAAGGGATAGGAGCCGATGCGCACATCCGGGTAGCGGGCCTGGATGTCGCCCAAGGGCGCGGCCAGATGACCCTCGGCGAGATAAGCGCCGACGGTCCGGCTTTCCATCTTGGGTCCGCCCACCAGTCGGGGCACGAGGGACACCATCATGGCCTTGGCGATCGCCGGCACACCGGCCATCACGAACACATTGCCGAGTTGGAAGCCCGGCGCCTTGCTGACCGGATTCTCAATCAGGACCGCGCTTTCAGGGATTCGGGTCATGCGCCGGCGCGCTTTGGTGAATTCACCGGGGGGATAATGGGCTTCCAGAATTGCCACGGCATCGGCCCGCTCGCCAATGGGCACGCCGAAGGCCGCCGCGATGGCATCGGCGGTAATGTCGTCATGGGTTGGCCCGATGCCGCCGGTGGTGAACACATAGGTGCAGGACTGGCGCAGGGCATTCACCGCCTCGATAATTCGCTCCTGAATGTCCGGCACCACCCGCGCCTCAATAACCTGGATGCCAAGCGCGCCCAGCTCATTGGCGATCATGCTGAGATTGCTATCCTGGGTGCGCCCTGAGAGAACTTCATCGCCGATGATCAGGATCCCGGCGGTTTTTTCATCCCCCGTCGATCCTGTTTGCCCGTCATCCGTCATTGCTCTGTCCTCCACGGCCCCATTCTTCAAGGACCTTATCCTGCCATGGACCTTCCCAGCCTGGTGCCCGGCCGACTCAAACGCCGCTATCAGCGATTTCTGTGTGATGTAGCACTGAAAACCGGCGAAACGATCACGGCCCACTGTCCCAATCCCGGCTCCATGTTGGGCCTGAAAGAGGAGGGCATGCGGGTCTGGCTGTCGGAAAGTGACAATCCAAAACGTAAATTGCGCCACACGCTGGAACTCGTGGAGGCCGACGGCACGCTGGTGGGTATTCACACCGGGCGCCCCAATGGTTTAGCGCAAGAGGCCATCCTTACCGGTGTGATTCCCGAACTTGCGGGCTATGACAGTTTGCGGCGGGAAGTGCGCTATGGCGAGAACAGCCGGATCGACCTGCTGCTTGAGAATGGCGCGGATGACCGGCCCTGCTATGTGGAGGTCAAGAATGTCCATCTGCGCCGGCACGAGCGGCTCGCCGAGTTCCCGGACAGCGTGACCAGCCGGGGCGCCAAACATCTTGCCGAACTGGCCACGATGGTGGACGCCGGCGCGCGGGCAGTCATGCTGTTTATTATCCAGCGCGCCGATTGTGACCGGCTCAGCATGGCCGCGGATCTCGACCCAACCTATGCGGACGCCTTTGCCTGGGCGCTTGAGCAAGGCGTTGAGGCCCTGGCCTATGGCTGCACGGTGGCCCAGGACGCCATTCGCGTGGCCCGCCCGCTGCCCATTACGGGTCCGAGCCTGCGGACATGACCCCACCGAAATGAATGAGCGTGTGGGAATTCTTAAGCCGCACCCCCAAGTGTGGGATAAGGTGGCGCAACACAGAGTGTGAGGAGATTGAGAGTATGACTGAACCCGCCCTCCAGGAACCCGATGACCGGCTCAGCGGGGGCATTCCCCTTCACGGTCCCGAGGAGTTCGAGGGCATGCGCCGCGCCGGCGCTCTGGCCGCCGCTTGCCTCGACATGATCGCGGATCATGTGGCCCCAGGTGTCACCACCGAGCGGCTGGACCAACTCGCCCATGAGTTCATTCTGGACCATGGCGCGGTCCCCGCACCGCTGCATTATCGCGGCTTCCCGAAATCCATTTGCACGTCCTTCAACCATGTGGTCTGCCACGGCATCCCCGGAGACCGGGAAGTGAAGCCAGAAGACTGCCTGAATGTGGATGTGACCGTGATCCTCGACGGCTGGCACGGGGACTCAAGCCGCATGTATGGCGGCGGCGCCTTGAAGAAAAAGACCGAACGGCTGATCGATGTGACCTTTGAATGCCTGATGCGCGGCATTCGGGTCGTGCGTCCGGGCGCAACTCTGGGCGATATCGGCCATGCCATCCAGTCCTATGCCGAAGCGGAGCGTTGCTCCGTGGTCCGGGATTTCTGCGGCCATGGTCTCGGCCGGCGCTTCCATGAGCCACCCAATGTGGTGCATTTCGGCTCGCCCGGTCAGGGCGCGGTGCTGCGCGAAGGCATGTTCTTCACCATCGAACCCATGATCAATCTGGGCAAATTCAATGTAAAGGTGCTCAGCGACGGCTGGACGGCCGTGACCCGGGACAAATCCCTCAGTGCCCAGTTTGAACATTCGATCGGCGTCACCGCAACGGGCTGTGAGATCTTCACCCTGTCCCCGCGCGGGCTGCACAAGCCGACGGTGAGCGACCAGCCGGACATCAGCACCCTGATCGAGGCGGCTCCATCCGGGAACTGACGACACATGTGTGCGGCCGGGGTTTGGGGAGAGACAGAACACAGGGATGACCGGGCCATGGGGCGGGACACGGCGCGTCTGACACGCTGGCACGAGCGGGACAAGGGCCGAAAAACGGACAGCTCGCAGTCCGGGGCGCGAAGACCCCCGGCAGCGGAAACAAGACCAGCAGCAGAGACGGGGCCAGCAGCGGAGAGGGGGCCAGCAGCGGGCGCTACACCGGGTCTGGCAGATGCCCCCTTGCTCGACCAGGCGGGTGACGGCGGCACCAAAACGCCGCCGCCTCCTGAAAAAGAAGCGCCGTCCAAATCAACGCCCCATTATCACGGCCACCGGGATCGGCTGCGCGAACGTTTCCTCGCCGTCGGCCCGGAAGGCCTTCAGGACTATGAACTCTTGGAGCTGATCCTGTTCCGGGCCATGCCCCGGCGGGATGTCAAACCCCTCGCCAAGACCCTCCTTGAGCGCTTTGGCGGCTTTGCCGGCGTCATCGGTGCGGACCCGGAACGCCTGATGGAGGTCTCCGGCATCGGACAGGCAGCGATGATGGAGCTGAAGCTCGTCCATGGGGTCGCCGTCAAGCTGCTCCAGGAGCAGGTGCTCGACAAACCCGTGCTCGGTAGCTCAAGTCAGCTTGTTGACTATCTCAAGGCCCGTCTGTCTACGGAAAAAATCGAACAGTTCCGTGTGCTGTTCCTCGACAACAAGAACCGTCTCATTGCGGATGAAATGCAGCAACAGGGCACGGTCAATCACACGCCGGTCTATACAAGGGAGGTCATCCGCCGGGCCCTGGAGCTTCATGCCTCCTCGATTATCCTGGTGCACAATCACCCATCCGGTGATCCCACGCCCTCCCGGGACGATGTCTCCATGACCATGAAGATCATCGAGGCCGGCCGCACCATGAATATCCGCGTCCATGACCACCTCATCATCGGCCGCGGCAAGGTACTCTCGTTGCGCCAGGAAGGTTATATGGGCGCCTGATCGCAGACCCTCTCCCCCACGGCTTGCCCCCAAAGCCCCGTTTACCCAAAGGCGTGCGGGTGTTTTCCTGGGAGCACGCGCGCAGAGAGGACCCACCATGACCCGATGGCGAGCCATCGCCCCCCATCTCACCCTGTTTTTTGCCCTGGGCATGGCCCTCGCGGCGGCACCGACTGCGGCCCGGACGCAGGCCGCCAGCCAGGTCCAAGACAGTGCCACCCTGCGTTGGAGCGGCCCCGGCCGGCTGAGCCCGGCACTCGATCCCCATGGGCCAGCGGGGCAACGCGACGGGAGCATGACCCGCCTCCTCCTCCATCAAATCTACGAGCCGCTGGTGCGCCGGAGGCAGGATGGCGGTTTGGAGGGCGCCCTGGCCCGGGACTGGCGCCAGGAGACGCCGACCCGCTGGCGCTTCACAGTGCGCAAGGGGGTCCAGTTTCACGACGGTACCCCACTCCATGCCGACGATGTGGTGTTCAGCATCGCGCGGGCCCGCATGGACCAATCGTCGTTGCACCGCGAGCTGACCGGGATCACGAAGGTTCGCGCTCTGGGCGCGCAGGCCATTGAAATCGAAACGGATCGGGTCCGCCCCCTTCTCCCTGAGCGGTTGGCTCTGGTGCCCATTTTGTCCCGGGCCTGGGCCGGGCGGACGGGCATGCGCGCCATTCGGCGGGCCGGCGAGAACGACAGACTGTCCCCCGACATCCTGCCGAGCCGCTCCGAGGCCGCAGGAGAGGACGCGCCACTGCCCAATGGCACCGGTGCCTATCGTGTGCTGGCCCATGATCCCAACGCGCAGACCGTTCTGGCCGAAAATGCCTCCTGGTGGGGCGGCGCCCTGGCGCCTTACGCCCCGCGCCGCTTGATCTACCGACCCATGCCGGATCCGGCCGCTCGCCTTGCCGCCCTGACAGCCGGAGACCTCGACCTCATCTTTGACCTGCCGGCCCGAGCCGCGGGCCTGCTGCGCCGTTCTCCCGGTGTGAGGCTGGAAAGCACCCCGACAGGCGCCACCATGGTGCTCGGTTTGCAGCAAAGCGGAGCGGGCGCCCCCTTCGCGGACCGGCGTGTCCGTGCGGCCATTGACCGCGCCATCAATGTTACGGCTCTGACCCGGGTGATCCTGCGCGGCGCGGGTGATCCTGCTGGCATTCCCGTGCATGGGGCCGTCTCGGAATACCGACCATCCGGTCCGGATCGCGCCGCGGCTTCGCCGGCTTTGTGGCAGGCAGCCAATGCGCGCACGGCCCACGATCTGGTGGACGCACGCCGCTTGCTGGCCGAGGCCGGTGTCGCGGAGGGTTTCGAGGTCACCTTGGACTGCCCGAAGGGACGATACGCGTTTGATACGGCCGTGTGCGAGGCCGTGGCTGGCATGGTTGGCCGGATCGGCATTCGGGTCCGCGTTGCGCACCTTGATGCGGAAGATCACTTCTTCCGGATCCTGAACCGCCAAAGCCCCTTCTACCTGCTAGCCTCGTCGCCCTCGACCTTCGACGGCGGCCCCGTTCTCGAATCACTGGTCCATAGCCGCGGGCAATGGAACGGCACGGGCTACGCGAGCCCCCATGCGGATGCCCTGATCGACACGCTGTTGAGGGAACAGGACGCCCCGCGGCGCCATGCTCTGGCCCGTCAGGCCTGGGATATGGTGAAGGACGATGTTGTGTATGTGCCGCTTTATCACGCGAGGCGGCAATGGGCACGCAGTGACCAGGTCCAGCTGAAACCAGGCGTCGGCGGCTTGTTTCGCTTCCATGAAACGGCCGTCAGGCCGTTCTGACGCGCCCATTCAAGGCGCCTGGACCGGGTCAGGATCCCGGCCTGATGACAAACATTCGGGCGGCGGCATAGGCGGCGGCCGGCATCAAAAGAAGCGCTGTCACTGACATCCACATGGGTGGCTGGATCCGCAGCAGAACCCATCCCGCCCCGGCAAGCAGCATGATGACGACGGCCCAGCCTGGCCATTCCGGTCCCTGGGCAACCTTGAAGGCAACACTTGCGCCCACGAAGACGCCGAGCCCCCAGGCCAGAAGGACCGCCACGGCCTTCATGGGCACCTGTTCAACGACAGGAGCCAGGGATTCGTAATCGGTCATTCGCACGCCGGGCGGGGTCGGGAACATGACATGCCCGATCGCCTCGACAAGAGCCGTTACGATGATCCCCGCCATGACGCCCGCCAGGAGACCAACAAAAGGTCGCATCAACTACCTCCAATCCGTTTGCGCCAAACTGACCGCGGCGAGCGGCAGACGCAACGGCAAAAAACAGACAGGTTCCCTAAGGAGGGGCCCCGTGATGCGGCGACCCTGAACGAGCCCCCTCTTACCGGGCCTTAGATCGAAAGGACAGTGCAGAATCGGTCCTTCACCACTCCCTAAGGGTCTTTCCCGTATCACTGCCGTGTCATGGAACGCTTTCAATCCGACCCCGCTGCGCCTTTGTCCTCTGACGGCGCGCCTTTCGGCGCGTGCGATCGTGACCCCATTCATGCGCCAGGTCACATCCAGTCCTATGGAACGCTGATCGTTGTGGATGCGGCCAGCGGATGCCTGACCCATGTGACCGCACCGCTGATTCCTGGTCCGGACCTTCAAGGCATAACGCTGTGCGATCTGCTGGGGCCTGAGCAGGCTGACATGCTGGTTGCCCAGGATCTCGCCCCCGATCGCCACGGCCTGTTCCGGACATGGCAGGCCACCGTTCGGTTTCCCGGCCACCCGCCCCTGCCCCGCAGCCTGATCGCCCACCGTGTTGGGGATGGACCAGACGCGCGGCATATCCTGGAATTCATTCCCGATCATGGGCCCGATCATGGGCCCGA
>CAYUYV010000003.1:0-6324 GCA_964449455.1 uncultured Alphaproteobacteria bacterium | reverse complement strand
GCCCGAGGAGGGTCATCCGGATGGGGCTGCCGCGCCCACTTCCCTGATCCACCGTCTTCAAACCTGCCCGTCCGTTGATGGGGTGCTGACGGAAGCGGCACGGATCTGCCGGAAGATCACGCGGTTTGAGCGCGTTATGATTTATCGTTTTGGCGCAGATGGCCATGGCGAAATCATCCGGGAAGAGACCGATGGGGAAACACGATTTCTTGGTCACTTTTTTCCGGCCAGTGACATTCCGTCACCGGCGCGTGCCCTTTACCTTTCCAACACGATTCGGCTCATTCAAGATATCGAGGCCCCTACTGTGCCCCTGGTGGCCTTGTCTCCGGAAGCGGCGGAACACCCAATCGATCTTAGCCATGCGGTGCTGAGAGCCGTCGCTCCGGTCCATCTCACCTATCTCGGAAATATGGGGGTGCGTGCGTCGCTCTCCATTTCCCTCGTCGTTCGCGGGGAACTGTGGGGCATGATTCTGTGCCACCACCCTCAGCCCCGGCGCCCGGCTTCGATGGTGTTGCAGCTCCTGGACATGCTGGGCGAAGTCGTTAGTGGCGCCGTTGAGCGGATGGTGCTGCAAGACCAGATCGCGCGCATGAGGAACGCCTCAGCCCTGTCCCGTACACTGACCAGTGGCTTGAGTGCCTTTGCAACGGAAGGCCGCGGCACGCTGCTTCCCGATACAATCCTTACACAGATTGAGACTTTGGCTGGCTGCGACGGCACCCGCGGCATGATCGCCGGACGGACTGTGCACCACGCAGACGCCCCTTTGCCAGACACCCTGGAGCCCATCTTGGCCGATCTCGCCTGGGATCGGGTCAGTCTTTTGAACGGGCTCGGCAACCGGTTACGCGATGACGGCCCCGGGGGCACGGAGCCAGAAGGGAAAGCCTGGGGCGGCGGCGCTTTCCTACCCCTCGACAAGGCGAAGGGAGAGTATCTGTTCCTGGCCCGCCGGTGCATCGTGCAAAACCGGCGCTGGGGCGGCTCTCCGCACCACGACAAAAGGCTGGGGCCGCGCCGCTCCTTTGAGACCTGGCGCGAGACCGTAAAGGGCGAATGCGCAGCTTTCGATCCTGATACGGAGGAGGTCCTTGAAATTCTCCGCCAGGGCCTGATCATGGGCCTTAGCGCCAGGGCCAAAGCTCCACCGGGCGAGCCTGACCGAAGGGCACACAAGCCAGGACACCAGGGACCGGCCGAGGCACCAGCCCCAGAGGCCTCCCAGGGGGATCACCTTTCCGCCATGGGTGACTTGGCATCGGGCCTCGCCCATGAACTCAATCAGCCCCTCGCCTCCATTATCAACTACGCCACGACCTGTAACCTTCTTCTGGGGCGGGCCAATGCCCAGGCTTCTGCGGCCACGGGCAGCGCTCATCTCGTGCCCCTTGTCGAGACCCTGCTTGATGAGGCGAAACGGGCCGGAGAAATCGTCCGCCGTCTGCGCCGGTTCATGCAGACGGGAACCTTCGAACCAACGCTGATCGACCTTGTCGAGACAGTGCGCGTGGCCCTGGGTCTGGCCCTGACACCCGATCAACGCCGCGGGCTAACTGTCGAATTCGATGCGCCAACGGATCTTCCCAATTTGCTAGGGGATGATGTCCAGGTCCAGCAGGTCGTCTTCAACCTCATCCGCAATGCCTGCGACGCCATGGCCGATCAGGAGGAGCGACGTTTGGCCGTCCGGATCGATACCAGTGACGATGGCTTTGTAACAGTCCGGGTACGGGACAATGGCCCTGGCATTGCGCCCACGGTGATCGAACGGATGTTCGATGCCCATGTCACCACAAAACAGGACGGTATGGGCATCGGCTTGTCCTTAAGCCGCTCGATCATCCTTGCCCATGGCGGAACCATGGGCGCGCTGAACCACGAAACAGGAGCGGAGGTCTTCTTCCGCCTCCCCCAGACGATCGAAGAGACCGATGGCACCCAAGGAACCCAGCATGGGGCGGCTTGCTCCGCCTCCTGACAGATTTGCCCATTCCAGGATCGATATCGTCATCGTCGATGATGACCGGGCGGTTCGCGAATCGACTGCGGTGCTGTTGCACGCGCTCGGCTACACAGTGCGCACTTACGACAATGGGGCGGACTTTCTCTCACTGGAGACAGGCGAAAAGCCCTTTTGCCTCCTGCTTGATATGAAAATGGTTCCGCTCGACGGGTTTGCCGTATTCGAGCGGGTCAAGGCCATGCCGGCGACCATTCCCACATTGTTCCTGACCGGCACGGGCGACATTCCCATGGCTGTGAAAGCGATGCGGTGCGGCGCCCTCGACTTCCTGGAAAAGCCGGCCCAACCCCAGGTTCTTGAGGATGCCATCACGCGGGCCATGTCGGTGTTTGCAGACAACAGGCTTGAGCCCCCATCGAACTCGGTGGACGAGACCTCACCACCAGCCACTTTGACGCCCCGAGAACAGGATGTTCTCGACCTTCTCGTGCAGGGGCTGACCAACAAGGCCATTGCCCGTGAGCTTGATATCAGCCCACGGACGGTAGAGATCCACAGGGCCCGGGTCAAACAGAAGCTCTCTGCCAGCAACCTTGCCGATCTGATGCGCTTTGCGCGCACGGGCCAATCACCAAATCGAAACGAATGACCGGCCGTTCGGGCGGCAATCCGTTACTCGTTCCTTAAACGGATCATAGGGATTTTCCCCGGATTGTGATGATCGCTTTGGCCGCCTATTCTCTCACTCGTTCGATGGGGATCGGACAGACGGTGTGGGATCGCCGGAGGCCAGTCGCGCGATGGCTGGTCGGAGGGGAATGGAAGAACCCGGGACAGGACTGGGGCGGGGCCGGATCCCGGGTTCTTCCGCCACATCGGACACAGGGACATATGTCCAATGTCACCTTGCCGGCAATGCCGGCAGGCAAGGGCGGGACCCGGGAAGCACCTTGGCGGGGTCGCTTGTTCCCGGGCCCCCTTCACGGATCGCGGAACCGGTCGACCGGGCTGTGGGGAGAGCAGCGCGGCCGGCGGGTGGGGGAGTTGGTGTGGGGAGACCGGCCGGAGGTCGGCACCGGTTTTCCGAAGATCCGCGTGGTTCGGTATGCACCCTGATTTGCTCCGTAGACTGTCAGCCGGTGTGGCAGCACCGAGTCGGATCCCATACCCGACTTTCCATCAGCGGCGTTGCGCCCGAACACGTACGTAGAATGCCCGTAAGATGGAAAAAGACAGTTAATCGCGCCGCATACAGAACGTTGCAAAACCCAATTTTCATTGTAGTCTCGCGAGTGTCCACTCCTCCACCGGCGGGGCATTGTCCACGTAACTCACACCCATTATGCGTGCGGTCCCATTTCCGTCTTAAAAGGAGAGGACGTTCCGATCATTCACGTCGATGAGGAGCGTCTCCATGATCCCCCGATATGCCCGTCCGGACATGACCGCCCTATGGGATCCGGAGAGCAAATTCCGCATTTGGTTCGAGATTGAGGCCCATGCCTGCGACGCCCAGGCGGATCTTGGGGTCATCCCGCGGGAGGCGGCCGAGGCCGTCTGGGCCCGGGGCTCCTTTGAGGCGGCCCGCATCGACGCCATCGAGCGGGAGGTCAAGCACGATGTCATCGCGTTTCTGACCAACCTCGCCGAGCATGTCGGCCCCGAAGCGCGCTTCGTGCACCAGGGCATGACCTCATCGGATGTGCTCGACACCTGCTTTAATGTGCAGCTCGTGCGCGCGGCCGACCTTCTGGCGCAGGGCCTCGACAAGGTCTGCGAGGCCCTTAGGACCCGGGCGTTCGAGCACAAAGACACGGTGTGTATCGGGCGCAGCCACGGCATCCACGCCGAGCCCACAACCTTTGGCTTGAAGCTTGCCCAGGCCTATGCCGAGTTTGATCGGGCGCGCACCCGGCTTGCCCAGGCCCGCGCAGAAGTCGCAACCTGCGCCATTTCCGGGGCCGTCGGCACTTTTGCCAATATTGATCCTCGGGTGGAGGCCCATGTGGCAAACGCCATGGGCCTCGTCCCTGAGCCCATTTCGACCCAGATCATCCCCCGGGATCGCCATGCCATGTATTTCGCAACGCTTGGCGTCATTGCCTCAAGCGTGGAGCGCCTCGCGACGGAGATTCGCCATCTCCAGCGCACAGAAGTTCTTGAGGCTGAGGAGTATTTCGAGCCTGGGCAGAAGGGCTCTTCCGCCATGCCCCATAAGCGCAATCCGGTGCTTACCGAAAATCTCACGGGCCTTGCCCGGATGATCCGGGCCTATGTCACGCCGGCGCTGGAAAATGTCGCCCTGTGGCATGAACGAGACATTTCCCATTCGGGCGTGGAGCGCATGATCGGCCCGGATGCCACCATCACCCTCGATTTCGCCTTGCACCGCCTCGCTGGTGTCATTGAGAAGCTGCTTATCTATCCTGACCGGATGAAGCGCAATCTCGATCTCCTCGGGGGGCTTGTCCATTCCCAGCAGGTGCTCCTTGCCCTGACCCAGGCGGGCGCAAGCCGTGAGGACGCCTATCTCCTCGTGCAGCGCAATGCGATGCCGGTTTGGCAGTCAGGCGGGTCCTTCCTCGAAGCACTCCAGGCGGATCCGGAAGTGACCGCTTATCTCAGCCCCGAGGCGCTCAGCGAGCATTTCGACATTTCCGTCCATCTGCGCCATGTGCAGACCATTTTCGACCGGGTTTTTGGGGCACATTTGGCGTCGGCTGGGGCGCACAGATCATTGGCAAACAAGGGATGACAGGGCGGACCCGGATCGCCAGAACGCCGGGTCCGCGCGTCTTTGTGAGGATGGCACCATGACCATACACACCGTGCGCAGACGACTGGCGCCCCTTGCTGCACTCCTGACAGCACTGGTGGTGGGCGCCTGTTTTGACATCGAACACCGGATGGAAATCACCGCCGATGGCAGCGGGCAGATCCGCATCACCCTCGCGACCGATGATGTGCTGCCCGAAGGCACCCATATCGACACCATCCTGGCCGGCCCCGACGGGCGCACAGAAGTTCATGAGTATACGGAGAATGGCCGGTTCTTCCATGAAGAAACACTGACCTTCACCACCCTGAACGATGTGGCCCTGCAAGACGATGTGATGAGCCTGAGCGTACGGGACAAGATTCTGTGGGGCGCCGGCCCGGCCAAGGCGACCTTCACCCGGACGCTGCGACCGGTGGGCGCAGCCGGCGACAGTTTCGGCGTTGTGCAGCGTCTTCTTGCCGACCGCACCTACACCTACTCCCTCACCCTGCCGGGCTGGATTGAGGACGTGGCCCCGGTCCGCATCGATGGCCTTGAGGCGGTGCCGGAGCGGGAGGGCAACACCGTGACCTGGCGCATCCCGCTGGGCGTGATGGCCCGGGTGGACAGCATCACATTCCGCGTCGATTTCGCCACGTTCGGGGAGCTGAAATCGGCCGGCACGAGCGCCGTGACCGAAGCGCCCGAAACCGTTTCACCCCTGCTAGGCGCTCCCGGTTGAGGCCTCGGCACCCTCTGGCGGGGGTGGCAGGATCATGCCTTCATAAAGATAAAGGTCCGGCCGCATGGCGGCGCCGGGCCTGATCCGCGCAAGTCCGTACCGCGACAAGGCAATCCGCTGGGGCGGCGTGAAAGTCGTTCCGGGTACGGCGACAATGGCCTGCGCAAAGGGCTTCTCCCCTTCCGCCACCAGCCGCGCCACCGCATAAGTCACCCCGCCCTTCTCAAGGGGCAGCGGAATGACGACAAGCGCCTCATCAGACATCACACGCGTCCTCCCATGCTGAGGTGGGGCCGGGCCCGCGATCGAGACCTTTCGCACACACGGCACTCTTCAGCGCGCATCGCGGGTGGGTCAAGACCCACCTCCGGCGCCGCATGGTGTGGCGGTGCAACGCGGCATGGTGATCCGGGGTGCCGTGGCCTGCCGCCCAGGTTGGGGAGAAAGGTCCCGCGCCTCAACGGATCTCGCCCCTCACCAGATCCCGGCCCGCATCGGATGCTGGGTCAGACCAGAGTCAGGAGCTTCAGGAGATGGATACGGATCACGTCACGTTTTCGGCTTTGGTTCGGCAAACCAGATGCCCTGCTCCCGCCATTCTGTGATCAGGCGTTCAAGATCGCTGTAGATGTGATCCCTGGGCTCGGGCAATTCGTAAGTCTTGAGATCTTCGGGTGACATCGTCTTTTCCGCTGCGGCCAGCTGTTTTTTCTTGATCGCCGCTTTGCTGATCTCAATCCGCCAATCAACGAAGACCTCAACCTTTTCATAGAAATTGTAAATCACGCTACCGACGGTGAGCTCGATCAATTTGCGGTCGATAATTTCCTTGCGAATACCCGTTGCGATAAACTC
>CAYUYV010000002.1:78570-89005 GCA_964449455.1 uncultured Alphaproteobacteria bacterium | reverse complement strand
GGATGTGGCACCCGGCCGCCCGCTCACGCCTGTGGCCGGGCCTCCAAAAGATCACGTCTCCAGACCCAGAAAGTACCAAGCCGGATGGCTGGCCATCTGCAACACAGTTTCCTCGCCAAGATGACTTCATGGGTGAGACAATGGGTTCACAGATGAAGCCTGCCGCGTTGAGCGCCGACCTGACGGACCACTCCGCCTCGCAGCTCTCCGAAATCATACGCCAACGGCATGCAAGCTGCCGTGAGGTGATGCAGGCCCATCTCGACCGGGTGAAGACTTACAACTCAGTGTACAATGCAATCGTGGCCTTGGTCGATGAGGCCGATGCGCTGTCGCTTGCCAAAGACGCCGACGATGCGCTGGACCAGGGCCGATATTGGGGCTGGCTGCACGGTATGCCCTTCGCCGTCAAGGATACGGCGGACGCGAAGGGAATGCCCACGACATTCGGCTCACCAATCATGGCAGAAAATATCGCGCTTGAGGACGAGCCTGCGATCGCGCGTATTCGTGCGCATGGGGCGCTTTTCATTGGCAAGACCAATGTGCCGGAATGGGGCTTGGGCTCGCAAAGCTATAACCCGCTATTCGGCGCCACGGGCAGCGCCTGCAATCCTGACCTGACGGCGGGCGGAAGCAGCGGGGGCGCGGCGGCGGCCCTTGGAACACACATGCTTCCGATTGCTGACGGTTCGGACTTCATGGGATCGCTTCGAAACCCGGCGGCCTTTAACACAGTCATCGGATTTCGCCCGACGCAGGGCCGCGTTCCTGGCCTCACAAAAGGGGATCTGTTCTATCATCAGCTTGCCACTTCAGGTCCGATGGGGCGAACCGCCGCCGACGTCTATCGGTTGCTGCTCACCATGCATGGGGCAATGCCGGGTGCCCCCCTCTCTCTTCGGGACGCATTGCCGCCATGGGAGGATTTCCAACCGCTTGAGCTGAAGGGCCTGAGGATCGGCTGGCTCGGCGATTATGGGGGCTATCTGCCGATGGAGGAGGGCGTGCTGGATGTTTGCGAGGCCAATCTGGCGGTCCTGAAATCGGCCGGTGCAAGTGTTGATCTTTGTACGATAGACTTCGATATGGACCGCCTGTGGAAGGCGTTTACCACTCTTCGCCATTGGTGGGCATTCGGGACCTTGGGGCCTCTTTATTCTCAGCCCGCAACACGTCTTTTGCTCAAAGAAGAGGCGATTTGGGAGATCGAGGGCGGGGCGTGCCTGACCGCCGACGCGGTCCACAGGGCCGGTCAGACGCGGGCCGATTGGTCCAGAAGAATTCATGGACTCTTTGCCCGGTTTGATGTGCTGATGCTGCCCACGGCGCAGGTGTTCCCGTTCCCGAAAACGATGCCCTGGCCAAAGGACGTGGGCGGCCGAGTGATGGACACCTATCACCGCTGGATGGAAGTGGTGATCGCAGGCACGATGGCTGGGATCCCCGTGGTCAATGTGCCAGCCGGGTTTGACGAGCGCGGCCGCCCGATGGGGCTGCAGGCGATGTTGCCCTTTGGGGAGGACAAGGCGGCGCTGCAATTTGCGGCCGCTTTCGAGCACGTCACGGACCATCTGAAGCGAAAAATCAATGTCGTTCAGTCTGCAGACTAAGGTTGCTTTGGCGCCGTCTCCTCGGCTCAGGCCCCTCGGCTCGGTTCCCTTAGCTCCGTCATCAAATGAAACGGACGCCTGACGCCGCAATCAAGACGTGAGGTTTGACGTCTTGCGATCAGCACGGTGATGCGGGACCAAACCGCGAGACCGGCCCACGGCGCCCCGGTATTGGAGCCAGCGTGTCCATGCCGGAGGGGGAGATGCGGGGCGCGTTCTGCCCTTGGGGCTCACACCGACAGTATTGCCGGGGGCAAATCACGCCATTTTCTTCTTTCGTCTGGGCTGTGACCTTTGACGTCTTGTGAACATGGGCCCTTGTACAGGACAAAAGGCGCCAATTCTTGGCTTGGTCCTGGTTGTGTGCCTTGTCAGCCCCCACTTTGTCTGGTCCACTCTGCCCGTATGACATCGTTGGGGAGAAGGTCGGGGGGTGAGGAAAAGGTCGGTGGTTGAGGAGAGGGTAGGGGAATGAATGCCATGTTACTCGTGATCATCAGTATTCTGTGGATTATTTGGGGCCTGGTCCATGCGGCTGCAGGCGTGCTCACCATTATGGGCGATGCATCGAGCGGATTTGCCGCCATTGCTGATGGGGTCGAGCCGAGCCTCCTCGCCATGGACTACCATCCGGCCGTTGATGCCGTTCTTAATCAGCATGCCTATAATCTGCTCTGGTTTGGCCTGTTCACCATAATCGGTGCCCTGTTCATCTGGCGGGGCAATGTCGTCATGCTTTTGATGACTGCCCTTGTGGGTGGTCTTGCGGATATCGGCTATTTCGTCTTTCTCGATCTCGGCGGCTTCGTGAAGTTTTTTCCCGGAACCGTCATGACGATTGTGTCAGGGTCGGCAATCCTGCTGAGCATTTTGGCCTATCTCAGCCGCGGTGGCTCTGAAGAAGCCTGATCCTGCTGCCGCCGAACACTTTGACGGGCCCTGCTTGCGCGCTCCATAGTCCCGCGGATATCCACGGACGAGAGGACCGCGGGACTATGGAGCGCGCAAGCAGGGCCCCTATGACACTCCAACGATCCTTCATCTGGTCGATCCTGCAATTTGCGTCGGTGCTGGCCATTGAACTGGCCGGCATCGTGGTTTTGGCGCGTCTGCTGACACCCACCGAGATGGGCCAATACGCCATTGCCTTCGCCTTTGTGGGGTTGGGCCAGTTCGTCGCCAATTTTGGACTGAACATCTATGTGGTTCGCGGCGACGACATGGGGCTGGCGACTCGCCAAAAGCTCGCTGGCCTGTCCCTTGGCATCGGCGGTGCCGTGACGGTGGTTCTGGGGCTGATCGCTCTCTCGCGGGGCGGTGGGTTCCTGGAGCCACCCCTTGCCGCGCTTGTTTTGTTCATGGCGGGCGTGCCGCTCATCGGTTGGCTGAACACCGTGGAGCGGCCGCTATTGCTGCGGGAAATGCGGTTCCGGGCCTTTTTCGTGCTGCGGGTTGCCGCGGCGCTCGGCTTTCAGGCTGTTGCCATCCCCCTGGCCCTTGCCGATGCCGGACCCATGAGCCTTGCCTGCGGTCTGCTGGCAAGCACACTGATCAGTTCCCTGACGGCCACTGCCCTGAACCGTGGCGCCTTCCTTGTCCGGCCGACCCTGCGGGGGGTGCGCGGCATCGTATCGTTTACCGGCGTGGTGTTCTCGACCCAGGTTTTCCAGCGCCTGAACGAGGCCGTGGTGCCGATTCTTATGGGCCAATGGCTGTCTTACGGTGCGGTGGGACTCTTCACCCGGTCCATGGATCTGGTGATGCATGCCAAGCGGCCTGTCATGGAAGGCATTGTGCCTGTCCTCTCGCCGCTCATCTTCCGGACCCACCGGCGGGGTGAACCACTGAAGCCTATTTGTCTGCAATCCATGGCCTATCTTTCGGCGGTCTGCTGGCCCATTGCGGGCGCCATGATCGTGCTCGCGGAGCCGATCGTGTTGATTCTTCTGGGGCCGCAATGGACGGGTGTGGCGCCGCTACTGCGTATTCTCGCACTCACAATTGTCCTGACACCAATCACTGCCGTGCTTTCAACAGTCGGGCTTGCGCTCGGCCTTGAAAGGATGTTTTTGCGTCTCCAGGCCGTGGTGTTTGCCGGCTATGTGGTGGTGACGCTGCTGTTCGCTCAAGCCGGGTTGATTGTGTTCTGCAGTGTCTTGATGATCTTGATCCTGCTCAATGTGTTGGCGACCGCCCTCATTGTCACGCCGAGGCTCGCCATAACGCTGGCCGACCAGCTTCGGGCCACCTGGCGCAGCGGGGCGGCGACCTTTGCGTTTCTTGTGCCCCTGGCCAGCATGACGCGGTTTTTGAGCGGGACGGTGTGGACAGATCTTACCAAACTGGCCCTTGGCGGGCTCATCGCGACGGCGGTGTGGTTGGGGGCTCTGATTGTGCTGAACCATCCCATCCGGTCGGAACTCATGCGCCATTGGCCGCGAGGGCGCGTGCGTCAGTCGGAAGGGACATAGGCCTCCAGCAGACGCGGATCATGCCTGTCGGTCAGGTCCTTCAGGAAGGCATTCCAATTCGTCACCTTGTCGCCGGTCGAATCGTTCCGGTCCTGACGTTTGAGGCCCAGCGCGGGATCCCAGGGTGTCTGCATGCCGACACGGCTTACCACCGATTGGAGCAGGCGTTTCACGGGGCGTTTCATGCGCACGTCGTGGCGCAATCGCGTCCTGACCCCGATCGACCCCAGATGCCCGATGAGCGTCTTTAGGGTTTCTTCCTCGGTGTCCTTGATGTCCGTCTCATATTGGAGCGTGGCGAGGGGCCGGCCATGGCGCTGGATCAGATCCGTGGTCGCCTGGAACCAGTTTGCGTGGCGCCGGTTCCAGGCGACAAAGTGATCGGCGTCAATGGTTGGGCGGACATCCGTTGTGTCCTTTGAGAGCCATTTGCTCACCTCCACCGCCTTTTGGAACGATATATAGGCATCGATGGGGCGGCGTTTCAGCATCAGGAAGCAGACATCGTCCCGCCGCACAATGGCGTTCTCGAACTGCTCCAGGGACAGATGATCCGAGAAGATTTTGAAACTCATGGCCCAGTCTGCAGGCGGAACATGTTGGCGCAGGATTTCGAGTGCCGTTTCCGGATTTTGCCGCAGCCAAATGGGCAGGCTCGGATCGGACCAGTCGGCAAAAGTCTGGCTGGCTTTCCGTTCAAATGCCTCCAATGGAAACTGATAATGGACATAAGGACGGACGTGGTTGAACACCTCCAGATAAACCCGAATGCCCCAGAGGCTCTCCATCAACCGGCATAGATGGTTCGTGCCCGATCGTGGTTGGGCCACGATACAGATGGTCTTTTGGACATGCATGATGTGCCGTGCTCCCTGGGCTGTCGTCAGGCGGGGAATGAGTGACCGGGCGGGTCCTGCCTGCCGCGCCCGGATAGCCAATGATAGGCCCGGCGCAGCCTGACAAACCCCGCCCCAAGGGCAATCTGGATTGGTCTGGGCAGATAGGATGCGATCGAAATGCCGGTCATCAGCAGGGCATAGTACTGGCCTATCATCCGCAGCCCCCCCTTTTGCCAGCACTGCCGGATCAGGCGACGCATGTCATCGATGTCGCCGGCATTGTAGGCCAGGGCAGCGCAGTATTCGAGCTGATGGCCCCAGGCGAGGCTGCTGACCCGGGCCCAGGCTTGGGGATTGACGTCCTTTTGGCGGTTGATCACGGTCTGCCAGCCATCATGCATGCGGCGCCAATTATTCGTAGCCTGAACACCATGGCGGCGATAGTCCGTGAGGGGCGCGAGGATGGCGCGCACGCTGTCCGGACCCTGGGCAGCGATCCGTAGCCAGAGATCAAAATCCTCATAGGTCCGCAAGTGCTCATCAAAGCCGCCGACGGCCAGTATTGTGTCCCGGCGCGCGATCACTGCGCTGGTGTGAATGCAATTGCGCTCCAGCAGCTTTTCATAAGGCACAGTTTCCTGGGGCGGCAGCATGACCTCGCACAGATCTGTCCCAGTCCCATCAATGAAGCGAAAGCCTGAAAAGGATAGCAGGGTCTGCGGATGCGCAGCCATGAGCTCCAGATGGCGGGCGACCTTGTCCGGTGCCCACAGATCATCTGCATCGAGAAAACCAATGAGGGGCGCCCGGGCCTCACGGATGGCCCGATTGCGTGCCGCCGAGGGACCGGCATTGGGCTGGGCGAACACGCGGATGTCAGGACCACCGACAGGCGCATGGTCCCGGCGCTCCCGCACCCGTTCGGCCGTGCGATCTTGTGAACCATCATCAACGACAATGACCTCGAAATCGCGCCGGGTCTGGCCCAGCAGGCTGTCGAGCCCATGATCGATGAAGGCCTCGGCATTGTAGGCAGGCATCACAACACTGAGGCTCGGAGCAAGGTTCGTCATCGGATGAGGGCGCGGATGCCTTCCATCAGCTCCGTGACAGGACCCGGCGGCGGCATGAGGCCAAAGCGGGCTTCATGGGCCTTCATCTTGTCGCGCCCCTTGATGGTGCTGCTTTCGCGCCGGACGCTGTGGCTGATGCCACAGAACTGATTGCATTTGCGCATGCGGGCCCTGATGCCATTGCTCCCGGTCCAGAAGGCCGTCAGGTCGCCTTCCTTCTTCAGGAGCTTGCCGGGAAAGCCGTGGGAGAAGCACAGACGCGCAACACCGTAATGGTTGATCATGATGTTGCGGTTGTAGGTGTTGCAAATATGATCGTCCGTACCTTGTGATGCGCCCCAGCCATGCTTGCGATCGTGCTTCGGAATTTTGGCGAGGGATCGGAAATACATACCCACCTGCCCAATCCAAATCGGATTGAGGCCGAGCTCATATTTCTCATTGCAAGCCGTGATGATGCCTTCGATTTCGTCCCCGTCCACATCCGATTCGGCCTCGAAGAAGGGATCGATATCGCCGGACTGGCCGAAGGAGGGCTGGATGAAATTCAGCTTGAGCTGATCCGCGCCGATCTCGTTCAAGACGAAATCATAGAAGCCGTCGATCAGCCGATAGTTGCGTCCGAAAATCAGCCCCATCACATAAATGCGGGTGTCTTGCGCCCCAAGTCGGCGCTTTGCATCGACCAGCAGGCGCAGGGCGCTGACCGCCTTGTTGAAGGCCCCTGGAACGCCGCGGGTCTCATCATGCAGGGCGGGGATGTGGCTGTTCAGGGAGATGGAAATTTCATGCGGTCCCTCACGGACCATGCGTTCGGCCATTTCTGGGGTGCGGATCCGCGTGCCATTGACCACCGAAAGAACACGCAGGCCCCGCTCTCGCGCCGTCGCGGCAAGGCCAAAATACTCCTCCAGGTCCAGCATCGGCTCACCGCCGCAGATCACGAGATTGCCGTCCGGGTTCAGGCCTGAAAATTCGGTCAGGATCGTTCGCTTGTCGGCGAGGGACAGATAGTTGTCCCGGTCGTCATCATTGCGTTGCCAGAAATCGCAATGGGTACATTTCAGGTTGCAGCGCTTGTTCACCTCCATAAAGACGAACCGCGGCGGCGGAATGTGAATTTCGACCATTTGCCCACAAACTCCCCAAACCACTGTGTCTCTCTAGGCCATGAGCGCCCCACCTTTCTTTCTAGTGCGCCCGTGACCTCTCCGATAGTCGTAACGTTCTTGTCATGATGACAGTGTGCAAGCGGGCCGAACACTCCCCGGAGGTGGGACGACAGAGACGGCGGGGCAGAGATGACGGTGGGGCAGAGATAGTGAGCCTGGGAAACGCAACGCCCATGCCCATTTGTTTCGCCGGGACTTTGTTTCGCTAGGACGCGTTGAATGGCATAGTCCGGCCAACCGGTAAGCCGACGTGTATGGAGCAACCATGGGACAAGCGGTTTCTGAACGACTCCCGGACGGAGTGAAGGATGGCCTGCGCCAGGTTCGGGACATGGCCGAGATGGCACGCCGCCATCCCCTGGCCCGGTTCTGGCCGGTTGGGCTTGCCTTTCTTGCGCTTTACGGGCCGACGGTGTTCCGCCTTTCCATTGGACCCTGGGAGCAGCCCCAGGACGGACACGGACCGTTCATTCTGATGGTCGCCTGCGGTCTGGTCTGGTGGCGCCTGAAATCCTTCGACCCGGCTCCATCCTCGGCCCCATCCCCGGCCCTGGCAGCGCCGGCGCCCTTACTGGGTGGCGCACTGCTGGTCTTGGGTCTCGTCTCCTACGCTATCGGCCGTTCACAAACCATTCTGCTGGTGGAGGTGGGTTCCGTCGTGCCGGTTCTGGCGGGGCTGATGCTCACCTTCCATGGTGTAAGGCTGTTGCGGCATCTGTGGTTTCCGTTGTTCTTCCTGGGTTTCGTGATCCCCATTCCGGGTTGGATCATGGATGGGCTGACGGGACCGCTGAAACAGGTGATCTCGAACATCGCCACGAACTGGCTTTACGCTATTGGCTATCCCATTTCGCAGAACGGCGTGGTGCTTTATATCGCCCAATATGAATTGCTGGTGAAAGATGCCTGTGCGGGACTGAATTCCCTCTTCAGCCTATCGGCCGTGGGCGTCTTTTATATCTATCTTGCACGCCATCCAAGCCTTCTGCACAACGTCATTCTGCTGGCGCTCATTGTGCCGGCGGCGTTTGTCGCTAATCTGATCCGTGTTCTGATCCTGCTTCTGGTCACCTATCATTTCGGTGATGCCGCCGGGCAGGGTTTCATCCATGACTTTTCCGGCATTGTAATGTTCACGGCGGCCCTTGGCGTTTTCCTGCTCGTGGATACCGTCCTGTCCCGGGTTCTTGGCGGCCCTCGCCAGGGCGGCCCTCGCCAGGACGGCCCTCGCCAGGACGGCCCTGGGCACAATACGGCGGTGGCGGCATGACGACACGCATCTGGATGGTGGCGCTCACGATGCTCATCGCTGCGGTGGCGGCGCTGTTCATGACACCGCGCGGGGCAGCACCGGGCACGAATCTCGATCTTGAACAGATCGTGCCCAAGGCTTTCGGCGCGTGGCGTCTGGACGAGACCGTGCGGCCCATTCTGCCGCGGGCTGACGATGACGAGGACTCCCTCGCAAACCGGCTCTACGATCAAACGGTCTCGCGCACCTATCTCAATGCCGACGGTGAACGTCTCATGCTGGTGGTGGCCTATGGCCGAAGCCAGAGCGATGCATTGCAGGTTCACCGCCCGGAGCGGTGCTACGCGTCTTTCGGTTTCGACATCTCCGAACCGCGCTACAAGACTGTCTCCGTGGCCGGCGACACCCTCCCCGTGACCCTGCTTGAAACGCAGCGCCAGACCCGCCATGAGCCTGTCACCTACTGGACCCGCATCGGCTCGGATGTGCCGCGGTCGGGCCTTGAGCAGCAATGGGCGCGGCTCAAATTCGGACTGCGGGGCAAGGTTCCGGATGGGGTACTTGTGCGCGTGTCGACTCTGTCGCGCCAGTCCGATGTGGCCTTTGAGAAGCAGGGCGCGTTCATCACGGACCTGATCAACGCTATCGATCCTGCCCATCGGGATTTCTTTGTTGGTGGCTGATCCGCTTGCGGATTGTTAACAGCCGGAGCCATCACCAAACCTCATACAAGCGGGTGGCAATGCAGACCTATCGTCTGCAAGCTGAGCTTTGGCGCACCATACGGCGGACGCAATTGGTCAAAGCGTCTTGCCAATGGCCGATAGGGCCGGGGCAAGCTTTTCAAAGTCCGCGGGCGTGTTGTAAAGGGCAGGGGTCACGCGGACGCAGGCGCCTGCCGCCACCCCGCCCCGGTGCACCGTAAAGAGCCCGTGTTCCTCCAGCAGCCGGGCTGCGATGGTCTTGTTGGCCTCCACCGAGGTCTGGCCCATAAAGCGAAATGATGTGATGCCCGCATGGAGCCGGGGGTCGTCCGGTGCCAGGATCTGAAGGCCGGGAATGTCGCGTGCCGCGTCGACCCAGATTTTGCGCAGATAGCGCAGCCGGGCCTCCTTTTGGGTCCGGCCGACGCGTTCGTGAAAGTCAAGGGCGGCGGGCACTGCCAGCAGGGCGGCATAATTGGATGTGCCCGTATGGACCCGGCCTGAAATGCGCTCCTGCTCCCACGCGCCCGAGGCCATATCCGGCGCGATATCGCCGAGCCGATCCCGGCGAATATAGGCAAGGCCAACGCCGATGGGCGCGCCGATCCATTTGTGCAAGTTGAACCCCACAAAGTCGGCCCCAAGATCATCGATGCGGAAATCGATCTGACCCCAGGAATGGGCCGCGTCCACAACAACGTCGACATTGCGGGCCCGTGCCGCCGCGATGATCGGCTTGACGGGGATTACAAGACCCGTCCGGTGGCTGACATGAGTCAGCAACAGCAGCCGGACACTGGGATTGGCGTCAAGGGCCTCCGTATAGAAATCAATGAGGCCGTCATGGCTCACCGGTTCCGGCACGGCAAGGCGCACGACGGATGCGCCGTCCCGCGCGGCAAGCCACTCCATGGAGGCTTGGACTGAGCCGTAATCTAGATCGGCGAACATCACGCCATCGCCGGCTTTGAGATTTGAATAGCCGCCGATAATGCCCTTCAAGGCCTCTGTCGCGCCCCGGGTGAAGGCAATTTCATCCTCGCCAGCGCCAAGGGCCGCTGCGACCCGGGCCCGGGCAGCGCGATAATCCTGTGCATAGTCCCGGCGCGCATAGTGGGAGTTCCGCCTGTTCACCATCCGGGTGAGGGAGAGATAGTCCTCAAGCACCGGCTGGGCCATTAGACCCCAATTGCCGTTTTCCAGATTCGTGAAGTCATCGGCGGTCTCATAGAGCGCACGGATGCCGTCCCAATACACCTCATCCGCCGCAATCTCATCCGCCCCAATCTCATCTGCCCCAATCTCATCTGC
>CAYUYV010000002.1:65714-78470 GCA_964449455.1 uncultured Alphaproteobacteria bacterium | reverse complement strand
GCCCCAATCTCATCTGCCCCAATCTCATCTGCACTGGGAAGAATGCCTGCGGGTCCAGGCGCATCGGGCGTGGCGGAGGCCATCAGGGGCGTGCTGGAGAAAGAAGACGCCGCCAAACCGGCGGCGCCTTCCAGAACATGGCGTCGATTGATCACGGTGTGGTCCGTTCCGGGGTCAGAAGGAGAAATCCAACCGACCATAAACGAAGCCGCCATCCGTGTCATAGGGTGCGTTCCGGGAGTAGATCAGACCGCGATTGGCCTGGAACTCCGCTTCGTCGGGAAAGGCGTTGAAGATGTTCTCGGCACCGGCCCGCAGGCGGACATGATCCGTAATCTGGTAGGTGACCGCGAAGTCCACAAACACCTCACCGCCGAATTCCTGGAAGATGTCGCCTTCCGCATTGAAGGAGAAGTCCGTCCAGGAACCGAAATAGCGAAGACGCGTCAAGAATGATGCGTTGCCGATGGTGTAGTCAATCGAGCCGATGAAGGTGTGCCGGGGCAAAAGCTCCTCAAAACGGACCCGCTGCACGTCATTGTTGGCAAGATTGCCGCCGGTGACTTCCGTGTCGTTGAAGTTGTAGGCGGCCGTCAGGGTCAGAGCCCCGAAATCATAGCTGTTGGCATAGGACGCGACGAAGTCGATGCCCCGGGTCCGGGTGTCGAAGTCGTTCTGGTAGAAGTTGACCCGGTTGATGCCTTCCCCGCCCGGCACGCCCAGTTCGACGAAAGCTGCCTGTTCTTCGGCGGTCGGGAAAAAGGTCTCGGAGGTGCCGAACCGGTTTTCGATATCGATCTGGTAGATGTCGATCGACACGTTGATGCCCAGATCGCTGTTCCAGGCGAGGCCCACCGTGTAGTTTTCTGACTCTTCCGCATCCAGCGAATTGATGGTCACGCCGTCCCGCTGGCTGATCACATCGGCCACGGGGCCTTGAGGGCTGAAACGCCCGGATGTGAAGATGTTGAGCGTTTCCGTATCAAGGCCCTGGGAGGTCCGCTCACTGAAAAGCTGGCCCGGTGTCGGGGCGCGGAAGCCCGTTGATGCGGTGGCGCGGACCGCGAATTCCGGTGTGATCTCATAGCGGGCAGAGATCTTGCCGTTCAGTGTGTCGCCGAATTCGGAGAAGTCCTCATAACGGCCTGCAACGGCAACGGTTAGAGCGTCCGTAACCGGAATTTCCAGATCCACATAACCGGCAAAGCTGCGCTGGAAGAATGTGCCGGCCTGGGCAGGGCTAAAGCCCGGGAAACCATTGGAACCGGAGGGCAGGCCGTCGGCAGCACCCGGACCAATAGCGAAGGAGGCTTCGTCGCCTTCGAGGATCTTGTAGGTCTCCTCACGCCGCTCGCCGCCAAAGGCGATGTTGATCGGCGCGTTGAGGAAATCCAGCTCAAGCCCATAGGTGAAATCGAAGTTCAGGTTGAATTCGGACTGGATCAGCGTTCCCGGATTGAACGAGGTCGGGCTGTCCGGGCCGAGGGACGCGTTGATGGTGTCGAAAATGAAGTATTCGACTTCATTGCGGCCATATCCGATGCTGACATCGAAGGTGAAAGGCAGGGAGTCGTCACTGCGGATCCCCGTGACGATGTTAAGGTCCTCATCATCCTGACCGAATTGCGGTGTGAAGCCGCCAGGAAAGATCGTGCGCAGATCAAAATCGGGGAAGGCCTCGCTCGAATTAAAGGCCGAGGTGCCATCGGGATTACGCCAGTTGAAGTCCGACTGGCCTTCGCCAAAGCCAAAGGTCGCGAAGCTGTAAAGCTCACCCAGGCTCATCGTGTACTGGGCATTGTAGGCGAGGCGGAAGGTGTCAACATCCGGCTGACCCCAGTCCTGAACCGGGTTGCGCACATTGACGTCCGGATTGTTCGCCTGGAAGGTCAGGGCGTCGCGCCGTTGACGGCTCCGAGAAGTCCGGTTCGAGGTCGTGTACTCGAAGGTTCCGGTGAGGAAGCCCGCATCGCCCGAAACACCGGCGCGCAGACCGCCCCGCCACTGCTCGCCGTCGCCTTCATAGTAGTTGCCATATTGCGCGAAGCCATTAACGCCCGGCGCATCGTCCAAAATGATGTTGATCACGCCGGCGATGGCGTCGGAGCCGTACTGCGCCGAGGCGCCATCGCGCAGCACTTCGATGCGTCCGATGGAGAAGGACGGGATCTGCGCCAGGTCAGGGGCCTGGGAGCCGTTTGAGCCAAGCAGGGCCGAGCGATGACGGCGCTTGCCATTGACGAGCACCAAGGTCTGATCCGGCGACAGGCCGCGCAGGCGCGCCGGACGAATGAAGATGAGACCGTCGGCAAGGGGCAGACGCTGGACACTGAAAGCCGGCACAAGCTGGCCCAAAGAATCGAGAATGTCGTCAGAGGCCGTAAGGTTCAGAGCACTCTGGCCGATGACGTCGATGGGAGCGAGGCTTTCGAACACGCTGCGCGGTTCCCCGCGGGTGCCCGTCACGACGATCCGCTCATCCGATGTGATGCGGCCGCTCAGCGGCGGTGCAGAGGATTCGGCCGCAGAGGACTCAGTCTCACCGTTTGCGGCCTCATCTGGTGTAGCCTTATCCGCGGTTTGTGCCATCGCGGGGGCGACGGCGAAAAGGCTGACGCTCATGGCCAGCAGATGGGACCTCATTAATGATGGCATCCTTGTTCCCCCTCGCATGAAGCCGAGACTCAAATCGACATCATCCGATAGGCGACAAGCGATGACGCCATCGTGACACTTCGCAGTATTTTTTCTGAAGTCTTTATTTCACTGCGTTGACAGCAGCGACGGAAAGAGTAATGAGCCATGACTTACAGTATATCATGACTCAGCTTTAATGCAGATGTCCGGCGTCATTCCCGCCAGCAAACAAGGCCGGATGTCAAAGATGGGCGATGATCTTTTCCGCCTGAGCCTTCAGTTCATCCGTATCCGCCATATCACGGGCATGCAGTTTTAGCTCCAGACCATGCCAGCACGGAATGATGTGAAAATGGATGTGGAAGACCGTCTGGCCCGCTTCTGATCCGTTCAACTGGGCAATCATGATCCCCGGGGCCTCCATGGCCGCCTTGACGGCGCGGGCAACCGTCTGGGTGCGCACGATCAGGGCTTGGAGCATTGTGGGCTCCAGGTCGAACATGTTCTCTGCGGGGGCCTTCGGGATGACCAGGGTATGGCCGGGCGCCTGGGGCATGATATCCATGAAAGCGAGCGTCTGGTCATCTTCATGGACACGCACGCAAGGCGCATCCCCCCGCAGGATTTTCGCGAAAATATTGTGGTCGTTATAGGCCATGGAATGGGTCTCCCGGATCGAATGTGCCACTATGATTGGTTTACGGGATAGGGGCAGGTGACACCAGCGCTGGCAAGTGGTTCGCCCAATGGGCCAGGAATCCAATGGGCCAGGATCCCAATGGGCCAGGATCCCAATGGGCCAGGATATTGCGGATCGGGTGGCGCAGTTGTCAGAGGGCATGCCAAAGGGCAAAGTCAACGCAAATACCGTAGAACCAAAAAGGACAAACCCCATGATACGGATCTTGACCGCAATTCTGGTGGTGTTGGCAGCTCTGGGGGGCGCTGCCTATATCTTCCAGAAAGACATCGCCCTGGCGCTCATGGAGCGGGTGCTCATGACGCGTATGGGCATCGATCCCATTGAGGAGCTGCCGGACGGGCTGCATTTGGGGTTGTGCGGCGCGGGCTCTCCTTTGCCCGATCCTGCGCGGGTGGGCCCGTGCGTCGCCGTGATCGCGGGCAAAACAATGTTCATTGTCGACTCAGGCTCCGGCTCGACACGCACGCTGGGACTGATGGGATTGTCGGCAGGGCAGGTTTCACGCGTATTCCTCACCCATTTCCATTCCGATCATATTGACGGGCTTGGGGAACTCATGACCATCCGTTGGGCTCAAGGCGGCTTTGACACACCGCTGCCTGTCACCGGCCCTGAAGGCGTGGAACGGATTGTCGCCGGTTTTAATGAAGCCTATGACGCCGATCGCGAATACCGGGTGGCCCATCACGGCGAAGCGGTGGTGCCCCCAAGCGGCGGGCCGGCCATTGCCGATCCGTTCACCACGCCGGCCGATGGGGAAAGCGTGACCGTCTACGAAAAGGACGGTGTGAAAGTGACCACTTTCGCGGTCGACCATTTCCCGGTCATTCCGGCGGTCGGCTACCGCTTCGAATATGGCGGCCGGTCCCTGGTCATCAGTGGGGATACAAAAAAATCTCCCAACCTGGAGCGGTTTGCGCAAGGGGCCGACCTGCTGGCCCATGAGGCCTTGTCGCCCAAGTTGGTCGGCCTGATGCAAACGGCTGCCGAGGCAAATGGACGGCCCAACTTCGCCAAGATCGCCGTGGACATTCTCGACTATCACACCTCGCCGGTGGAGGCCGCGCAAAGCGCCGCCGTGGCCGATGTCGACTATTTATTGTTCTACCACATCGTGCCGGGGCTGCCCCTGTCCTCACTGGAAAAGGCGTTCACGGAAGGCGTGGCGGATGCCTATGACGGACCGTTCTCGGTTGGGCGCGATGGCAGCTTTGTCTCGCTGCCTTCCGGCACCACGGACATCAAGGTCTCAAACCGCCTTTGACACCTATACGGATGATGCGGCCGCTGGCGGAAAGTCCGGCGCCCCGTGCTCCTTGGGCAGGGTCAGCGCATGCGTGACCAAAGAGACCGTGGGATGGAAGCCGGTCAGCACGATTCGCGCCAGGCGCTGTTCCTCCGTCAACGCTGTACTCAGCTTCTCCTAAAGCCTTTCATCAATAATGGCTATCCGCCTGAAGCAAAGCCTCTGCAAGGAACCGTGTGGGAATTGAAGTCTGAGCTCGACAAGGCGCTCCGCCCCACGTCGCCGGGCCCGGATGATGATCGGAGCTCTGAGGAAGTCCGAGAAGACGAAGACGAAAAGATCGAGGAGCTGGACAGACGATCCTGCTTTCCAGGACTTTGATCCTGCCGACTGTCCCGAGGATGCACCCATGGCTGCTGAACCCATGGACATGGCGTTCTGAGCAGCCTGGCATCAAAGGCAAAATAAAAACGGGGGCCAATGGCCCCCGTTTTGCGTTTTAGTGTGGTGACGGGTTTGCCTCAGAACGCGATGTCGTCGCTGTCCAGGCTGGTCGTGTTCTGGAACAGAAGCGAGGAGCCATCGGCGAAGGTGAGCTTCAGGTCCGCATCGGCGTTTTCCAGGCTGACCGTCGCGGCAAGGCCCGCATCGGTACCGTCGATGATGCCGTCCGTATTGGCATCGAAGTCGGCGAACTGGCCGCCGGTGGCCAGCGCGTTCACCTGGTCATCTCCGTTCTGATCGAAATCGACAATGACATCATCACCAAAGAACGCCTCGACCACAAAGACGTCATCGCCGGCACCGCCCGTAACGGTATCATTGCCGGCACCGCCGCGCAGGGCATCGTCAGCAAGCGTCCCATTGAGGACATTGTTGCCCGCATCACCCTCAATGACCTGGCCATTGGCCTCACCGAAAATGACATAGCTCTCGCCGGCATTGGTCCGCCCGCTCGGGTCGCCCCGATAGGCACCGATGATGAGGTCACCAAGGCCATCGCCATTGACATCCCCGGTTCCGGACACGGACTGACCCGACAGGTCGTTGAAGTCGATGCCATTGACGGTGAACCCGTCGGCGCCGTCGAGGGCAGACAGTTCAAGAGAGCCGGAGGACCCGAGATCACTTGCACCGTAGACCACATAGCTCTGGCCGGCATTGCCCTTGCCGCCCGGATCGGCAAGCACGGCACCGATGATGAGGTCGTGGAGGCCGTCTCCGTTGATGTCCTCGGCGCTGGACACCGAGCGGCCAGCCAGATCGCCCGCATTGACCCCGTTGAGCACGAAGCCGTTCGAGCCATCAAGGGCTGACAGGTTGAGGCTGTCCGAGGCGCCCGTGGCCCCGAACCCGGTGGAGCCGAAGACCACATAGACCTCGCCCGCATTCGACCCGTTGGCATCTCCGCGCTCAACGGCGATGACCAGATCGGCCAAACCGTCCCCATTCAGATCTTTCCCGCCTGCAACGGAGCGGCCAGCATAATCGAAGGCGGAAATACCATTGATGGCAAAGCCGTTTTCGCCGTCGAGAGCGGACAGATCCAGATCGGCGGCGACACCGGCGGAGGTTCCGAACACGACATAACTCTGGCCGGCTCCGGAGGAGCCATTGGGCGTTGGGCTGACCGCACCGATGAGAAGGTCATCAAGGCCATCGCCATTGACATCGCCGGCTGAGGAGACCGCGCGTCCCGTACGGTCGCCGTCGCCTTTGCCATTCACGGTGAAGCCGTTGCTGCCGTCAAGCGCTGACAGGTCCAAGGAGCCGGTGTCACCAAGGGAAGACCCGCCAAAGACGACATAGGTCTCGCCGGAATTGTTGATGCCATTCGCATCGGCCAGGAAAGCCCCGATCAGCAGGTCGTTCACGCCGTCGCCGTTGAAGTCACCCACTTCGGACACCGCAAAGCTGGAGCGATCCGAAGCGTCAATGCCGTTGAGCCTGAAGCCGTTGGTGCCGTCCAGGGTTTCAAGGTCCAGCACCGCCGAGAAGCCGTCCGTCGATCCGAACACCACATAGCTCTCACCGGCACTGGAGTTTGCCCGGTCAGCGCCGACGAGAATGTCGTCAATGCCGTCGGCGTTCACATCGCCCAATCCGGTAACGGAGGATCCGGCCTGGTCATCGGCATCGACGCCCACCATGGTGAAGCCATTGGCGCCATCAAGGGTGAGGAGGTCGAAATCGCCTGAGCTGCCCACATCGCTGCCGCCGAAGACGACATAGCTTTCGCCGGAATTGTTTCCGCCGCCATCGCCATAGCGGGCCCCGATCAGCAGGTCATTGATGCCATCGCCATTGACGTCACCGGCGCCGGAAACGGCGAAGCCTGACAAGTCTCCCGGTGTGATCCCATGGATGGTGAAGCCGTTATTGCCGTCGAGAGAGGACAGGGCCAGCTGGGTCTCGCCCACCACGCTCACGAGGAAGGGGCTGGCCCCATCGCTGCCATTGCCCGCGGCATCCTGGGCCGCACCGCGTGCCACATCAATGGCGACAACGCCGAGACCGTCCGGCACGATGTCGGCCGTGTAGGTCCGGGCATCCACAGTCATCAGCGGACCGCCCAACGCGCCGCCCCACACCATGATGTCGTCCGCCGCGAAGCCCGTCACGTCCTCAGAGAAGGTGAATGTAGCGGTGAACGGATCAACATTGGTCACTGTGCCGTCCGAAGCCGTGATGTCCACTGTGGGAGACTTCCCGTCCGTGCCGAACACCACATAGCTTTCACCGGCCCCGTTGCGTCCACCCGGATCGGCAAGATAGGCCCCGATAATAAGATCGTAGAGGCCGTCCCCATTGACATCACCGGCACCCGAGACGGATTGGCCGGACAGGTCGTTGAAATCGACGCCCTTGATGGAGAACCCATTGGCACCGTCGAGGGAAGCGAGGTCCTCGCTGCCCGATGCACCAAGGCTGGTGGAGCCGTACACCACATAGCTGGTGCCAGAATTGATCATGCCGTCTGGATCTGCGAGGACTGCTCCGACAATCAGATCGTCGATGCCGTCATTGTTGATATCTCCGAGATCGGAGATGCTGCGGCCTGTCAGGTCGTTGGCGCCGTCTCCCTTGAGAACAAAGCCGTTCTGTCCGTCCAGGGAGGACAAATCGATGCTTGCCGGTGCCGTGGACGTGCCCAGAGCGCTTGATCCGAACACCACATAGACTTCGCCGCTGTCATTGCCGCCGTCACCGTCGGCCCGTTCGGCACCAATAAGGAGATCATCGACGCCGTCGCCATTGACGTCGCCTGCACCGGAGACGGAAAGTCCGGCCAGATCATTGGGGTCAACGCCGTTGAGGGCAAAGCCGTTCTGTCCGTCCAGGGAGGAGAGATCGAAGACACCAGCTGCGACCGTGCTGGAATTGCCAAAGATCACATAGCTCTGGCCGGCAGAACTCTGGCCATTCGGGCTCGGGCTGACGGCGCCGATGATGACATCGTCATAGCCGTCATTATTGACATCGCCCGCCGAGGACACCGAGCGGCCTGTGCGGTGGAAGCTGCCGCTGCTGCGCACGACAAAGCCGTTGGCGCCGTTCAGATTGGCCAGGTCGACCGTTCCGCCCGTGCCGAGATCCGAGCTGCCGAAAACGAGATAGGTTTCACCCGCATTGGCCGTTGGTGTGTCCGCCAGAAAAGCCCCGATCAGCAGATCATTGATGCCGTCGCCGTTGAAGTCGCCAGCATCGGAGACGGCAAAGCCGGACTGGTCGCCCTTGCCGCTGCCCTGGAGCAAGAACCCATTGGTGCCGTCAAGCGTGCTGAGCGACAGACTGGCGTCGAAGCCCTCGCTGCTGCCGAAGACGACATAGCTTTCGCCTTCATTGCTGGCCGTCCCGTCCCGATCGCCGAAGGGAGAGCCGATGATCAGGTCGTCGATCCCATCCCCATTCACATCGCCCAGATCCGACAGGGCGATGCCGGCCCGGTCATTGAGATCGATCCCCTCAATGATGAAGCCGTTACTGCCGTCCAGGGACGAAAGTTCGAATGCGCCGGCCGTGCCGACATCCGAGCCGCCGAAGACCACATAGGTCTCGCCGCTGCGGCTGGCTCCCGGATCCGCGTAGCGCGCGCCGATCAGGAGGTCATCAATGCCGTCATTGTTGATGTCGCCTGCACCGGATACGGCGAAGCCTGACTGATCCATGACATCAATGCCGTTGAGCACGAAGCCGTTTAGGCCATCGAGAGACGCAAGGCTCAACATGCTGTTATCGACGGTCACGCTCAGGGTGTTGGACGCGAGATTGCCGAGGCCGGACGGGTCGGTGGCCGCATCCGCCGCCACGGACACGAACACGGTGGAATTGAGGAAGGCATTCACCGTCGCCGTGAAGGTCCGATTATCCGTGGTCGACACGGAGCCATTCAGGACACCGCCCGAAACCGTAATGTCATCGGCGGTAAAGCCTGTCATCTCGTCCGAGAAGGAGACGGTAACGGTCAGCGGATCCGTCTGGGTCGGGCTTGTTTCTTCGGTCGAAATGACGACGGTCGGAGGGAACTGGTTGGAGCCGAACACAACATAGGTCTCGCCCACATCGTTGCGGTCCGCACGGTTGCCGCCGGGCGCACCGATCAGCAGGTCGCTGGCGCCATCGCCATTGAAGTCGCCGCTGCCGACAGATGCGCCGGCCTGATCCCCCGGGTCAATGCCGTTCAGGATCACGCCATTTGTTCCGTCAAGATCGGACAGGTGGAAGCTGGCCCCGAAGCCGCTGGTTGATCCGAAGACCACATAGGCTTCGCCCGCATTGCTCTGGCCATTGGGGTCAGCAAAATCCGCACCCAGAATGACATCGTCAATGCCATCGCCATTGAAGTCGCCGGCTTCACTGACTCCCGAGGTGTAAAAGCCCAGACTGTCGTTGGGATCGATGCCGATGATGTTGAACCCATTGGAACCGTCGAGGTCGCTGGCCATTAGGGTCGACACAGCAGTCGACGACGTGCCGAAGACCACATAAGCCTCACCAGACCCGTCATTGCCGCCATAGGGTGCGCTGACGATCAGGTCGCCAAAGCCATCATTGTTGAGATCGCCTGCCTTCGAGACGGCCTGGCCTGTGCGCCCGCCATTGGCTTCTCCGAACAGCACGAAGCCGTTGCTGCCATCCAGGGTGCTGAGGCTCAGATCCGATACGGAGAAGTCGGATCGCCCATAAACGATATAGGCCGCACCCGTTGTGGACGGGCCACCAAGAGCGGTGAGCGGGGCGCCAATGATGAGATCATCAAGGCCGTCATTGTTCAGATCGCCGGCGTCGGACACGGAAAGACCGAACAGATTGTTGACGGCCCCCAGGCCGGCATTCAGGGCAAATCCGTTAGAGCCGTCGAGATCACCCAGGTTCAAGGTCGTGCCGAACCCGCTGGATGATCCGAAGACCACATAGCTTTCCTCGACCCCGGCGCGAGAAGCGTTGGATCCGATAATGATGTCGGCAACCATGTCGCCATTGATGTCGCCCGCGCCCGAAACCGTAAATCCGGACGCATTGTTCGTATCGCCTCCTTCGATGACGAAGCCATTTGTGCTGTCAAGGGTCGACAGTTCAAAGGCCGTGAGGCCGCCGGACATGCCAAAGCTGGTCTGGCCGAAGACGACATAGACCTCGCCGGCGCCGGATCCGGTGCTGGAGTCCCCATAAGGTGCGCCAATGGCAAGATCGGCTATGCCGTCGCCGTTGACATCGCCGGCGCTGGACACGGACCGGCCTGAAAAGTCGAGGGCATCAATGCCGTTGAGGACAAGGCCCTGGGTGGCGGGCTGGTTCAGAAGCCCCAGCACCGCGGTCACGCCGAGATCGGTTGATCCGAAAACAACATAACTTTCGCCGGCACTGGCCTTACCGTTTGGATCACCGGAATAGGCGCCGATGATGATGTCATCGATGCCGTCTCCGTTGATATCGCCTGCATTGGAGAGACTAGCACCAGACTGGTCGTTGGTGCTGATACCTTGAATGATCACGCCATTGGCGCCGTCGAGTTCGGAAAGATTGATGGCAGAGGTCATGCTTGCTTCCTCATCTGTCTCTATAAGGATTGAGAAAGATGCCGACATATTGCCATTGCCGGATGCATCTTGGAAGGAGTCGGCGGGCAGGTCGACGGTGACAGAGCCCGGGCCATCGGCGTCGATCGTGGCGGTGAATTGCTTCGGATTGATTTCCGTAAGGCTGTCCAGCACCCCATTTTCGATGACGAAGTCGGACACATCGAAACCCGTGACCGATTCGGAAAAATCAAGCGTTACCGTGAAAGGATCCGTGGAGGTCGGATCCGGCTCTGTGGTGGTAATGGCCACCGTCGGCGCGACCGTATCGTCGCCATAGACGAGATAGACCTCACCATTAAGCGCAGTGGCACTGGTTCCAGCCGCTGGAGCGCTGATCAGGAAATCATCCGCCCCATCACCATTGACGTCGCCGGCATGCGAGACGGCCGTGCCAAGGAGCGGCGGGACGGGGGACATGAAGGGTGCGGAAATGCCATTGAGCACCACACCATTCGTGCCATCAAGGGCCGACAGGTCAAGGCTCGACGCGGAGAAACCCGTGGAGCCATAAACGAGATAACCTTCACCACCACCAGAACCGGCCGGGGCAGGGGCGCCAATCAGCAGATCGCCGAGGCCATCCCCATTGACGTCGCCAGCGCCCGAAACGACGCTCGCATTATCGTCCGCGTCAACGCCGTTGATCGCAAAGCCATTGGTGCCGTCAAGGGTCGACAGATCCACGCTCGAAGGGCCGCTCGTCGTTCCGAAGGCCGATGATCCGAAGACCACATAGCTTTCGCCGGCATCCGCGCCTGTCGCGTCGCCGAACGGGGCGCCAATGATCAGGTCATCGATATGGTCGCCATTAATGTCCCGGGTGAAGGAGACCACGGCGGCATAGTCACCGACCGTGATGCCGTTGATCTGAAATCCGTTAACGCCGTCGAGTGTCGACAGGGACAGGCTCGCCGCCGCGCCACTCGCGCCCAGATCCGTGGACCCGAACACCACATAACTCTCGCCGGCCTGGCTGGTGCCATTCGGGTCGCCCTCGGCGGCCCCGATGATCAGGTCAGTGAGGCCATCGCCGTTGATGTCGCCGCCGCCGTCCACAAAGCTGCCGGCCTCATCGCCGGTGTCGATTCCGACGAGCTCAAATCCATTGACGCCGTCGAGGCTCGACAGATCAAAGCTGGATGCGCCCGAGGTACCGCCGAAGGAGGTCGATCCGAACACGACATAGGTCGAGCCAGAGGCGCCGTCCCTGTCCCGGGCACTCACCAGGAAGTCTTCGAGCATGTCACCGTTCAGGTCGCCAGCGCCGGAGACGGAAAAGCCGGTCTGGTCGCCTTCGGAGACGCCGTTGATGACAAATCCATTGCTGCCGTCGAGGTCACAGACACCCAGACTGGCATCCGCGCCCGATGTTCCAAGGGCTGTCGACCCGAACAGAACATAAGCTTCACCGATAGCGTCATCGCCGCCCCGGGAGCTGAACGGCGCGCCGATGATCGCGTCATCGATCCCGTCGCCATTCACATCCCCCGCGCCATTGACGGAGAAGCCGGCGCCATCCCCACTGCTCAGGCCCGTGAACACAAATCCGTTGGTGCCGTCGAGGCTGCCGAGATCGAGCAGCGCATCGGCGCCGCCGGTGCCGAGGTCCGACGAGCCGAACACGACAAAGACAAGGCCGTCCTCCACGGCCGTGCTGAGATCCGGGAGGACCCCGCCCCCAATGGCTGCGGCCAGGCTGATCGGATCGGCTTCCGGCGCGCCGATGATGATGTCATCGAACCCGTCCATGTTCAGGTCGCCGGCGGATGCAACCGAAAGACCCGTCAAATCCGCGAGCCCGATGCCGCGCAAGGTCAGCCCGTTGGTTCCGTCAAGTGCGCCCAGGTCAAATGGATTACTCAGCACGGGACCCTCTCCCATTATCTTGATTGCAAACGGTAAACGTCCGACCCCGTATTTTTTCCTTGCAGGGGCGGACCATCGAAGCGGTGTTGTTTCAGTCCCGACTCACGGCCGAATGGTTTCACCCGCCAGCAATGATCCGGTTTTGGACAATGGTACCAGCGCCCGGAGAGGGACCTGGCATGGAATGCTCAATCTCGAAGCAATGGCTCGAAGCAATGGCT
>CAYUYV010000002.1:62419-65614 GCA_964449455.1 uncultured Alphaproteobacteria bacterium | reverse complement strand
GTCCTGCAAACATGTCCTGCAAACACGTCGTGCAAATGGGGCTTCCCGCGCAAGGCCTTTGGGCTCTTCCCATTCGCGCCCCAGCCCGCTACCCATCCCGGTAGACACCGCACCATTTAACTGCAACCGACCGGCCCGGCTGTTCCACAAATGATTGACTGGCTGGACCGGCAAAAAGGCAGGACGCAGCTCCGATGACCGAAACACCAAACCCCGGCGCAGGTTCTTCCGAGGCCACGGATCAGCCGCCCCGTCTGGAGATCACAGCCTCGCGCCAGTGCACGACCTGGCTTGCGGATATGGGCGCATCCCTCGCGGTGACGAGTTACCAGACGGGCAAGGTGTTTCTGTTCGGGCTTGGTGTTGACGACAAACTGTCGATTGCGGAACGGACGATTGAACGCTGCATGGGCCTGATCGCCGATGGCGATGAACTCTATCTGGCGTCGGCCTATCAGATCTGGCGCTTTCGCAATGTGCTGGAGAACGGTGCCACCCATGACGGCTATGACGCCCTCTATGTTCCCCGTCAGGCCTATATCACGGGTGATGTGGATGCCCATGACATGCAGATCGGACCCGATGGGCGACTGATCTTCGCCAATACCCTCTTTTCGTGCCTTGCCACCGTCAGCCAGGACTACAGCTTCGAGGCAGTCTGGGTGCCGCCTTTCATCTCTCGTCTGGCGGCGGAAGACCGCTGTCACCTCAATGGCGTGGCCCTTGATGAGACGGGTGCCCCCAAATATGTCACCATTACATCGCGTACGGACAGTGCTGAGGCGTGGCGGGACAATCGCGTTAACGGGGGCCAGGTGCTTGAGCTGCCGTCCGGCGAGGCGATCGTCTCGCAACTGTGTATGCCCCATTCGCCGCGCTGGTACAAAAACAAGCTTTGGCTGTGCGAAGCGGGCACAGGACAATTCGGCTTTTGCGATCTCGACAAGGGCGCCTTCGAGCCCATCGCTTTCTGCCCCGGCTTCCTGCGCGGCTGCACCTTTGTCGGCGATTATGCTGTGATCACGACCAGCCTGCCGCGCGGCTCCAAGACCTTCCAGGGCCTGCCCCTCGACGAGGCCTTGAGCAAACGTAATGTCCAGCCGAGATGCGCGCTTAATGTCATCGACCTCAAATCCGGCGACCGGGTGCACTGGATCGAATTCGATGGCGTTGTGACGGAACTGTTCGAGGCGGCAGCCCTGCCGGGGGTCCGGCGACCCCATATGATCGGCTTCAAGAGCAATGAGATCCGGCGCACCATTTCCCTGCCGCCGATGACGCCGAAACAGTCCGGCTGGTGACGACCCCATGGCTGAGGACACGGGCGTGAAGGGTGATGACGCGAAAGCTCTGATGGCAGAGGCCGCCGGCGCACACCAAAAGGGGGATCTGACGACGGCCAAACAGCTCTACAATGAGCTTTTAGCTCGGGACGATGCGCCCCGGGCTGGCGTCTATGCCAATCTGTCCGTTCTTGCCCTCGTCCAGGGGGATTATCCGCAGGCGGAGAAATATGCCCGGTCCGCGCTGGAGATTGATCCGGAGGACGGCAACTCCCACAACAATCTGGGGCTTGCGCTGAAGCATCGGGGGCGGACGGATGAGGCCATTGACGCTTTCAAGGCCTGTGTCAAACGCAACCCCAAGCATCATCTGGCCTGGTCGAACCTCGCCGGTCTTCTGTCTCGGCTGAAGCGCCTGGAGGAGGCGGTGGAAGCGGCCACAAAGGCCCTGGAACTCGCGCCCAATGATCCCAATTCGGTGGAAACGGCGCTCCAGACCAAGCTTGATGCCTGCGATTGGACCCAGATCGACACGATTATCGGACGGTGTCAGAAGCTCGTGGCGGCCGGCGCGAAAATCAATCCCTATCTGCTGATGACCTTTTGTGTCGATCCTGCCGAATTGCTCCGTGCCAATCGAACCTATGCAGCCGCGGTGACTCGCGAGGCCGCCGCCCTGCCGCCCTGGGAGCCGCCTGCTGAGCCCAACAAGGGAAAGATCCGTGTGGGCTTTTATTCCCTCACCATGCGCGATCACGCCACGGGCTATCTCGTCAAGGAAATGCTTGAACAATATGATTGGGATCGTTTCAGCTTCGTGTGCTATTCCTATGCCCGGCCAAGCAGTGATGCGTATACGAAGAACCTCCTGAGTCTGTTTGAAAGTGTCGTGGACATTTCAGGCGTCTCGGATGCCGAGGCCGTCACGATGATCCGCGATGATCGCCTTGATGTGTTCATCGATGTGGACGGCTATGCGAATGGCGGCCGGCCCGCCATTATGGCGGCCCGCTGTGCGCCGGCCCAGGTAAACTGGCTTGGCTATCCGGGGACCCTTGGAGCTTCTTATATTGATTATATTATTGGTGATGACGGTGTGATCCCGGCAGGGGCCGAGCCCTTTTTCCAGGAACAGGTGATCCGGCTGCCGGGCGGCTATTTCCCGAATGACTCCCGCCGTCCGGTGTCGGACCAATTCAAGTCCCGGGCCGATCTGGGGCTGCCAGAGGATGCCGTTGTCCTGTGCGGTTTCAACCAGCCGCGCAAGATCACCACGCCCATGCTGCGGGCCTGGGCCAGCGTGCTGAAAGCCGTGCCGCAGACGGTGCTCTGGCTCTGGGAAGTCAATGAACTTGCGCCGCGCAATATCAGGGCGACCGTCAAGGCCTGGGGTATTGATCCCAACCGGGTGATTTTCACACCATCCATGTCGCCGCCGGATCATCTCTGCCGGTACAAATTTGCGGACATTTTCGTCGACACCTTTCCCTATACGGGGCACACCATGGCAAGCGATGCACTCTTCATGGGCACGCCGACAGTCACGCTTGAGGGGCGGACATTTCCATCCCGAGTGGCAGCGAGCATGCTGCGCCGGCTTGATCTTGCTGATTGGATCGCAACGGATCTGGATGGCTATGCCAAGCGCATTGCCCGCCTCGCTGTGGACCCGGCACTGCGTCAGGACGTCAGGGCTCGCCTCGCGGCGGCCAAAGAGCGGACAAGCCAGTTCAGCGGTGCCCGCTATGTGGTTGAGTTCCAGAACGCCATGGCGGAAATCGCCCGTCGCGCCCGCGCCGGCGAACTGCCTGCACCGTTTGTGGCGACCGGTGAAAGCGGCGTGAACGCCCCGCTTTAGGAGGGAACACTGTCTGGGCCATTGGGCGGAGCGCTGCGAGGGACCAATCCTGGC
>CAYUYV010000002.1:37271-62319 GCA_964449455.1 uncultured Alphaproteobacteria bacterium | reverse complement strand
CGCCCCGGACTGCTGCCGCCCTGGACGGCTGCGCTTCGCCCGAAATGCCTTGCACTGATGGATGTCAGTGCAGTTTCAGCTTGGGCCGCACAACCTGGTTGACATGGCCGACAACGATGAGGAACAGGCCCCGGAACCAGCCATGGATGGCCATCAGGTGCATCCTGTAAAGCGACACATACATGAAGCGCGCCATCCGGCCCTCAACGGCCATCCGCCCACCGACGAGATTGCCCATCAGGCTGCCCACCGTGGAGAAGCGGGACAGGGACACGAGGGAGCCATAGTCCCTGTACACAAATTTCTTGAGGGACTTGCCCTTGATCTGGGCACAGATATTATGGAAAGCCGTATCCGCCATCTGGTGGGCGGCCTGGGCCCGGGGCGGCACCGGCCGTTCGGCATTCTCGGGCTTGAAGAATGCACAATCCCCGACCGCGTAAACCCGATCATCAAGAGTCGTTTGCAGGGTCGGCCGCACGAGAAGCTGATTGCCACGCCCGGACTCAAGGCCGCCAATGCCGTTCAGGAAAGGGGGCGCCTTCACGCCAGCCGCCCAGACCTTCAAGTCCGCCGGAATGATCTCGCCGTCCTTGGTCTGAAAATGCTCCGCCGTCACTTCCGTGACCATCGCATTGGTCTTGACGACGACACCTAAGCCCTCAAGCTCCGCCTTCGCCGCATCGGACAGGCTTTCCGGGAGGGCGGGGAGGATGCGGGGACCCGCCTCAAGCAGGGTCACCCGCAGGCGGCTCTCATCGAATACCTCAAGGCCGTAATGGCGCAGGCCAGCAGCCGCGTTATAAAGCTCCGCGGCCAGCTCAACGCCGGTCGCGCCGCCGCCGACAATGGTAATGTCGACATACTCATCCGCACTAGGATCAAGGGACATGCGGCGGGAAACCCGCAGGCACTGGTTGAGCAGACGCTGACGAAACCGGTCCGCCTCGATACGGCTGTCCAGGAACAGACAATGCTCCGTCACCCCCGGCGTGCCGAAATCATTGGAGACCGACCCCACCGCAATCACGAGATAATCGTAGCGGATCCGGTGTTCACCCATGAGTTCCGTGCCGTCTTCATCAAGGAGCGGTGCCACAACAACGTGCCGGTTGTCCCGGTCAATGTCCTGAAGGCTGCCAAGGAAGAAGCGATAGCTGTGATTGTGGCCATGGCTGCGATAGCCGACCTCATCAAGATTGGCATCCAGGGAGCCGGCCGCCACTTCGTGAAGAAGCGGCTTCCAGATATGGGTCCGGTTCTTCTCAAGAAGAATGATGTCATAGTGCTTTCGGCCAAGGCGTTTGCCCAGCTTCGCGACGAGTTCGAGGCCGGCCGAGCCGCCGCCCACAACCACGATCTGGGTCTTTTTCTTGGGCTCAGGCGCATTCGTGTCTTGGTCGGCGTGGTCAATGAGGTCGGTCATGGATGCTGGTTCCTGGGGCTGTGGACAGGTCCCGAATCAGGTGCGCTACAGGACAATATCACGGGCTGCCCGGGTGCCTGAACGGCCCGCGGGGAGGCAAATTTGGACTTTCAGCCGCAGGGCGATCGGACACGGAGGGTGGGCTCGGGCAGGGCATCAGCCGGCGCGCAGATAGCGGATCGCCTCGTCCCTTTGGTGCAGATACAGCAGGAGCCTTAACGCCTCGCCGCGGGGCCCGGCCAATTCGGGATCCTTGTCGATGGTCAGGCGGGCATCATCCCGGGCGGCCGCAAGCAGGTCCGCATGGGCTTCAAGATCGGCAAGACGAAACCGGGGCAGGCCGCTTTGGCGGGTGCCCAGAATGTCGCCGGCCCCGCGCAGGCGCAGATCCTCCTCGGCAATGCGGAAACCGTCCTCGGTCTCCCGCATGATTTTCAGGCGGGCCTTGGCCGTATCCCCCAAGGGCTCGCCATAAAGCAGCAGGCACGAGGAGGCCGCCGTGCCCCGGCCAACGCGGCCCCGGAGCTGATGGAGCTGGGCGAGGCCAAAGCGTTCGGCATGCTCGACCACGATGATGCTGGCATTGGGCACATCAACTCCGACCTCAATCACCGTCGTTGCCACCAGGATCTTGATGCGGCCCGCCTTAAAGCCCGCCATCACCGCGTCCTTCTCGGCCGCTTTCATCCGTCCATGGACGAGCCCGACCATGGGCCCCTCCGGGCCGGCCTCGAAGGCTTCCATCAATGCCTGGTGCCGTTCCTCCGCTGCCGTCACATCAAGGACGTCCGACTCCTCCACAAGTGGACAGACCCAATAGGCTTGACCGCCATCCGCCAGGGGCCGGCGCAGTCCCTCCACGACCTCCTGAAGCCGGGACAGCGGCACGGCCCGCGTGGTGACTGGCTTTCGGCCCGGCGGCTTTTCATCAAGGCGGGAGACGGCCATGTCTCCATAGGCCGTGAGGGTCAGGGTCCGCGGGATCGGCGTTGCGGTCATCACGAGCACATCCACGGGACGACGCGTACCCGGCCCACCGCCTTTCTTCCCCAAGGCAAGTCTTTGGTGCACGCCGAAGCGGTGTTGTTCGTCAACGACGGCCAGGGCCAGATCATGGAACACCACATCGTCCTGGAACAGAGCATGGGTGCCGATCACGACCTGAATGTCGCCGCTGGCGAGCCCTTCGAGAACGGCTGCCCGGTCGCCGGCCTTTTCCCGGCCGGTGAGCAGGGCCACGCGCACCCCAGCCGCCATCATGAGGGGATCGATCCCGGCGAAATGCTGGCGGGCCAAGATGTCCGTAGGCGCCATGAGCGCCGCCTGGGCCCCGGCTTCAACAGCCGTCGCCATAGCAAGGCAGGCCACCACCGTTTTGCCCGAGCCCACATCTCCTTGGAGGAGGCGCATCATGCGGTTGGGGCTGGCCATATCCTCGCGGATCTCCTCCAGCGATCGGCTCTGGGCGCCCGTCAGCGCAAAGGGCAGGCTGTCGACAATTTGGCTCGACAGATCCCCATTTCCGGTAATCTCACGGCCCGCACTGCGAGTCATCCGGAGGCGGACCAGCATCAGGGCAAGCTGATTGGCCAGAAGTTCATCATAGGCCAGGCGTTCCCGGGCGGGGGAGGCGGGATCAAGATCATCCTGGCTCTCTGGGGCATGGGCCTTGTTGAGGGCCGTGCGCCAAGCCGGCCAGTCGTGCTTTGCCAGCATGTCCGCCCGGTGCCATTCCGGCAGGTCCGGCGCCTCGCCAAGCGCCCCATGCACGGCCTTTGCCATGACTTTGGGCTGAAGACCTGCCGTGAGCGGATAGGTCGCCTCTTTCAGGGGCAGGTCATCCATGTCATCCGCATCAAGAATGTAATCCGGATGGGTCATCTGCAGGCTGCCGTGATAATCCTCGATACGCCCACTGATGAACCGATCTTCCCCTTTGGGCAGCACGCGGTTGAGATAGTCTGGCCGGGCGTGGAAAAAGACGAGGGTGAGAAAGCCCGTCTCGTCGCGTACCCGGATGCGGTAGGGCGCGCGGGGCCTGCCCGGCGGCACATGGCCGTCCACGGTGACGGCCACCGTGACCAATTCCCCATCGCTTGCGTCTTTCAGCAAAGGCCGGCGCGACCGGTCCACCAACCCTGATGGAAGATGCCACAACAGATCCACAACCTGCGGCCCGGCCGCCTTCGCCACCAGCTTCGCCAGCCGCGGCCCAACGCCTTTCAGGGTGGTTACATCTTTGAACAGCGGGAAAAGGACCTGGGGGCGCATGGGGGTTTGGGGCGGCTTGTCGCGTGGATGGGGCAATCCATTACCCAGCAGCGGGGAATGGGGCGATCAATGTGCCCGAGTTCGGCGCGCAGCTCCAGCGTGCCCACTGTGCTGGGGGACGAGGGCTGGCCGTTCAGTCGGGAGGAATTCCCGGCTTGCTGCGGCGGTTCGGGCTCCTGGGGGGCATCCAAAAGCTCTTGGCAGCCTGACAGAAATGTCACTGTATTGACGAGTCCGAGGCTCTCCAGGGTCGTCAAATCGGCCCCAAAGGAAAGGGGGGCAGACTGCCCTGGCGCCGCATGATTGGGGCGACGGCGGAAATCACTCTGGCATCATTCAGATCCGCTTGGGCTTTGCGGTCAGATCTGTGCGCTCTCTCAACAGCACATGCATCCACTCATCGTGGGTTCGCGTCGTCCGCCGCGCACGGAGCAAGTCCGTCGTCGCGAGCGAAGAGAGGAGGTCCTGAAGTGGTGCCGGATAAAGAACGCAGGCGTCCAACACAATCGCATAGCGGGGCATCAGTCGCGCTGTTGCTCTGTGTCTTTTGGCGGTCGCTCTCTGTCAGAAGATCCTGGAAGGCGATCCGGCAGTGGGTCCCAACCTTTTGAAAGGGGGATCTCACCACCCTCAAAGGTCCGCGCGAGCACCCGGTTTCATTCCGCCGCTTGCCGGATTTCTCTTTCGTCCGGCAGATGCGGCCTTTCATTTTTCACATGGCGGCCATGGCTTGGCGTCTCACCTCATGCGTCCGGACCGCCCCCTAAACGCATGATTCGCAACAATCGAAAGGAAGCGTTTGCGAGCAGAGGTTTAGGCCTTTGCATTGGCCCACTCTCTGGCCATGGCGAAGGAGAAGCGCCGAACAGCCCCATCAATATTTCAGGTCAAGGGTGAACCAGAAGCGGGTGGTGTTGGGGGGGGCCATGGCGTCGCCGCCGCCATATTTTGCGAATTTGAGACCCGTGCCGACATTCTTGTTCACGATGGCGACCAGCTCCGCATCGATTTCCTGGCCGAGATCATCCGAGCCGTTGTCGGATGAAAAGTCATGCCAGGTCACATTGGCCTTCATCTGGCGCACAGGGCCGAGCCCCGGCAGTTCCGAGGTCCAGCCGATAAAGGCATCACGCAGGCCGACCGCGGGTGTCACAAGAAAGACGTCGGCGGTGCCATTGAATTTGTGCAAGGTGGAAAGCGGTGTCGAGAAGCCCACGGTGCCGTTCCCGTCCAGCACCTCCACGCCGCCATTCAGGGTGCCAACCAAGGTCTTCACCCGGCCTTCGGCGAGGGCGTAAAACAGGTCGATATCGAGTGGGTTTTCCGCTGTCTCATTCTGATAGGCATATTCGCCGGTCCAGCCGAGAACAATGCCGCCGCCCACATCATGGTTCCCGTTCAAACGAATACCGATGGTCCGGGTAGACTCATTCGGCGATTCCTCAAAGTCCAGCCATAGACCGTAGATCTCACCGTCGATTGTGTCGGTGATTTCGCCGGTCACATTGCCAAGCACATAGCTGCCCGTGAAGCTGCCCGTTTGCGGCGGTGGTGTGGCCACATTCTCATTGCCGAAAATGCGATTGACCCGATTGCCCCCGGCGATGGTTATGTTCATGCGGTCATGGGGCTGGGCGTCAAAGCGAATGGCGTCGAAGGTCTGGTCGTCCTGGCGAAAGTCCACATTGCCGACAAAGCGTTCATTGCCGAAGGCGATCTTCTGGCGCCCGATGGTCAATTGCACTTGTTCGCTCAGCTTGGCCTGTACCTGGGCCCGGTTCAGCTCAACCTGCTCCGGATCCGGGACCACGGGAAAATTCGTGAAACCATTCTGTGTGCTGTTAAAATTATTTGCACCGAGAAGGGCCGTGCCTTCGCCTTCCACCAGGAAGGTCAACCCGCGATAGGTCCCGGTTCTCAGTCCAATCCGCAGACGGACCGTGGAGGCGATGGCATTCCTGTCAAAACCCTGCTGGTCCACATGTTCAAAGCGATAGCGGGCCTGGGTGCGTGTCTCCGCATCCCGCCACAGGGCGGACACATCATCGTCATCCGCGTGGGCAGAGGGACCGGACGCCATGAGACACAGGCTCACAGCCGGGGCAAGCGCAAAGCGTATGAAACCGCTTGTCAGGTGTTTGGCGGGAATGGGCTGGGCCAAGACAATCTCCCTTCGAGGTAATCAATCGGAGGTAAGGGCGCGTGCCGCGTCCAGGATCTCCGTGTACCGGGCCTTCACATCGTCCTGAATATGTCTATGGGTCAAGATGTAGAACCGACCTTCGGCCACGCCGTCGAGGGCCATCCGGGCCACGTCAGCCGCGTCCACGTTTTGGCTCGCTAAGGTTTCCAGCACCGACCGATCGACCTCAGGGGGCCGCACTTCGCCGGGCCCGCCATGGAGCTGGCCGCGCCGGCGGATCGCCGTGACAAGGTTTGACGGCACGGGGCCCGGGCACAACAGACTGACAACAATTCCGTGATCGACGAGTTCCGTGCGCAAGACATCGGCAATCGACAGGACCGCATGTTTGGTCGCGTTGTAGGCACCGAGTTGAAGACCCGCCACGGCGCGGGGCAAGGACAGGCTGTTCTCGGAACCCGTGATGAGGAGCCGGCCGCCTTGACCCTGCTCACGCCAGCCGCGGGCGGCGGCCCGGGCCACATGGAGACAGCCGAAGACATTCACGCGGAACAGCCACTGAATATCCGCCAGCGGCTGATCTGTGAGCGCACCAAAGGCTGAGACGCCGGCATTGGCCACCACCAGATCCGGCATGGCACCGAGTGTCTTGGCCTGACAAAACAGGGCCTCCACCTGTTCCTCATCGGCAACATCGCATGCAAAGGCCCTGTGGTCCCGGTCCGTGCCGGGAAGATCCGTGAGGGCGTCTTCGGCGCCGGCCTCGTCCACATCGCAGAGCACCACACGGGCGCCGCGTGCGGCCGCCTCATGGGCCAGGGCGCGACCTATGCCAGATGCAGCACCGGTGATCAGAACGGTCCCCAGAGGCAGATCCGTCATGGCGTGATCTCCTCATTGGCCATGGTGGCGCACAGATCATCCAGGATCGTGTCCAAATGAATGCGGATTAGAGAGATGTGGCCTTCCTCGGGATAGAGCTTCAACACGCTGTTGGGCAGGCGGGCGTGGGCGTGTTCTGCGATGCTGTGGGGCACAATCCGGTCTGCCTGTCCATGCCAGATGCGCACGGGAACCGGAATGTCCTCCAGCCGGAAGGGCCAGGGCGTGCCGTAAATGCGGGCATCCGAGGCCATTCCGGCGACCGACAGGCGGGTGCCTTCGCGCCAGGAATTGAGCAGGTGGCTGAGAAAGTCGGGATCAAGCGCCTCAAGATCCCGGTCGCCGCGTGGTATGGCCTTCCGGAGCCGGACGACGAAGCGATCGTTTTTGGGGGATTGGAGCACCCGCCGCGCGATGCCGAACAATGCGCTGCTGGCCGAGGGCCGTCTGCCCAAGGCCTTCAGCAGGGAAATCCGGATGCTGGACATGCCCGGCGCCTCAGGCGGGCCGAGCGCCGCAATCAACACGCAGACATTGACCCGCGCCGCCAAAGCATGGGCGCAGGCCGCCGCGTAAGGCCCGCCGCCGGACATGCCAACAATGCCGAAGCGTCGCAGTCCCAGCCCATCGGCGAGGGCGCCGATATCGGACGCCCAGTCCGTCAAACTGCGAGCCTTTTGCGCACTTGACTGGCCGTAGCCCGGACGGTCAACAGCGATCAGCCGAACAGACTCCAAGTCGAAAAAGCCCGGTTCGAGGCGTGATCCCGGCCAGCCATGGAAATAGAACACCGGTGGTGCGTCGGCCGGCCCCTGGCAGCGATAGGCAAGGCGCCGGCCATCGGCCAGGGTAAACCACTGATCCGGCCGGTCCGGCAGAGCGCTGGCTCCATCGGCGGCGTTCGAGGCGTCAGGACCTTGGGTATGGCTGTCACGCATGGGCATGGCTTCTTCGAACAAACGCAATAACGGGGGATGACACGGACCGCAGCGGCCCCGTTGTCTCCAGTGACATGACACCGACATGACAGATCGGGCCGTCCGGTTTATATCCCCAAATGCGGGACGGGGTCCCGTGGACGCTTCCTCGCTTCATCACAAGGAGTCTTCCGTGGGTTCTGCTTCCACCCCCGTTAACACTTCAGCGCTCGACCGTGAAACACGGCTGAAGCGCCTTCACTTCCGGTCCTGGCATCGTGGCTTCAAGGAAGCCGATCTGATGCTCGGTCATTTCGCCGATGCCCATCTGGCCTCCTTTTCAGACGATCAGCTCGACCGGTACGAAGCCTTGATCGCGGCAGATGACCATGATCTTTACAACTGGATCGTGGGTCGGGCACCCGTCCCGGCGGAATTCGACACTGATATATTCCGGTTGATCCAGTCTGGCGAGCACTTGAAGGACCCGATGCACGCCATGGTCGGCGGACCGACACGCTGACTGCCGGGGCCTGGCCCGGCCACTCTCCATCATAACAGGCGCCGCTGCGGCCCGATCTTGGTCGCCGGCTGGCGCGAGAACCAATGGTAGGGCCCGTGACCGCAACGCCCCGTCCCATCGCTGATCCGATTCTTGATGTCAGTCCGCGACTCCTGCTGCGCGACGGCGGAGCGGCCGTCATCACCGGCGCGCCGGATGGCTATGACGCCCATCTGCTGAGCCTTCTGGTCCGGTTCGAAGGGGCCCCCTGGCTCCATGTGGCGCGGGACGATTCGCGTGCGGCCGCCCTTGCCGAGGCGCTGGCCTTTTTCGCACCCGATCTGCCCGTGATCCGCATGCCCGCCTGGGATTGTCTGCCCTATGACCGGGTCTCGCCCAAGGCAGAGATTATCAGTCAGCGGATGGCTGCGCTCAGTGCGCTTGCCCGCCTGGCCGATCAAGACCAAGATGCGCCCCTCATCGTGATCACAACGGTCAATGCGCTCTTGCAGCGGGTGCCGCCCCGGTCTGCGCTCGCGGGGCAGGCCTTCTCAGCGACGGTCGGCAACCAGATCGATCTGGAGGCCTTGACGGCTTTCCTGGGCCGCAACGGCTACACCCGGGCGTCGACGGTTCGGGACGCAGGCGAATTCGCCGTGCGTGGCGGCATTCTCGATCTCTTCCCACCGGGTCATGAGCAGCCCCTGCGCCTTGACCTGTTCGGGGACAGTTTGGAATCCGTGCGCCCGTTTGACCCGGAAAGTCAGCGTACAACGGGGCAATTGCGCGGCATTGACCTTGTCCCGGTCAGCGAGGTTCTGCTCAGCGACGACGCGATCCAGCGTTTCCGCCGGGGTTATGTGGCAGCATTCGGGGCCGTGACAGACGATGATCCGCTTTATGCGGCCGTCAGTGCAGGGCACAAACACCAGGGCATGGAGCACTGGCTGCCCTTGTTCTACGATACTCTGGAAACCCTGTTCGATTATCTCCCGGATGCGCCCATCAGTCTGGATCACCTGGCGGAGGAAGCGCGCACCACCCGCCTTGCCTTTGTGGCCGATTATTTTCAGGCCCGTCAGGAGGCAGAGAAAATGTCCGGGCTCGGCAAGGGTCTGTCCGCCCCCCGCTATAAGGCATTGCCGCCGGACCGCCTCTATGTGACCGAAAATCAGTGGCAGGAAGGCCTTGAGACCCGTACCGTCCGGGTTCTGACCCCCTTCGCGGCGCCTGACACCGTTCGTCAGGTGGCTGCGAGTGGACGGCCCGGCCGAACCTTTGCCGCCGAACGGGCCCAGGACGGTGTCAATGTGTTCGATGCCCTCAAGGATGTGGTCCGTGCCCGCCAGGGCGAGGGTAAACGGGTCGTCCTTGCCTGCTGGACCCAAGGCTCCGCCGACCGCATGGGCGGTGTGCTGAAGGATCACGGGCTTGAGGACGTGGCGCCGGTTGCTCGCTTTGACGATGTGTTCACCATGCCCGACAAGGCCGTCGGGCTCGCTGTGTTGGGTGTTGAACAGGGGTTCGAGACCCCAGGCTATATCCTGATCGGTGAACAGGATGTGCTGGGCGATCGCTTGATCCGGCAGCGGAAGAAGACCAAAAAGGCCCAGAACTTCCTCACTGAGGCCGCGAGTCTCAACCCGGCCGATCTCGTCGTCCATGTGGACCACGGCATCGGCCGTTATGAAGGCCTCCAGACCCTGGAAATCCAGGGCCAGCCCCATGACTGTCTGCTGATCATCTACCATGGCGGGGACAAGCTGTTTCTCCCCGTGGAGAATATCGAGCTTTTGAGCCGCTACGGCTCGGATGACGAGGCTATCCAGCTCGACAAGCTGGGCGGCCAGGCCTGGCAGGCCCGTAAAGCGAAGCTGAAAGAGCGCATCCGGGAAATGGCCGATGCGCTGATCAAGATTGCCGCTGAACGTCAGCTTCGGGATGGTTCGCCGATTGTGCCGCCCCAGGGCGTGTATGACGAGTTCTGTGCCCGGTTTCCCTATCAGGAGACGGAGGATCAGGAACGGGCCATTGGCGATGCGCTTGAGGATCTGGGTTCAGGCCGGCCCATGGATCGGCTGGTGTGCGGCGATGTGGGTTTCGGCAAGACCGAGGTTGCTTTAAGGGTCGCCTTTGTGGCCGCCATGCAGGGCCACCAGGTGGCCGTGGTCGTGCCGACGACCCTGCTTGCGCGCCAGCACACAAAGACCTTCAAGGAACGCTTTGCCGGCTGGCCCATCGAAATTCGTCAGCTCTCCCGCATGGTGTCGAGCAAGGAAGCCAGCCAGACCCGCAAGGACCTGTCGGAAGGCAAGGTGGATATCGTTGTCGGCACCCACGCGCTTCTCGCCAAATCCATCTCCTTTGCCAATCTGGGCCTGCTGATTATTGATGAGGAACAGCATTTCGGTGTCGGCCATAAGGAACGGCTGAAACAGCTCAAGGCGAATGTCCATGTGCTGACCCTGACGGCGACGCCGATCCCGCGGACTCTGCAACTGGCCATGAGCGGCGTGCGGGAACTCTCCCTCATTGCAACGCCGCCCGTGGATCGCCTGGCGGTGCGCACGTATGTGACACCCTTCGACCCGGTGGTTCTGCGTGAGGCCCTGCTGCGGGAGAAATATCGGGGTGGCCAGAGCTTTTTCGTCTGTCCCCGCATTGCCGATCTGGGCGAGGCCGCCGAGTTCCTGGCGGAACAGGTGCCGGAGGTGAAATATATCAAGGCCCATGGACAGATGCCGGCCGGCGAACTTGAAGACATCATGAATGCCTTTTATGACGGCAAATTTGATGTGCTCTTGTCCACGACCATTGTTGAATCCGGGCTTGATATTCCGTCTGCGAACACTCTGGTCGTGCATCGGGCGGACATGTTCGGCCTTGCCCAGCTTTATCAGATCCGCGGCCGGATTGGTCGCTCCAAAGCGCGGGCCTATGCCTATCTGACGGTGCCCAACCGCAAGGAAATCACGGCAACGGCCAAGAAACGCCTCGACGTCCTCCAGTCCCTTGACACCCTGGGCGCCGGCTTCACGCTGGCCAGCCATGACATGGATATCCGAGGGGCAGGTAATCTTCTGGGCGAGGAACAGTCCGGCCATGTGCGCGAAGTGGGCATTGAGCTTTACCAATCCATGCTGGAAGAAGCCGTCTCGTCCCTGCGTTCAGGCGATATGGCCATTGAGGCTTCGGAGACCTGGTCGCCCCATATCAATGTGGGCACCGCCGTGCTGATCCCGGAGCATTATGTCCCCGATCTGAATGTCCGCCTGTCCCTTTATCGCCGATTGGCCGATGTCGAGACGCCGGAGGATATCGAAGGATTTGCGGCCGAACTGATTGACCGTTTCGGCCCTCTGCCGGAAGAGGTCGACTATCTTTTGCAGATTGTCGCCATCAAGCGGTTGTGCCGAACCTGTCAGGTCGACAAGGTGGATGCGGGCCCCAAGGGAATCACCCTTGGCTTCCGCCCGACCGGTTTCCCGGATATTCCCGGGCTGATCGATTTCGTGTCCCATTCGCGGGTGGCGACCAAGCTGAAGCCCGACGGCAAGCTCGTTTACTCCAAGGGCGGAGACACACCGGAAGCCCGCCTGAACGCGACGACTCAATTGCTTACCAGGCTCGCCAGCCTGATCGAGCCGGGCGCCGGCAAGAAGGCCGACTCGAATGCGGGCACCAGCAAGCAGGGCAAAGTGGCTTGATCAGTCTGCCATTTGGCGGCACCCGTGCAACCTGCTAGCGTGCCCCACGAGCCAGTTGAACGGCGCGGGAGCGGGACCATGACGGACACCCGGCAAAGTGATATCGAAAGCGCGATGCGTGGACCCATGGTCGGCATTGGCCTTGTGGCCTTTGTCGCCATGGTCTGGTTCCTGAATTTTGCCGAGGACGTCCTTGTTCCCTTGGCCATTTCCATGCTGCTCTGGGCGATTGTCAGTGCCCAGGCCCGGGCGATTGGCTCGATGTCCTTGGCCGGACGAAATCTGCCGGAATGGATGGCCATGGGGATCTCCGTTGCCATCACACTGGGGGTCGTCTATTTCGCGGGCACGCTGATTTCGGACAATACATCGGCGATTATCCGGGATGCCTCCACCTACGGAGACCGCATCCGCGAGATCTTTGAGCAGGCCAGCATGGCCGTCGGTGTGGAAGAGGATGTTGCGGGGCTGATCGATCAGATCAATATCAGCAATGTGCTTGGTAATATCATCGCCAATCTGTCGGACATTCTCGGCAAGACCATCATCATCCTGATCTATACGGGCTTTCTCATCGCCGAACAAAGCACCTTTGACATTAAGATCCGTGCGATGTTCCGCCAGCCGGAACGCCAGGCCCGCATTCGGGATTTGTTCACGACGCTGGCCCGCCGCATTCAGGACTATGTGGCCGTCAAGACACTGATGAGCCTGATGACCGCCGCCATCAGCTATGTCGTGCTGAGCTATCTTGACGTGAATTTCGCTGGTTTCTGGGCTTTTCTGATTTTCCTGCTGAATTATGTGCCCACGGTCGGATCGATCCTGGGTGTTGTCTTTCCGGCCCTCCAGACCCTCTTGCAATATGACGTTCAGACCTTCCTGGTCGTGGTCGCGGTTCTGGGGCTCGTGCCGCAATTCACCATCGGCAATATTGTGGAACCCCGGGTGATGGGCCAGTCCCTCAATCTCAGTCCCGTGGTGATCCTCGTGTCCTTGACCTTTTGGGGCATTATTTGGAGTGTTCCCGGTCTGTTTTTGGCCGTGCCCATTACGGTCATCCTGATGATCATCTGTGCCCATTTCAAGCCAACCCGATGGATGGCCATCATCCTGTCCCGTGATGGGCAGATCGTCCAGGAAGTCACGGGCGCCGAGACGCTCCAAACCGCCTGACCGGATACCCCAATTAACAGCTTATTATGGAACCAGCGGCCAAAAGCGGTCGGGCACACTGTCTTTTGCCTGTCCGGTGGCGGTGCCCCCGCGCATGGCTCTTGCCGGCTTGGCCAGCGGCCGACCCGTTCAGTCCCGGTGGCAACGGCCGAGCGGTTCGTCCGGGGCCGTGTTAAGCATCGAAAAGATGGGGATCTCCCATGCCGCGTCGCAAAGCCTGGTACAAACGCCTCTATGTCCATGTTCAGAAGGTGCCCGGCCTGGGACCGGTTCTGACGGTTGCTGTGCGGTGTGTCCTGATGAGCCGCAGGCTGCGCGTGATCGATCGCATTCGCGATGAGGTGCAGCAGCTCGCCTTCGTCGTGGATGGGGTTCGTAAAGTCCAGGCCGACAGCGCAAGCGGAGCCCGCGATGTCCAAAGCCTGGCATCCATGATGAAGGTCATGGCTGCGGCCCTGGATGGTATTGAGGCGCGGCTCAAGGCCATTGAGAAGCAGCAGGCGGTGGAGCCGGAGGCGGGCGTACGGCCCGCCGATGCCCTTGGCCTCAGGGCGCAATTGGGGGCTGCTTTCGCGCAGGTTGGCGAGCACTCGTCTGTTTCCGTCATTGTGAACACCTATAACAGGGCCAAGACCCTGGGGGCGACTTTGGAGGGACTGCGCCAGTTGCGCCATCCGAATGTCGAAGTGATCGTAGTCAATGGTCCCTCGACGGACGATACGGATCGCGTCCTTTCCCTGGCTGGCCCGGACGTTACGGTTCTGTCCTGCCCACAGGCCAATCTGGCCATGTCCCGAAATATTGGCCTTGCCGCCGCACGGGGCGATGTGGTGGCCTTTATTGATGATGACGCGGTGCCCGAACCCGATTGGCTGGATCGTCTGACAGCGCCCTTTTCAGACCCAGGCATTGGCGCTGCCGGCGGCTTCACGCGTGACCATTCCGGGGTGACCTTCCAATGCCGCGTCGTCGTGGCCGACCGGTTCGGTGACAACACGAGCCACGAGACCCTGGCCGAAGCGGGACTCAATGAGCGGCCGGGCGGTGATCGCTTCATCAGTACAACGGGAACAAATGCCGCCTTCCGTCGGGAAGCCCTCATGGGCGTGGGCGGATTTGATGAAGAATATGCCTATTTCCTTGATGAAACCGATGTCAATGTGCGGATGATGGATGCCGGCTGGCGCACCGCCATCGTGCCGGAGGCGGAAGTTCACCACAAATACGCACCCAGTCACCTGCGCGATGAAAGACGGGTTGCACGGTCGAAATTCATTCCGGTTCGGAGCAAAGCCTATTTCGTGCACCGGCACGCAGGGGCCCTTTATGGCAACGCCCGGGCGATGGAATATCTCGGTGGCTATCTCAAGCGGGAAGCGGCATATCTGGACTGGGATCTTCGGCACAATGAGGTCACCCAGGAGCAGTTTGACTGCCTTTCGCGCGAAATCGAGGACGGCGTTGAGGCCGGTGTGCGCGATGCCCTGTCTCCTGAAGCGCCAAAACTCCTGTCGTCCGAAACGCTTGATGCCCATGGGGAGCGGGATTTCCTGCGGTTTGCGACACGGCGGTCCGCCGAGAAACGCCTTCGGATCGTGTTCCTGTCCCAGAGCTGGGGCCCCGACAGTGACAGTGGCATCGCCATGTGGACTCGTCAGGCAGCGGAAGGTCTTGTATCGCGTGGTCATGAGGTGAGTGTCATCACGCGCAGTCCCCATGATCGCCATACGGTGGATTTCGAGCAGGGTATCTGGGTCCATCGCATCTTGCCCGACAGGGGGGCGAACCGCCAGTTTCCGGCTCTTCCCGATCTGCCGGAAAGCCTGCGCAGCTATTGCGTGGCAGCCTTTGATGAAATCATGCGGATTCGCCTGCGCCGCGGGCTCCATGTTGTCTCAGGCCCAATCTGGGATGTGGAGCCCATGGGCGTGCTGGCCGCAGGGTCCATTCCTCTGGTGGTCAGTGTCCATACCACGGCGGCTCTGGCACTGCCTCACAAACCGGATTGGACGGAGCGTGTGGATTTTCGGCGCAATCATGTGGACCGGGTTATCGCGGCCGAGACGCGCATGCTGCGCGAGGCGCCCCATCTCCTGGCCAATTCCAAGGCCCTGGTCCGTGATGTGGAAGCGGCCCACGGACTGACGCTGGAGCCGTCCCGCGTGACTGTCATCCCCCATGGTCTGCCCGCGGATCCTCTGGCCGGCACCATGGCCCGGACGGCGGCGGCAGACCCCGACGAGCGTGTCCATGCGGTTTTTGTCGGCCGGCTTGAGCACCGCAAGGGCGCCGATATTCTTTTGTCCGAACTCCCCGCGCTTCTGGCCTCGCTTCCCAATCTGCGTGTCAGTTTCGCCGGGGACGACACGATTGGTGCGCCGACAGAACCCATGCGGACGGCCTTTGAGCGTGCCCATGGTGGAGCGGATTGGATGACGCGCGTGAGTTTCGCTGGCGTTCTGGGTCGTGACGCACTGCTTGAGCTCTATCGCGATGCGGATATTGTCGTGGTCCCGTCACGATATGAGTCCTTTGGCCTTGTGGTCATCGAAGCCCTGCGGGTGGGGGCTGCAGTACTTGCATCCGGCATTGGCGGCATTGGTGAAATTCTTGATCAGGATGAAACCGGTGTTTTGGTGCCCCCGGGTGACGGCCCGGCCCTCGCCACGGCTTTGCGGGCCCTTGTTCTGGATGAACCGCGCCGTTTGCGCCTTGCCCAATCGGGCCGCAGGCTGTTCACGGAACGCTACACGGCGCGGGCGATGGTGGACGCGCTGGAGGCCTATTATGCCGATGTGGCCCGGACTCCGGCGCGTCTGGCGCCCACGGATGAACCATCGCCGCTGCCCCTTGCCCGGTCTGCATGACTCAACACGCCTGTGCCCAACGCAATCCGCTGACCGATAAACCAGAGAGGCGTTCCATGGCCGAGGCCCGTCCCTCCGACACGCAAGCCGTTAAGCCTCATCTTCAGGCGATGTGGCAGGAGGAGGTGGCCGCGTCGAGGACTCAGCGCAGCATCATCTTGGCGAGTACCTTCCGCTCCGGGAGTACTTTTGCAGCCACCATGTTGAGCGCCAATGGTGTGCCGGGCTTGGGCAAGGAGACATTCGCGGAGTCCTGGCGGCTGTGTGCGCCAAACGCGGATCCGGACACGTGCCGCACGGCTTTGCGCGCCATCCTTGACAATGGTCCTGCCGGTGTTCTGACCACGAAGTTGATGTGGCCTCACAGGACCCATTTCGCCGTGGCTCTCGGCTTTGACCGCTGGCAGGCTGGTGATTTCGCCGCCCAGTTTCCGGACGCGCGCTGGCTCCATGTGGTGCGCAGGGACAAATTCGCCCAGGCTGTCAGTTTTTGGCGCGCCAAACGCTCCGGACGCTGGCATGTTTATCGCCCCGATGGTCCGGAACCGGCCCTTGAATACCGTTTTGAGGAAATCCTGGGAGCGCTGCGCGAGAATGAGCTCCATGATCAGCTCTGGGATGACTTTTTCCGACAGGCAGGACTTAATCCCCTGCGGATCACCTATGAAGACCTGATGGCCGATCCAGGCCCGCATCTGTCCGAAGCCCTGGCCTATTTGGGTGTGGAGCGGCGTCTTCCAGTCCTGACGGACACAAAACTGCGCCGCCAGTCTGATGCCTTGTCCGATCGATTCGTGGACCGGTTCCTGGCGGATCTTCACCGGGGGGCGGATACGGATCCTAAGCGTCTGACGGGACCGGACGATGTGCCACCGCGTACGGCCCTCATACCACCACGGCCTGCCCCCGTATCCGCACCAAATGGAGAGCGGCAGATCGGTGCGGCCGTGCCCCCTGCGCAGCCGGCAATGGTGGAAAACGCATCGTCCACTGCCTGGGATTTTGGGGAGCGGCTGATGGGCGCCATGGCAGGGTTGCGGAAAGATCAGATGATGGATCTTCTGAAATCGATGGATCAGCGTCTGAAACGTGTCGAGACCATCAGCAGCCAGGTCCGCCAATTGGTGGGGCCCTTTGGTCTTCCCGTTTCGGATGATGCCATCCTGGTACAGACGCTCCAGAACATGAAATATCTCGTGCCGAGCGATGATTTGATCATGACGCCCCAGCTCGTGGTCTATCGTCAGTGGGAACCCAAACTCTCGGCCCTGTTGCCCAAACTGTGCCCGCCCGGCACCACTTTTGTGGATGTGGGGGCCGGCTTCGGTTATTTCGCCTGCCTGCTTGCCAGCCATCTGGGTTCGGGTGAGGGGGGCCGTGTGATCGCCATTGAGCCCAATCCCGCGCTGGCGGATCTCCTGGTGCGGAATATGGAGATCAACTGGTCCATGGCTCCAATCCATCTGGAGCGGGCAGCTGCTGGCGATGACGAGGGCTCGCGTGCCTTCCGGGTGCCCGCGTCACGTCCCCCGGCAGGGGCCTTCGATGGGGGGCAGGGCGAGGATGATGATGCGCTGTTCGATGTGCCTGTGGTGACGCTGGACCGGATATTGCACAGTGCAGGCACTATCAGTCTCATGAAGATTGATGTTGAAGGACACGAGTTGGCGGTCTTGAAGGGGGCGGCGCAGACAGTGCAACGCCCGGGCCTTGGCATCGCGCTCACCTGGTGCCCGGCCCAGCAGCAGGCCGCCGGCCATGACCCCGCTGAGCTGCTCTCCCTGCTTTCCGCTTCAGGCTTCTCCCTCTTCCAGGCCGCGCGTTACGCGAATGACCCCCAAGGCGCCGGCCTCACACCCGAAGCGGCGATGGCCATCCGGCGCTGTGAGCTGCTTGCCCTCAAGGCAGAGGATTGATCGGGGGTTTGGTTGAGGGCCTTTGAGAGGCGCGATGGGACGACGCATTCCCCGTGGGAACCATGCCCCCACGTCGCAACACTGGACTGGCGTGCCCCATTCGCTTTAACGGTACTGGATCCCCTTCAAGGATCGGCACTATCCGTCAGGGTGGTGATGACCGCCTTCTTGATCGCAGAGCGGTCATAGGGCGGAAGGCCATAGCGGGCGCCAAGGATCTCGTAATCCGCATCGGACAGACTGATTGACAGGCGCGGCCGCTGGGCCGGTTTGAAGTCAAGCCCCAGGGTGCGCCGGATATAGTCCTGGAGCGTCAGATCCTCTTCGGCAGCCCGGACCCGCAAGGCTCGGGCCACCTGCATATCGAGATCCATTGCCATTTGCACGGCGCGCACGGCCTTGATCTTTGAGTTCTGCGCCAAGGAGCCTCTCCCGAAACCCGCCGTCACGCACCCGCCGGCCAGTATTTCTCGACCGCGTCGGGGCGCAAGATACGGCACGCATAGATTTCCGTTTCGTCGTCATAGACTTCGATTTCGAGGGTCAAGCGCGTGTCGGACATGCCCTCAAGTTCGTAGAAGTCAAAGGACGACCACTGAAGATCGTCAGCGGTGCGGAACCGGGCCGGCACCGCATCCACGCGCTCCTCATAGCCTGACGAATCGAGCCAGGCATCAAGATGCTCCGGTCGGCCGACAAGGGGCAGGGCGCTTGCGAGGCCTTTGTCGAACACGCTCGCAAAGCGGTCCATGTCAAAGAGCTGCTCCACATCGCTGCGGGGCAGAAGCTTTGTGACGATCAATTGACGGCCCTGGTCGCCAGCCTCGTAAGACAGTCCGATGGTCGTCTCGCCACTGGCCAGGACCAGGGACCGCTGGGCCCCATGGCCGTAGTCCACATGATTGATCTGGGCGACGGCAAAGCGCTTGTTGGAGAGATCGGGGATCGGCAAAAATCCGAACTCCACATAATCGCCGACCTCAAGGCCGTCCGGGGAGCGGATGGCCTTGCGCTCCACCGGCCGCTCCGCGCCGCCGAACAGGGTGCTCAGCGTGGGGAATTTCATGACTGCTTCGCCTTCACCCGGGCCAGAATATCACTTGCCTTTGAGCCGGCGCCCGGCGTGATGCCTGCAGCCCGCAATTTGTCGTCAAGGTCGGCGCCCGTGCGCTCCCGATTCAATTGTTCCGCCGCCTTCATTTCGGCTGCGCGGCGCTCCTGGCGTTCCTTAATGCGCTGGAGGCTTTCGCTCGCTTTGGCGACCTGGCTCGAGCCGCTGTCGAAGGAAGAGGCGAGCGAGGCGGTTGTGCGCTGGACCCGCTCCGTCGTCTTCACCATGCGTGCTTCGCGCTCCATCGTTTCCACCTTACGCTGAGCATCGCGCAGAAAGCTCTTCTGCTGGGAGATCTTGGCCGTCAAGTCATCGACAATGCCTTTCTGATAGGCACTTTCTTCGTCGAACTGGGCCACTCGCTCCGCAATTTCCTGGGCGAGGGTCTCGTCGCCTTTGTCGAGCGCCTGGGCGATATAGGTCTCGTGTTCGCTGATTTTGCGCTGGGCGGTCTCATGCTTGGTGCGCGCGGTTTCCTGGTCTGCGATCAAGCCGGCAAGGCTCTGCTCCGCCTTCTGAATTTCGCGCTTTGCGTCGTGGATTTCCTGGTCGAGGATACGCAGGGCATTGGCGTCCACGATGGCCTCCCCGGCCTCACGGGCGCCGCCGCGAATGGCCGTCACGATCTTGGTCAAAAGTCCCATGGCTTTCATCTCCACAGAGAATACTCGGACAGGTCCGGGGGCAGACAGGTCCGGGCTCGGATGGTCCGGTGCGTCAGGTCAGATAGTCCTGGACGAGTTCAAGGGCCTCAACGGTGTTGCCGGCAAGGGCTTGGATTTCCTGCACAATCACTTCCGTGCGCGAGGCCGAGGAGAGCGAGCCGAACAGATAAACGGCCCCATCCGTCACGCCGAAAGTGCTCAAGGGCAGGGTGAGATTGCCGGCCAGCATGGTCTCGAAAAGGTCCCCCTTGCGGCCCTCCGCGATTTCACTGACGCCAAAGAGGCGCACCATGCACAGCAGTTCTCCATCCGCTTCCGTCAGGGCAATGGGGAATTCCGGCTGCCCGTCCACCACCACCCGATAAACGCTCTCTTCGCCCGGTAGTGGCTCGATCTGGAAGGGATAGGCCAGCGTTTCCTGACCCACTTCCTCAAGCCGTTGAATGATCTCGGTCGTCATCTGTTCAGCCTCCTCGACTGTCTGGATCTAAGATGGACGCCTGACATAATATGTCAAGGCTGCCCGGTGACGGTAATCTCATCCCGGGCCCATGCGTCCCGGTGTAAGCGGTACATCCGATTGCCGGAGATTGTGTTGGGCTCCAGTGCCTTTTCCTTGGCCAAAAAGCCCTTCGGAAAGGCAAAACCCGCTGTGATCAGGTCTGCGGTGGCCCAACTTCCCTCAGGGATCGTGTGCCGGCTCGTCGCCAGGCGATCCGGCAAGGGCGCGCCCGTGGGGGCGGCCAGGGTCCAGCCCCATTCACCGAAACTGGGTACATTGGTCCGGTATCGGGCGATTTGCGCAAAGCCGGCTTCGCGCAAGGTCACGCCCACGGTCAAAAAGGCGTCCTGGGCGTGGAACGGGCTTGTTGATTGAACGGAGAGGACGCCATCGCCAGCGAGGAGCCGGCGCAGCATACTGTAAAACCGGACACTGTAGAGTTTGTTGAGGTCCGGATGATTGGGGTCCGGCAGATCGACCACAATGGCGTCAAAGCGGTTGCCTTCGGCCATCAAGGCCTGGGCCGTGTTGAAGGCATCGCCAAAAATCACCTGAACCCGCGGATCGGTGAAGCTGTTGTTGGTTAGCGCGACGAGGGGCGCATTGATGCCGGATGTCTCGGGCGTCGAAAAGAGCGAGACCATCCGTTGGTCGAGTTCCAACACGGTGACGCGTTTGGGGTCCCAGCGCAGGATATTGCGCAGCGCAAGCCCGTCGCCGCCGCCGATCAGCAGGATGGCATTCGTGCGCGCTGAGGCGAGCAATGGGGGGGCGACGAGCATGGCATGGTAAATCATCTCGTCGCAGGAACAGAATTGGAGCCGGCCATTGAGATAGAGCAGATGCTGCGGCGTGCCCTCGGCCGTGCTGCGCCGGGTCACCGTGATGTGCTGGAAATCCGTATCCTCCGACAGAATGACCGTGTCCTGATAGAGACTGTCCTCGAGCAGGCCATGCCAGGTGCCCGCCCGCGGCGCCAGGATGAGAAGGCCGGCCAGGACCACGCCATGGGCGAGCGCGAGGCTGCGCCGCATGCGGATTTGAGGCCAGCGAAGGGTGAGGAACACAGCGCCGGCAGCGAGATTGACGGCCGCAACGCCGATGGCCACCTGCTCCGGCGGCAGGGCCAGCAGAACCGTGATGAACACCGCCGCACCAAGGCCTGCGCCCACATAGTCAAAGCCATAGACCGTGCCTGTATTGTGGGTCAGATTGCTGCGGTAGATCTGTTCGCGCACGCGCGCGATGAGGGGAATCTCCATGCCGATCAGCAGGCCGATCAAGGCACCAATGGCATAGGGAAGCACAGCTGTGGCTTCCCGGAGTGTGCCCGTCAGCCCGCCCCGGGGAATGGCATCCGGTGGCAGGCCGAAATTCCGGCCAATGATGATGGGAAGGTCCTCGGCAAAGGCAAAGGCCCCGGCAATGAGCAAAATGCCCGTGGCACCAAGCATCGCGAGGGTGAGTTCCACGACCAAGAATCCGGTGTTCGGGTCCTTGATCCTCCGTGCTGCCAGGGAGCCGAGCCCCATGGCCACGATCATCACGCCGATCATCGCGAAAATGGCGTGTTCCATCATGCCCAGCACGCGGCCCGCATAATGGGACAGTAGATATTCGTAGACGATGCAGGCCGCCGCCAGAACCACCATCACGCCCAGCACAACCCCATCCTGGACGCGCAGCGCCCAGGGTGTGGCTTGGCTTGGCGCTGGCTCGCTGGCCCCGGCAAGGCTCATGCGGTAACCGCCGACAGGGCGAACCCAATGGCGATGAGGATTGCCGCCTGGATCACCGCGATGGCCACATTGCGTTCCTTGTCCACCTCCTGCCGTGTATCCACGGAGCCGAGCAGGAGCCGCCCGGCGATCCAACCCAGCCCGAACAGCAAAACCAGCAGGACCGCACACAGGACCAGCCAATATATCAGCACAAAGACGGGCTCGGCCGGGTCGTAGGGCACAAGGTGAAGCGCGCTGGTGATGGCCATGGCCGCGCCAATCTGGAAGCCACCGAAGCGTAAGGCGAGGGCCGTGTTGCCGTCCTGAAGTGCCTTCTGGAAGGACTCGTCATGGGCCCGATTATAGCTGGTGATCCGGTAGTAGCTGACAAGCGACAGCACGACCTGACTGACCAGAAAGCCAAGAAAGGCGATCACCGCCACCGTCATGTCATCGCCCGACACCCAGTTGATCACCCCGCGCACGATGAGCGCGGTCGCCATGGCGTTGCCCGCATCGGTCAGGGCCACGGCCACATTCGCGCGGCGCAATTCGTCATGGATCCGCAGGGCGGGCAGGGAGATCCGGTCAAAGATCTGGCGACTGACCATGATCGCGGCAAGGCCAGCCAGGCCATAGCCAAGGAGGATCAGGATTTCGCGGGTCAGCGTGGCCGCTGGATCACCAGACAGCACGCCCGTGCCGATGATGCCAACGCCGAGAAGCGTTCCGGCGAGGGTGATGCCAAAGGCGGGATTGTCCCGCTCGGCCAGTTCCTCGATCGAGTTCACATTGGTGGCGAGCCCGACAAAAAAGCGCACACTGACGAGCAGGGCGGCACCGGCTGCCACATTCAGCAGCAGGACCGTGATGAGATAGTCACTCAATCCCAGATAAGACAACATGGGATGGGTCCTCCTCGTTGTGCGGCCCCTTTTGAACGGCAAACAGTGCCTCGCGCTGGTCCGGGGCCGGAAAGATCATTTGCCCCTGAAGGAGCGGCTGGAGCCATAAGAGCGCCGGGACGCCGGATAGGCGCTGCGTGAGGCGCCTGACCCGTAAGACGATGTTCGCCGTGCCGGGGCTGCGCTGTTTCGCGGACTGGTCTGATATGCGCTGGGCCTGCGCCCGCCATTGCGGGCGATCTGAGTTCGGGTTTCGCTGAAGCGCGTGTGCCGGCGGGCCGCTGATGTGGTGTTTTGCGGCGCGTTTGCGTTGCTGCGCCGAGCATAGGCGGAGGGTTTGCGGCCCCGGCGCTGGCCTTCGCGCTCGATGGTGGGCCAGTTCCGGCTCAATCGTCCGGCCTCACGATTGCGCCATCCGGGTGAGCCAAATCGGTCCCGATAGACATCATAATCATAGGACCACGGACGGTTATAGTACCAGGATGGGTAGGACATGTTGCCAAGCAGGCTTTGCAGCAGGGCAAACTGGGCGAACCAGACCCAGGACGGCGTCCCGTTCGAACTTTGCTGCCAGTGCCCGTAGTTTGGATTGCCGACGAGAGACGCACCGGGTTCGGGCAATGTGCTGCCCGGCGGCAGGCTGATGGGGCTCAGCCCCCCATTGGTCAGCGCCGCGACAGTATTGATCTCGTCCACAAGGGCTGCATTGATCTGGTCTGGCGCCGTCCCGTCATAAACGCGTTGGAGTTCGTCCAGGATTTGACCTGAGGGGGCGCTGCGTTTTGCATACGCGTCCATAATCTCGCGGTGCTGGTTTTTCAGGTCGGCAAGGCGCCCATTGCTTGGCGTTGCCATCGTGCCGAGAGTGTCCAACACGTCCGCATAGTCGGGCTTGAGGGCCTTGGCCTCGGCCACATAGCGGGTGAGGATCTGGGCGTTGGTCAGCCGCCCCGCGGTCAGATCCTGCTCGACCTTGGCCAGTCGATCCGTGATCGCCTGATCAAGCGTCGCGATGGATTTGGCATTAGGATCGCTGCACGCGGTGAGAAACAGAAGGACCGTTGCAAGCATGAGGGCCCTTAGGCCGTTTGGGTCCATGGGGGTCATCATCATGTCTCCCCAACGCTCAGGTCACTGCCGCCAGGCGGTTTGGGCGGAGGGGGTAATGACTCCTGGCCCAGGGCGGAGGAACCGGACCCCAGGCCGCCAAGGGCAACGGCCTGCTTGGCCGCCTCGAAACGCTCCTGGGCTTCGTCCGGTACAATGAGATAGACGGCTTGACCGCTGACACGCTCTGACCCCTGTAGATTGGATCGCACCACGCCATTGCGGTCCTGGATCGCGACGGGTGTGCCCAGATCCCGGGCCATGAAATCCCAGGCAAGGTGGCACCAAGGAACATCTGCGAAGGATATATCAAGGCGCTGGCATTCCTCGCCTTGCGTATCGAACAAAGCTTCCACAATCGATTCCGAGCCGGGGGCAATCGCGGCCCGGACAATGAGTTCTGGATAGGCCCGGATGGGGCGCACGACCGCATCGACACCCATATCGATCAGACGGGATTTCATCTCGGCGCTGAGGGCTTCCGCGATGACTCGGGGCCGCGCCTCTTCACCACGGAGCCTGACCACTTGGTGGGCAATGTCAAAGACAAGGCTCTCTTCCCACTCTTCGTAGCCGGACGGCATGAGCACGAAAACAGTATCGGCCTCAGCAACACAGGCCCGCTGCAACCCTTCAATATGGTTCGGCTGGGACGAGACGAGATAGATGCCGAGTTCTTCAAGGGACTGGGGCAGGCCGTCGGGCAGGCAGTCCGTCAGGATGGCAACCGGCCGTTCCGAATAGGCAGAACTCGAGTTGCGGAACTGGCCCACAGCCCGTTCGAAATAGGCCGTTCCGATGATTTTGGGGAAGTTGATGAAGACCAGATGGCTGCTGAGCATGAGCTGTAACCTCCCGAGCCGGGTCTTGTCCCGCCGGTCAATGATTGCTTCCACCAGAAGGCTGGTCAGATAGCCAATCGCAGGAATGGCGGGAATATAGATGAAAAAGACCGTTGCGAGCCGGCCCAGATGACTGGCTGGTGCAAGGTCTCCAAAGCCTACCGTCGTGCCAGCCGTCGCGGTGAACCATAGGCCGTCGGCTAAGGGCCACCCTTCGATCAAAGAAATGAGAACAGCATGCCCCAAACCAAAAACCAAAAGGGCAAGGCTGACGAAGAAGATGCCCCGTGTGGTCGCGCGTGGTCGCTTTCCACGCAATTGGCGCAGCAGTCTGCGGATGGAGAGGTAAATGGCCGACATGGCAAGCGGACTCTGTCTCTGGAAGCGT
>CAYUYV010000002.1:0-37171 GCA_964449455.1 uncultured Alphaproteobacteria bacterium | reverse complement strand
GCGGATGGAGAGGTAAATGGCCGACATGGCAAGCGGACTCTGTCTCTGGAAGCGTATAAGGCTCTGGAAGCGTATGAGGCTCCGGAAGCGTTTGAGCCTCTGGAAGCGTTCGAGCGGTGCTGGCCCCCCATAAGAAGCGCCTCTATGCCCACTGTCCCTGTCGCAGGATAGGGATTTGCGACCGATCGGGAAAGCTTTGGAACAAATCCCTCAGACTATTGGCCCAATGACCGGTGATGCCAGCCTGGCGCCTTGGAAAATGACAGGCCGGTTTTGAATGCTGAGCGCAGGGTCGCGCATGGACACCAGCGTGACGGCCCGCGGAGCGGTCGTCTCAAGAGCCGGGTCACGAAACGGGGTGTGTTTCCAAGCCCCGCGCGGCCCATGGCCGTCCCCATGCCATTCATACCGTGTCGTCATGCCTTCGACACCGCCTCCTGGCCATGAAAGAGACCGTTAACGATCCGCATGGGAAGGAGGGGTGTCCAGCACACACGCCGATCAGCTCGGCAGGCGAAGGCGGATCATTGCCATGCAGATGAAATGGACTTTGCGTATCCTGTTGGGCGTCGTCACGGGTCTGAGTGGGTTGGCGCTGATTGCCTTCATTTATGGACGGCCGCCAATGGCCACTGCGGCTTCCTCTCTCCCCAGCCATCCTTTGCGCGACCATGTTCACCGGATTGCCGCAGGCGCTGTTGTCGCGGCCCGTGTAGGAGAGCCCATGGCGCGTTGAGTCGATTGGAGGGCAGGTGTCGGCCGCAAAAGATGGCCATGGGATCGGGCCATCTGTGTATTTGACCTTTATTTGCAACCTCATTTTTTTGGTAAGCAGCGCCTAAAGGAGGGATTGTCCCGGGCACGCCCCCGGGTATAGTGCGCGCCGCACATAAATTGGTCATGGTTCCAAGGCCAATGACGGCCTTCGACCGGAACGGGTCTCTCGTGGCCGACATATTCATTTAAAGACCAGAGAAGAGGACTCCATGGCTGCCAGACGGGCATTGATCACGGGCATTTATGGTCAGGACGCGGCCTATCTTGCCCAGTTCCTTCTGCGCCAGGGATATAAGGTCTTCGGCAGCTACCGGCGCGGCTCCAGCAGGGCCTCCTGGCGCCTTGACGAGCTTGGCATCAGGCGGGACCTTGACTTCATCGAACTTGAGCTCCTTGAGATGGGGAACATCTTCCGTGTCTTGAGAGAGACGGAGCCGGATGAAATCTACAATCTTGCCGCCCAAAGCTATGTGGGCGTGTCCTTCAAGCAGCCACTCTATACGTCTGAGGTGGATGGCCTGGCCGTCACGCGTCTGCTGGAGGCCGTGCGCGAAGTCAATCCGGCCATCCGGTTCTACCAGGCGTCGACCTCTGAGATGTTCGGGCGGGTCAGCGAATCACCCCAGACGGAACAAACGCCGTTTGCGCCGCGCAGTCCCTATGGGATCTCCAAACTCTATGCCCATTGGATGGTGCGCAATTACCGTGAGGCCCATGGCATTTACGCCACCTCCGGCATTCTGTTCAACCACGAATCCCCTTTGCGCAGCCGGGAATTCGTGACCCGGAAGATTACGTCGGGCCTTGCTGAGATCAAAAACAACGCCCTTGACTGTTTGGAACTGGGCAATCTGGGCGCAAGGCGGGATTGGGGCCACGCCAAGGATTATGTGGAGGGCATGCACGCCATGCTCCTCCGGGATGTGGCGGATGATTATGTGCTGGCGACCGGGCGCGCCCACTCGGTTGAGGACTTCGTCAATACGGCTGCCAGCGTCGCTGGGATCTCCCTGGCCTGGGAGGGCGAGGGGCAGGCACGCCATGCGATTGACCGCAGCAGCGGGCGAGTGATTGTCCGAATCAATCCGAAATTTTTCCGGCCAGCGGAAGTCGAGGATCTGGTCGGCGATGCCTCCCGTGCCAAGGCGGATCTGGGCTGGACCAGCACCACGAGTTTCGAGGCGTTGGTCCAGGAAATGACCGAGCGGGACCTCGCCCGCGTCCGGGATGGCCGCATCCTGCTCTAATCGACGGGTATCATGTCGGCGCAAATTGGTTCGTACGCGTTCCTTGCGGCTCCCGCATTAAGGCCTGCTTAATCCCTCCGGCGACACCAATGGTGTCCGACACTGGGTATCATTGGGACGGGGCCTCCATAGGGGGCATCCGGATGGATAGGGACGGGCGTTCATGGGTGCCATCGCCGGCTACATCCACCTGGAGCGGGGCCGCGTGGACAGTGCGATCCTGTCGGCCATGGTGCGGACCATGGCCCATCGGGGCCCGGATGATGAGGGCTTCACGGCGATCGATACGCCGGGGCGCGCATTCATTTCCCTCGCCGGCAGCGGAACGACGCCAAGCCTTGCCGCGCGCATGCCCAAGCTGGGCTCACCGGGGCCCATGGCACGGCTCGGCCTCGCCCAACGGCGTCTTGCGATGAGCGATCCGACGGACCGGGCCCACCAGCCTTTCGTGTCGGCGGACGGACGGTTCATCCTCGCCTTCGACGGGACCGTCTACAACGCTCAGGATTTGCGGCGGGATCTCTCCGTGAAGGGAACGCGCTTTCGCACGACCAGCGATACGGAAATTCTGATGGAAGTGATCCGTGATTGGGGGCCTGAGGGGCTCGCGCGGGTCAACGGGGTCTGGGCCTTGGCCCTTTACGATGCCGACGAGGACAAATTGTTCTTGAGCCGCGATCCGTTGGGGGCAAAACCCCTGTTCTGGGCGCGCCAGGGGCCCACTCTTTTCTTTGCTTCCGAAATCAAGGGCCTGCTTGGCGTACCGCAGATCAGTGCAGCGCGGCAGCTCAATCAGGCTGCGGCGGGCCAATGGCTGTTGTTTGGGGTTCGCCGCGCCGGCGCTTCAGTTTACCGGGGTATTCATCCGCTCCCGCCCGGATGCGTGATGTCTGCTTGTGATCCCTTTCCAACGCGCCGGATCATGCTGTGGTCTCGCCCGCGCCAGCGCTTGAGCGCCGGTGATCTGGGGCCGGAGGAGGCGGCGGCGACCTTGCGGGATCTGCTGGCCAATGCGGTCGCCATCCGCACACCGAAAGACGGCCCCGCCGCGGTCACTCTGGACCCGTCGGGCCCTGACGGTATTCTCGGTGCGGCCCTGGTCGCCGCCCTGGCAGGTCAGACCAGCGGTCGGAGGATCCACACCTATACGGAAGAAATTGGGCCATTTGGGGCGCCCCAGGGGCATGGAAGCGCTGTGCGCCTCGCGTCCCGCATCGCAGACAGCATGGACAGCCTGCACCAGGTGGTGCCGATCCCGTTTTTGGGCTTGTGGCGCGTGATTGGCTCTTTTGGCACCCTGATGGACGAGCCCTATGGGGACCCTGTGCTGCCCGCCCGGCAGATGTTGCTCGCTGTCATGTCAGGACAAGGGGCCTTCGGTGCGCTTGCCGGGACCGGTGCCGGCGCGCTGTTTGGCGCTGGGCCGCGCCACGCCCAGGGCGCATTGGCCTCTGCGCTTGCAAGCGGGCGTATCGGGTCCGTGCTCACGATACTGATGGCCTGCGGGGCCCTGCCCGTTGCCCGGACCGTAAAGGCGCGTAAGGCCTGGCGCGATCTGGGTGAGGCCTGCGCGCGGGCGCTTTATGTCAGTCTTCTCGGACGGGACTGCTCAGCAGAGAGGGCCGGTACACCGCCGCCGGCCCGCCTCACGGCGATGCTGAAGGGGGGTCTGCGGACGGATCGTCTCAATCCCTATCGGGCGTGGTCCCTTGAGGGCATGCTTACCGAAGCCGTCACCCGCAGTGATCTGCCCGATCGCTTGAGCCAAGTCGACCACGCGGCCATGGGCGTGCCCTTTGACCTCACCATGCCTTTCCTCGACCGGCGGGTGGTCGATTTCGCGTTTCGCTTGCCCGGCTCCTATCTCAGCCGCGATGGGGCGCCGTCCTGGATCCTGCGCCGGGCTGTTTCAGGGATCCTGCCGGCCGATCTTGTCTGGCGCACGCCCTCGCCGCCGCCGGCCATGCCGCCCAAGGCCCTGCGCAGCATGCTGCGGCCCCTGATTGATTGCTTGCTCGATGGTCTCGACGGGCCTCCTGTTCCCGAGGCCGAGCGGCGCCTCATCCGTTCCAACTGGCGTTTGGTGAGCTTCCTGCTGTGGCACGAGGGGGTCTTCAAGGAAAACACGACACTCATTCGCTCCTTGGAGGCGAAGGCAGCGGCGCTCTACGGGGCCGCTGCGGATGATGCGATCCTTCCGGCGCGCATGGCCTATCTGGCGGTGGACGCACGGGCGCGGGCCGCGTGAGGGCTAAGGCGCCAGTCCCTTGATCCTTTTACGATTTCTTCATGCGGTGCTTTCGGAATGGACCCTGGTTCGATGCCCGCCGAGCGGCCCCAGGGAGCTTGACCGATGAAGTGTCTTCATTCGATGATCCGCTGTCTGCCCTATGGTGAACATTGGCTGCACACTCAGATCACCAGCCTGCCGCCACCTGTCAGGGCCCAGATTGTCTGTGAGCAGCGTCACAGTCAGCCCCTGTTTCCCTCTCCGCCGATCCATGCCCTGCGCGCCGATCATCCGGGCCGGTATTATTTTGAATGCGTCATGCGCACCCTTGGCATGGTTCGCGCGCTGCCCCTTGTTGCGCAAACCGCCCGGCGTATGGGCGCAGACCTGATCCATTCCCATTTCGCCGCCCATGCCTGGGCGAATTGCGAGGCGGCCCGGGCTACGGGCCTGCCCCATGTGGTGTCGCTTTATGGGTCCGAAATGGATGTGCTGGCGGCGAGGCTGCCCCATTGGGCGGAGCGGTTTGCCGAGCTTGCCGCCTCCGCCGATCTCATCTTGTGCCAGGGCCCCAATGCCGCCCGGCGCATCATGGGCCGGGGCGCGCCGCAGGACCGGGTCGTCGTGCATCATCTGGGGGTCGATCTCGACCGGTTTCGCTTCCAGCCACGCTTGCGGGCGCGGGGCGAGCCTTTGCGGGTGCTTCTCGCTGGATCTTATGTGGAAAGCACCGGGTTCCCCGATGCGCTCGCGGCGCTCGGCAAGGTGCGCCGGGACGCGTGCCTCGAAATCACGCTGATTGGCGATGCTCTTCAAACCACAGCGAGCCAGGCCGAGGCCCAGCGGATTGACGAGGCCGTTCGGGCCGCGGGCCTGACCAATCGCGTGCGACGCCTCGGCCACCAGTCGCGGGAGCGCATTCACGAGGAAGCCGGACGCCACCACGTGTTCCTGACCGCCGCCCGCCAGTCCCGCGATGGCGACTCAGGGGCGGGGCTGCCGCATTTGCTCACCGAACTTGCCGCAACGGGCATGCCCATGATCGCGACCCGCCTCGGCGATCGTCCTGAACTGCTCCACCATGGCCAAACAGGCTTGCTTGCACCCGAAGGGGACGTCGACACCCTTGCGGCACACCTGCTATGGACTGTCCGCCGGCCCGATGCATGGCGGCCTATGCTTGACGCGGCTCGGTTGCTTGTCGAACGTGAGTTTGATGCGCAACGACAAGGCGAGCGGTTGGCGATGTGCTACACGCGTCTTCTGGCACCGGGCGATGGCCGTGGGGAATGGTTGGAGGCCGCCTGACGGACGGCGCATACCGGGGCGGGCGTGGTGATAGGGATCGCGACACCGGCAGGGGATACCGGGACAGGGGATACCGGGACAGGGATACAGGGCTGTGTGCGGCCTGTTTGGATCTGGAGGATGCCTGCCAAGGTGGGCCCTCGGACAAGACAGCCCACGCCGCCGGTCGAAAGGGAGCAAGCAAGCCCATGGCATTGAGCGATCACGGCACCGAGCCCGCAGCTTTGAAGGGGCTCGCAGGCGAGACCGCCCGGTTGCGGTCCTGGCTGGTCGACGCAGCACTGCCCCTCTGGAGTTCGGACGGGATCGATGCACGGGGCGGCTTTATTGAACAACTGGATCTTGAGGGGCGGCCCGAGCCGGAGGTGGTTCGGCGCATCCGTGTCCAGGCCCGGCAACTCTATGTCTATTCCCATGCGACCCTTCTTGGCCTCGGCGATTACCGGGATCTTGTGCGCACCGGCTTCGACTGGCTCATGGCCCATGGCTGGGACAAGGAAGAGGGTGGCTTTTTCCACCGGCTGGACAGCGCGGGCGCCGTCGTCGACCGGACCAAAGACACCTATGACCACGCCTTTATTCTGTTCGGGCTGGCCCATGCCATCCGTATCCTGCGGGATCAGGACGTAGCGCAGGCGCTGGACAAGACTCTGGCCTTCGTGCGCACGCGCCTCGCCGCATCGCAAGGGCCGGGTTACTTGGAGGGGCGGCCGCCCAAACTGCCGCGCCGTCAAAACCCCCACATGCATCTTCTGGAGGCTTTTCTGGCGCTTCACGAGACCACCGGCGATCCGGCCCATCTGGCCGCGGCCGATGGGATCGTGGAGATGTTCCGCACACGGTTTTTCAATCCGGCCACGGAGACCTTGACCGAGTTCTTCACCGATGCGTGGGCGCCCGCGGGCGATGGGGCCGGTGATGTGGTTGAACCGGGCCATCATTTTGAATGGGTCTATCTGCTCCATGCCCATGCGCAGGCCCACGCCCCTCGTTTGGGCCATGCGGAACCAGGCGCTGAAGCCAGCCAATTGTTCGAGGTTGCAAACGCGCGCGGGCTCGATCCGGTCTCGGGTCTTGCCTATGACGAGATCTGGCGCGAAGCCGATGTGAAATCGGCCACCAAGCGTTGCTGGGCCCAGACGGAGGCCTTAAGGGCCCACGCCCTGATGGCGCGGCATTCGCCGGCTCTTGTCCCCCGCGCAGCCGCCTTTTCCGAACGGCTGTTCCGTTTCTATCTTGACCCGGCGCCTCGCGGCGGCTGGCTTGATGTTATGGGCCCAGACAATCAGCCTACGGCAAAGGCGATTCCTGCGAGCACGCTTTACCACATTTTTTCAGCCTATGCCTTCTTGCAAGAAGATCAGGATGGGGACCGGCCATAGGCGCTTTCACAAGCCAGCTGGCATCATGACAGGGCGGTGCGTTCGCGTGACGACCGCCGGAATTGCAAAGAAATGAGCGGGGATATCATGACCGAAACGGCCGCGACGATGGCATTGCAAACCGGGTCTGGCGAGATGCGGAGTGGGGAACGGCGTGATGCCTGGGCATCCCTTGAGGCCCATGCCGCCACGATGGTCGATGCACGCATTCCGGATCTTTTCGCGAAAGATGCCGGGCGGTTTGAGCGCATGAGCGCGCGCGCCTGTGGTCTGCTGGTGGACTATTCAAAGACCGTCATGACGCCGGAGACCCTGAAGGCCCTTCTGGACCTGGCCCGGGCCAGCGGCGTTGAGGCCCGCCGTGCCGCCATGTTTGGCGGGGAACGGATCAACATCACCGAAGGCCGCGCTGTCCTACATACGGCCCTGCGCCGTATGGATGGTGGGCCAGTCATGGTCGACGGTCAGGATGTTGTTCCCGATGTGGAAGCCGTTGTCACCAAGATGGGTGCCTTTGTGGAAAAGGTGCACCGTGGCGCCTGGACCGGTCAGACGGGCCAGCGCATCACGGATGTGGTGAACATTGGGATCGGCGGTTCAGATCTTGGCCCTCGGTTCGTCTGTGATGCCTTGCGTCCCTATCATCACGGCGCCGTGCGCTGCCATTTCGTGTCCAATGTGGACGGGGTGGATCTTGCCGAATGTGTCCGCACCCTTGATCCGGCTACGACGCTTTTCGTTGTTGCCTCCAAGAGCTTTACCACCCAGGAAACCATGGCGAATGCCCGCTCTGCACGGGCCTGGCTGTTGGAGGCCTTCAAGGATGAGGCGGCCGTTGCCAAGCATTTCGTCGCCGTTTCCACCAATCTTGAGGCTGTCGCCGCATTCGGCATTGATCCGGATAACGCCTTTGCGTTCTGGGATTGGGTCGGCGGTCGCTATTCTCTGTGGTCCGCCATCGGACTGCCCATTATGCTCGCGGTTGGTCTGGACCATTTCAATGCTTTGCGCCGCGGGGCATTTGAAATGGATCGTCATTTTCAAGACGCACCGCTTGAGGACAATCTTCCGATCCTCCTGGGCCTGGTCGGGCTGTGGCATACCAGCTTCCGGAACCATCCGACCCTTGCCGTTCTGCCCTATTGTCAACGCCTGAAGCTTCTGCCGGCTTATCTTCAGCAGGCGGATATGGAGAGCAATGGCAAGCGCGTGACGGTGACGGGGCAGGCGGTGAGCTATGAGACCGCGCCGGTACTCTGGGGGGGGATCGGCACGGATGTCCAGCATTCCTTCTTCCAGATGCTTCACCAGGGAACCCAGATCGTGCCGGCCGAATTCATCGCCGTGGCGCGGCCCGAAGGCGGCACGGACGGCCACCATCGCTTGCTGATGGCTAATTTCTTTGCCCAGACCGAGGCCTTGGCCCGGGGACAAACCGGGGACGAGGCTAAATCCCTGCTCCAGACCCGCAAGCTCGACGCGGAGCAAGTTAACGCGTTGACGTCGCATACGACCTTCATGGGCAACCGGCCGAGCGTCAGCCTGCTTATGGATGTCCTCTCGCCGGAACGGCTTGGCGCTTTGATCGCCCTTTATGAACACAAAATCTTCGTCCAGGGCACAATCTGGGATATTAATTCCTACGATCAGTTCGGGGTGGAACTCGGCAAGCGCCTGGCCAAGAGCCTCCTGGACAATGAAGGCCCGTCCGGCATGACGGGATCGACGGAAGGCCTCATTAAGGCCTATGAAGACATGTGCCGGGATGGGGACCGGCTGCGCTCGGCATCGTAAAGGGTGTTTCTTTGGACCCGGTGAGCCGTTTTAGGCTCCAGCCGCGGCCCCGCGTTGCCGGACCTGTCTCCCCGCTTTTTGAGTTCATATCGGCTGTCCGGGCGGGGCATCCGATTTGTAGTGGCGATCCAGCCTAGTGTGGAGCGTTTAGATGACCATTATTCCCGTGATCCTTTCCGGCGGCATTGGTTCGCGCCTGTGGCCGGCCTCCCGGACCGCCCATCCAAAGCAACTCCATGCCCTCGTGTCCGAGCGCACCATGTTGCAAGAAACCCTGGTGCGGACGCGGGAGGCCCTTGCAAAGTCTGGCGAAGCGGCGGCCGAGCCCATCATTGTCTGTAATGCCCGCCATGCCGCCGAGATTGAACGCCAGATGGAGGCGGTTGACGCGATCCAGCACCGCGCGATTACCGAGCCCGTGGGGCGCAACACCGCACCGGCGGCTGCCCTGGCCGCTCTGCTCGCAACGGAACAGGATCCGGAGGCAGTGCTTATTATTCTGCCTGCCGACCATCATATTACGGATAGCGAGGCCTATCGCCGGGCCGTTGACCGGGCCGTCGCCCTGGCCAAGGACGGCAGAGTGGTGACCTACGGAATCGTTCCGCATGCCCCTGAAACTGGGTACGGTTATATTCGCCGCGGCGACGCCCTTGGCGGCCATGATGACAGCTATGTGGTGGCCGAATTCGTCGAAAAGCCCAGCCGTGAGGTTGCGGAAACCTATCTGGCGACGGGAAACTATTTTTGGAATGGCGGCATCTTTACGGTCCGTTGTGACACGCTTCTTGCCGAAATGGGCGAGCATTGCGGGGACATTCTGGACTGTTGCCGCGAAGCCATGGACAAGGCCACACGGACGAACCGTCTTGTTGCTCCAGATGCAGATATTTTTGCGGGCTGCCGGTCCGATTCCATCGACTATGCCGTGATGGAGCATACGGAGAAGGCCGCGGTGGTGTCTGCCGATATGGGCTGGAACGATGTCGGGTCCTGGATGGCCATCCACGACATTGCGGATAAGGACGAGAGGGGCAACGCCATCAGTGGTGATGTCATTGCCGTTGATTGTGAAGGCTCGCTGGTCCGGTCGGAGTCACGGCTTGTGGCTGTTGCCGGAATCCGTGATCTCGTCGTCGTTGAGACCGCCGATGCGGTTCTGGTGACAACGCGGGAGCGGGCTCAAGACGTGAAGCACATCGTCTCAGCTCTGACCAAGAGCAGCCGGTCCGAGATTTGATCGAGGCCGCGCCGACGGTTTAGGCCGAACGCGGCGTTTGGGTTCGGCCTGAAACCTGCGCCCCGCGAGACTTGCCGCGCGGCGATCAACGGTGCCCATCCAGCTTCCAAGCGTGTCAGGTCGACAGGTTCATCGGCTCGCGGCTTGGAATGCCCTGCAACAGATTGCGCCGCATCTGATCCTCAAAATAGGCCACGGTGCGCTCGACACCGGCGCGCAGGACCACCGAAGGCTCCCAATCCAGCAGTTTGCGGGCCTTGGTGATGTCTGGTTGACGCTGCTTGGGATCGTCTTGCGGCAGGGGGTGATACTCGATCCGCGATTTGGAGCCGATGGTCTCAACAACAAGTTCGGCGAGCTCACGGATCGTGAACTCTGTGGGATTGCCGAGATTGATGGGCCCGGTCACTTCGGCCGGCGTGTTCATCAGGCGGATCAAACCGTCGACAAGATCCTCCACATAGCAGAAGGATCGCGTCTGGGCGCCGGTGCCATAAACTGTGATGGGCTCCCCGCGCAGGGCCTGTACGATGAAATTCGAGACAACTCGCCCGTCATTGGCCTGCATGCGCGGCCCATAGGTGTTGAAGATCCGGGCGACCTTAATCGACAGTTCATATTGGCGGTAATAGTCAAAGAACAGAGTTTCAGCACACCGCTTGCCTTCATCATAACAGGCGCGAATGCCAATGGGATTCACATGTCCCCAATACTCTTCCGGCTGCGGATGAACCGTAGGGTCGCCATAGACCTCGCTGGTCGACGCCTGCAGGATCGGCACCTTAAGGCGTTTGGCCAGTCCCAACATATTGATGGCGCCGTGAACACTCGTTTTCGTGGTCTGAACCGGATCGAACTGATAGTGGACCGGCGATGCAGGGCAGGCGAGATTGTAAATCTGGTCCACTTCTACGAAGAGTGGCATCGTGATATCATGCCGCAGCAGTTCGAAATTCGGGTCCTGCAGAAGGTGGTGCAGGTTGCGCCGCGTACCGGTGAAGAAATTGTCAACACACAACACTTCATGACCGGCCTTTAGAAGGCGCTCGCACACATAAGACCCGATAAAGCCTGCCCCTCCGGTGACCAGAATTCGCTTTAAAGACTGCATGTTCAATCGATCCCATGTCCCCACTGGCCCGCGCTGCCACAAGCCCGCCTTGCGACCGGCCCGACAGAGGCTAGGGGCCCCTGCGGACAATACTCGCGACGCGAGAGCCACGCCTTGAGATGCGCACATGCTCCCGTGCCTCCACCGCTCATCGCAGGGCGGCCGCCAAACCTGTTTCTCTGCCCGTTCATCATTCCCCGGTTACCTTGTTGCAGCCTCCGTGTCTATGACAAGCCCGTAATCAATGGGCCCGTCGACCTTGGAAATCCTGCCCCCAGGCGCCGCCGATGCGGAGTCCGGTGCTGGTTTCACGGGAAGTTCGAACTCGGAAACAAGATGTTAGACGCCCATCCATTGTTATTTTCCGAACGGTGGAGTACCCCCGAAGTTGGGGGTTGCGCAGCGCAGCATCTGAGGGACAGACACTCGCATGTGTGGTATTGTCGGGATTATTGGTCAGGAGGGGGTGGTTCCCCGGCTCCTGCAAGCGCTTCAGCATCTTGAATATCGCGGCTATGATTCGGCGGGAATTGCCACGCTCCAGGGCGGGCAGATCGATCGTCGGCGTGCGGTCGGCAAGCTCTCCAGTCTGGATGCGGTCATTGATGAACAGCCCTTAGGCGGGACAATCGGGATTGGACACACCCGCTGGGCGACCCATGGCGCGCCGACCGTGACGAATGCCCATCCCCACAATGCCCACGGCATAGCCCTGGTCCATAACGGCATTATCGAGAATTTCCGTGATCTGAAGGGCCGTTTGCAGTCGGATGGCGTGACCTTCGAGTCCGACACGGACAGCGAAGTCATCGCCCAACTCATTGCCACCAACCGGGCCAAGGGTCTGTCGCCGGAAGCCAGCGTCCAGGCGACGCTCCGTGAGTTGCATGGCGCCTTTGCTGTGGCCGTCATTTTCGAAGGCGAAGACGATCTCATGATTGGCGCCCGGCGGGGCAGCCCGTTGGTGGTCGGCTTTGGCGACGGTGAGATGTATTTGGGATCGGACGCGATCGGCCTTGCGGGGATCACGAAGCGGGTCGCCTATTTGGAGGAGGATGACTGGGTCATTCTCAGCCGTGATGGCGCTGATCTGCGCAATGCGTCCGGCGGCTGTACCGCGCGGGAGGTGAAGGTCGTCAGTATTTCCCCAGCCCTTGTGGGCAAGGGCAATCACCGCCATTTCATGGCCAAGGAAATCCATGAGCAGCCCGATGCCGTGGCTCACACCCTGAGTTACTACGTTGATCCGGTGGCGGAGCGGATCGAGATGCGGGATGCGCCGGATTTCAGGGCCATCAGTATGCTTAACATTTCGGCGTGCGGCACGGCCTTTTATGCCGGGCTGGTGGCCCGCTATTGGTTCGAGCGTCTGGCCCGCCTGCCGGTGGATCTCGATGTGGCCTCCGAGTTCCGGTATCGCGAGCCTTTGTTGATGCCGGGCAGCCGTGGTCTGTTCATTTCCCAGTCCGGTGAGACGGCCGATACGCTAGCGGCTCTGCGCTACTGCCGGGAGCAGGGGGTGGAGACGGTTGCCATTGTGAACGCCCCTGAATCCACCATGGTCCGGGAGGCTGATCGGGTTCTACCGACCTTTGCGGGTCCGGAAATCGGTGTTGCCTCCACAAAGGCCTTTATCTCTCAGCTCAGTGTGCTGAGCGCCCTCGCGGTTGCGGCGGGTCGGGCACGGGGCGTGCTTGATGATGCCCGGGAAGCCGAGCTTGTGCGCCATCTTCTCGAAGTGCCGGGTGTCATTGCCACTGTTCTGCGTGATGAAAGCCTTTATGAGCATTTAGGCCATGAGCTTGCCAAGGCCCGCGATGTGCTCTTTATCGGGCGGGGAATTACCTATCCGATCGCCCTTGAAGGGGCGCTGAAACTCAAAGAAATCAGTTATATCCACGCTGAGGGTTACGCGGCGGGCGAGCTGAAACACGGGCCAATCGCCCTTGTCGATGAGCAAGTTCCGGTCGTGATCCTGGCGCCCTTTGATGAATTGTTCAGCAAGACCATCTCCAATATGGAGGAAGTCGCTGCACGGGGCGGGCGCGTGATCCTCATTACTGATCCGGAGGGCAGTCGCCGTGCCGGTGACCGGGCCTGGCGGGTCCTCGAAGTCCCGAAGGTTGATCCCCTCATCACGCCGCTGCTTTACGTTTTGCCTGTTCAGCTGTTGGCCTATTGGACCGCCGTCGCGAAGGGGACCGACGTGGATCAACCCCGCAATCTCGCCAAATCCGTGACGGTAGAATAAAGACGCAACGCGCGAGCGGTCGCTTTTGACGGCCCTGCGCCTGCTTCCGGCGTATCGGTCGCACGCGGGCAAGCCGGTCGATGACGGCCAAGGAGCAAATGGGATGGCAGGTCAACTTTTCGGGACGGACGGCATCCGTGGCCGGACGAATACCCCGCCGATGGACGCCCAGACCGCTCTGTTGGTGGGCATGGCGGCGGGTCGGCGTTTCACCCGCGGTGATCATCGCCATCGGGTCGTGATCGGCAAGGACACCCGCCTTTCGGGCTATATGCTGGAGCCGGCCCTTACGGCGGGATTTACGGCCATGGGCATGGATGTCTTTTTGTTCGGTCCGTTGCCCACGCCGGCCGTTGCCATGATGGTGCGCTCCCTGCGGGCGGATCTTGGGGTCATGCTCTCAGCCTCGCATAATTCTTACGAAGACAATGGCATCAAGCTGTTCGGGCCTGACGGATACAAATTATCCGACCAGGCGGAAGCCGAAATCGAGGCTCTGGTGGCCAAGGGTGTTGTTGATGGATTGCCGGCGCCGGCGGAATTGGGCCGGGCAAAACGGGTTGATGATGCCCAGGCGCGCTACATTGAATTTGCGAAAGGAACGTTTCCCCGGCAGCTTCGCCTCGAAGGTCTGAAAATCGTGATTGATTGCGCCCATGGGGCTGCCTATAAGGTGGCACCTGCGGTGCTGTGGGAACTGGGCGCTGAGGTCATCCCCCTCGGTGGTGAGCCGGACGGTTTCAATATAAACGGCGACTGCGGATCCACTTCTCCACAGTTGATGTGTGAAACTGTTCGTCAGGCTGGGGCGGATCTGGGTATTGCGCTCGATGGCGATGCAGACCGTGTTATTCTCGCCGATAACACTGGTAAAATTATAAACGGCGACCAAATCATGGCGTTGATCGCGGTCGCTTTCCAGGAAGAGGAACGCCTGGCCGGGCAGGGTCTGGTCGCGACAGTCATGTCGAATTTGGGTCTTGAGCTGTTTCTGGCGGCGCGGGGCCTGAGGCTGGTGCGAACGAAAGTGGGTGACCGGCATGTCATCGAACGCATGCGCTCGGAAGGGTTCAATGTCGGTGGCGAGCAATCCGGTCACATCATCCTGGGAGATTATGCGACAACCGGCGATGGCCTTATCGCGGCACTGCAAGTGCTGGCCTGCCTGATCAGCAAAGACCGGCCGGCAAGTGATGTCTGCCATGTCTTCGATCCGCTGCCCCAGGTGATGAAGAATGTTCGTGTGCCTCGCATGGGGCCGGCACCCATCGAGGCTCAACGTGTCCAGACCGCCATCCGCGCCGCCGAAACACGGCTTGGTACGGACGGACGCATCCTTGTTCGGCCCTCGGGCACGGAGCCTCTCATCCGTGTGATGGGGGAAGGGCCGAACGAAAGTCTGGTGAGGGAAGTCGTCGACGCCATTGCGGCGGAAATCGAAGCGGCAGCGTAAGCCCAAGCTCCGGGCCGCCGCATGAAGCGCCAGGCCCATTTCACGACATAAGGGCCTGGCCCTATGGGTTTGGTCACCGCCGGCAGGGCCGCCGGGGACCATCAGGCAAGGGAGCGGGGCAGAGGCGATGCCGCGAAGGGATCGCACCCCGCACGTTACGGGAAAGGAGAGCCATGGACCGCCTGGACCAGCTCGAAAGCCAAAGCATTTTCATCCTGCGGGAGGCTTTCAACCGGATCGACAAGATCGCCATGTTGTGGTCGTTGGGCAAGGACTCCAACGTCATGATCTGGCTGGCAAAGAAAGCCTTTTTCGGTCACATGCCTTTCCCGGTGATGCACCTTGATACGGGTGCGGAGTTTCCGGAAACCTATGCGTTCCGTGAACAATATTCCAAGGAATGGGACCTCAATCTGATCGCCGATCCGTGCCCGCCCATTGAGGCCGTGGATGACAGCCTGCCGCCGGCCTCCCGTTTCGCCGCCCGCAAGACCGAGGGTGTGAAGGAAGCGGTGAAGAAATATGAGTTGGGCGGCCTGATCGCCGGTATTCGCCGGGACGAGCAGTCAATGCGCGCGAAAGAGCGGGTCTTCAGCCCACGGACGGAACAGGGGCAGTGGGATTTCCGCGACCAGCCCCCTGAGTTCTGGGACCAGTACAAGACCGATTATCCGCCGGGGACCCATATCCGCATTCACCCCCTGCTGCATTGGACCGAACTGGACGTCTGGCGTTACATCAAGCGCGAAGAGATCCCGGTCGTTCCCCTCTACTTCGCCAAAGACGGCAAGCGCTTCCGCTCCCTCGGTGAGGTCGGCATCACGTTCCCCATCGACAGCCATGCTGCGACCATCGACGAGATCATTGCCGAACTTGAAACCATCAAGACTGAAGAGCGGGCCGGCCGCGCCATGGACCATGAGTCCGAGGACGCGTTCGAGCGTCTGCGCAGCGACGGCTATATGTGAGGAGCGCAAATATGGGCCAGACAAATCTGCAATTGGCATCCGTCGATGGCGAGCGCACCGACCGGATCCGCGAACTCCTCCGCATCGTGATCGTTGGCCATGTGGACCACGGCAAGTCCACTCTGGTGGGGCGCCTGTTCCACGACACGGGCAGCCTCCCGGAAGGCAAATATGAAGCCATCAAGGCCATGTCCGAAAAGCGCGGCATGCCCTTTGAATGGGCCTTCCTCATGGACGCCATGCAGGCCGAGCGGGACCAGGGCATCACCATCGACACGACCCAGATCTGGTTCAAGACCGATCACCGCGACTACACGATCATCGATGCGCCGGGCCACAAGGAATTCCTGAAAAACATGATCACAGGCGCGGCCCAGTCCGATGCGGCGCTGCTTCTGATCGACGCCAGTGAAGGCGTGCAGGAACAATCCCGCCGCCACGGCTATTTGCTGCATTTGATGGGGGTTCGTCAGGTCGCCGTCGCCGTCAACAAGATGGACCTCGTCGATTTCGAACAGGACCAGTTCAACCTGATCGAGGAGGAATACCGCTCCTACCTCGCCACCATCGGGATTGAACCGACCGTGTTTGTGCCGATTTCCGCACGGGATGGGGACAATATCGCGTCCCGGTCAGACCGCATGGATTGGTATACCGGGCCGACGGTGATTGGCGCCCTGGATAATTTCAAGGCCCGGTCCGCGCCGGTGGAAAGCCCGCTGCGCTTCAATGTGCAGGACATCTATAAATTCGATGAGCGCCGGATCATCGCGGGACGGATTGAGTCCGGAAGCATGCGTGTTGGCGATACGGTGTTGTTCTCGCCGTCCAACAAGACCGCACGGGTCAAATCCATCGAAGCATGGTCCTCCAAAGAGGGGGGCACGCTCCCGGAAAGCTGCCAGGCCGGACAATCCGTTGGCATCACGCTTGATGAACAGATCTTTGTCGAGCGCGGCGAACTGGTCAGCCATGAGAGCGATCCGCCACTCGAAACCGATGTCTTCAAGGCCCGGATTTTCTGGCTGGGTCGTGAGCCCCTGCGGGAGGGCTCGACCTACAAGATGAAAATCGGCACGGGTGAAGCCAAGGTCACCATCCAGACTGTGGAACGCATCATCGACACCACATCCCTTGGCCATGCTGAGGCCGATGAGGTGGAGCGCAATCAAGTGGGTGAGGTTGTCATCCGCGCCCGTCGTATTGTGGCCGTGGATGAGTTCTCCGCCATGGGGACGACGGGCCGGTTCGTGCTTGTCGACAAATATGACATCGCCGGCGGCGGTATCATTTCCATGGAAGGTTATGCCGACCAGCGCCAGCTCATCACCCAGCGTTCCACCAACATCACCAAGGTGGACTATCGGGTGACGCCGGAGCGCCGGGCCGAGCGGCTTGGCCACAAGGGCGGTGTGATCTGGCTCACGGGCCTGTCCGGCGCCGGCAAATCCACCCTGGCCGTGGAACTGGAGCAGCGCCTGTTCGACAAGGGCTATCACGCCTTTGTTCTTGATGGGGACAATGTCCGTTACGGCCTCAATGCCAATTTGGGCTTTTCCCCAGAAGATCGGGCCGAGAATATCCGCCGGGTTGGCGAGGTGGCGGCCCTGTTCGCAACCGCCGGCACCGTCGTGATCACGGCGTTTATTTCGCCCTACCGGTCCGACCGGGACCGCGCCCGCGAAGCGCTGGCGGATGGTGGCTTCCACGAAGTCTATGTGAAGGCGGATGTGGAGACGTGCGAAAGCCGGGATCCCAAAGGCCTCTACAGGCGGGCGCGGACGGGTGAAATCAAAGAGTTCACCGGCATCTCAGCACCCTATGAGGCGCCTGAAAGCCCGGAACTGGTCATTGATACGCAGGCCAGCTCCGTTGACGACTGCGTCCAGCAGCTCGTCGCCTATGTGGACTCCAAGTTCAAGATCTGACCATAGTTTGACGCCAGACGATCACGAAAGCCCGGAGGCGGATGATCCGCTTCCGGGCTTTCTCATGAGCCTCCAGCGCCGCGCCCCCAGCGCCGCATGCCAGAGCGTTGATCGATCCCGATCGTCCTTGTGCGCCTGGCGAAGTGCGGCGATCCGGTGACATGTGTTCGGGGCCAGTCTGCCCTTTGGATTGCTTCGTTTCGCTCGCGACGAGGCCTGGGAGAGACGCGCTCGACAGCCCTCGACATTCGGACGATTGGCCCGGCCCGGTCTCTAAGCCAGGTTGTCAAACTCACATGTCGGCCTGTGCTGCCCATTTCCGCAATGTCGCGTGTATGGCACCGCGTATCTCCGCGAGCCCCTTATAGCGCGCCTGTTCCGGGGTGAGGGCTTTAAGCTGGTCGGCCAACCCGGCCGCGAGAATGCGCCGATCCTCATGGTCTGCGAGCGTATGGAGCGGTGTCATCTCGATGCGGATCGTGAAGAGCACGGCGCCGCTGCGGGCAAGCTTGCGTACGGTCTGATGTTCAACGCGGATGAAGAGGTCAGCAATGCCTTGAGGACCACTGTCCGTTGATGGTCCCTGAAGGCTGTTGCCATCCCTGTCCTGGCGCAGAGCTGGATTTTTCGACAAAGACCAGTTTTCACGGATGAGGGGACGGTCGGCTGGCATATGGTCGAAAATGCGATTGATCCGTACACCAAGGGTCTCGTTCACGCCCGGCACGGGATCGTGGATCTGTTCCAGGGGCTTTGCAAATTTATCCTGAAGCTGCCAGGAGGAGGGGAAACACACGCTGCCCGCTTCGAGCACCCAGCTGCCATTCTCGCGGGCCATGAGCACCAGATCATCCGCAAGAAGACGGGATGCGAGCGCCAGCGGCGCACCCGCCCAGTCCGTTTCTCTGAATTGTTCGCCCGTTTCCACAAGGGTGATGGCCCGCACGCCCGGCGGTCCGGCCACCCGCAGCCGCAGACCCTGATGGGCATGCAGATGATCGATGATGAGTGAGAGCGCTTCACCTTGTGCGTTGAGCGATCCTGGCCGTGCCCGGAACACATCGTTCCAGCGATGGCCCATCAGGGCGGCCTTTTCGGCGAGTACGGGGCCGAGTGGTGGCTGCCCCGCCAGCCAGTCGGCGGGAGCGATAGGTTTCAGCCCGATCGTGAACGGGCGCGAGGAGCCATCAAAGGGAGTGTGGCGCATGGCGGGCCCAGTCCGGCTTGAGGGGGCAAATATGGAAAGCCCCGTGGGGACCACGGGGCTTTCTGCCTTTCCGGGTATATTTGGTCCGGTCCCGGAGGATTTGGGGGCGGCACCGTTGGAGAGGCCGCGCCGCCAGATTGCGCGGGCGTTTGCGCTTCTTCATGACCACACGCTCCTCTAGATTAGGAACCGCACGCTACACCATGACTCCAAGACGGTCCAACACCCAGTAGACCGCCGCCATCCCGATGCCATAGACGAGGATGATCCGGGCCGGTACCAGCAAAGGGCCCGCCGCAAGCCGGCGCAAGGACCAGACCAGGGCGAGGCCAACCACAATGACGAGCACCTGACCCAGTTCCACACCGAGATTGAACAGCGCCAGGGACGCGAGCCGTGTCCCCTCCGGCAGTCCGATTTCCGACAGGGCGCCGGCAAAACCGAACCCGTGCAATAGGCCAAAGGCGAAGGCGACGAGCCAGGGCCGGTCCCGGATCACGCCGGGACGATCCTTTGCGGGACGCGCGGCTTCTTGGGCAAGCAGAAGAATGCTCAGGGCAATGCTGATCTCGACCGGCAAGGTGGGCAGGCCCACGGCACCGAAGGCGGACAAGGCCAGGGTGAGGCTGTGGGCCAGGGTGAAGGCCGTCACTGTCCAGAGCAACCGGTCTCGCGTCACCAGCAGCAAAAGGCAGATCACGAACAGTACATGGTCTGTCCCCAACAGAATATGCTCCATCCCAATCCGCAGATAGGACATCAGGGTGCGCACCTGCGCCTCGCCAAGCACCACTTGGGGCGATTGGGGCCGCAAGACGTGGGACTCGGTTCTGCCATCTGCATGGATCACCTGGACGAACACATCCGTCAGCGTACGTTCCAGACCAGCGATCGCGAGGGGCTTTCCCGAGAGGCCGGCCATTCCACAGGCAACTCGAAAGGTTCGCGTGACCGCGCGCAAGGTGGCTTCGTTGGTGGTTCCCCCTTGGGGCTCGCAATTGGCGGGCAGAACGGGTTCAAGGCTGAGCCGGCGTCCATCTCGAATGGGCTGCTGCCACTGAACCGTGACCGTTCCGGAGGCGTCAGCACGCAGGGTCAGGGCGGCCGGGCGCACCTCATGGGCTGGAGCCGGAGCGGGCGCCAGACTCATCAGCAGGGCGATGATCATCGTGATGGCCGCAGCCCGAAAGCATATCGGCCCGTTCACCGGAGTTCCTCCTTCGTCGGCGTTTCGATGATCGCCGGATAGGCCTGCGCAAGGCCGGCCAACAGCTGCGCCATGGCCTTGTCCCGGGCCGCAGTGCGCACATCCTCGGTGACCTGATCCCGCACGGCCTTGAAGGGCTGCTGACCGCCTGGGTGCCGACCGGTGACGTCCACCAGATGGAGACCGAGAGCCGATGGCAAGGGTCCCTGCCAGGCGCCGGGCTGCACAGCCTCCAAGGCCGCCGCGAATTCCGCGCCGAATTGGTGGGTGACCCGTTCGAGGCTTACGGATTGCATGCTGCGCGGCAACATGGTCGGGTCGCCCAGTTGGTGCCAACGCTCGGGGGCTGCGTCCAATGCCGCCCGTGTCGATGGGATAGTCTGGTCTGCTGCGGCCTCCCGCGCGGGGTCATCCGTGTTGAAATAAATATGCCGGAAGCTGATACGGTCTGGTGTGCGATACTTTTCTTTGTGAGCTTCATAATGCGTTCGGAGTGCCGCTTCGTCCGGAGTGGGCGGTTCGGCAAGGTCGGCGAACAGGAATCGCATTTTCTGGGCGAGGCGCCGACGGATGACGGTATCGTCCTCATGGAGGCCAAGCCGCTGGGCCTCCCGTGTCAGTCTCTCTTCGGCAATGAACTGGTCGATGAGGCTCCGGCGTTCGTCTGCCGTCGGCGGACGGTTATGGCGCACGGTCCAGGTTGCCTCCAGATGGGCGATATCCCTCTGGGTCACGATGATCTGGGCGTCCTCTGGGGCGCCAACCTGAGTGCGGTCGAACAAGCCGGATCGGTCTGCCGTGAAGACGAGCGCCCCGAGCACAATGAAATGGAGGAGCGGATCCCGAAGGATCCGCATCCATTTGTGGCCAGAGGGTTGCCTCCGGTCAGAGGCACTGATCGATGCCGCCATGGTCTGACGTCACTCCGCTTCAGGAAGATACCAGATGGGCGAGGACCAGGCCCGTTCCTGGATCGTCTTGGCGAGCTTGGGGTTCGGCTCAGAGCCGGCCTTGATGGCATCCCAAGTGGACCAGCGGCAGGTCGGATTTTCCAGTATCCGCACATAATAGGCCGCATGCTGGCCGGCGTTGAATTCCGGATCCTGCCAGAGGGCCCGCAGTTCCACATCCCCCTTGTCTATGGGAGTTTCGCAGGTCTCAAGATTCACCGTGGCCCCATTGTCCGGACAGCGATGAGTCTTGGGATCCACGGTGAGGCCATCCGAACACGCCACATCGAAGACTTTGTCTTTTTGCGCGCCGTTCTCGACCCAGACCTTGATCACTTGGGCCCGCTGCAGCCAGGAGGCGTTGGGATCCCGCATGGCCCAGACCAGGAATTTCGGGGCCGCGCCGTTCTTGGCCGCGAGGTCAGCGCCCATGGGCACGCCGCCCGCATAAGCTTGGTCCACCATATCGGGCTGTTTCGCGAGGTTGTCGGCGAAGTCGTAGCCGGCGAAAAAACGGACCCGGATGCGGGGACCGGTGGTGGCAAAGGTTTCCTTACGCCGGAAAGCGGAATAAATGGACTCGCGGGTGTTTTCTTCCGCCCACACCGCTGCGAGACCGGACGCGCCCCATGTGGAGTAACGCGCCGCGTTGAGAGCGTTAAGTTCGATACCCTCCCAGGTCTTCCGGCCTCCGGGTGGAACCGAGCCCCGCCGCACGGCCGTCCCGTCCATGACGCCGACCTTGCTGGAGAAGCGGTCCTCATCAAGGGACGCCCCGCCATTATGGGTGTCGCTTGAGCCGATCAATCCGAACTTATAAGGATTGAAGCCTTGCGCCGCCTGGAAGGTGAGGCCTGTGCCATAGGCTTCACGCACATAGCCGCCTTTGATCTTTGTGGGAATGGTTGTGGCGATCAGGGTCTCATAGAGGCCGAAGTCGGCCCATTCGTCATTGGGCGAAAGAGAGGGGTGCACTTCGGAGGTGCCCTTCACCTGGGTCACCTCCACAAGCGGTTCATTGCGCATGCGAAGAGCGGCATAGGCATCGTCCTGGGGCCGGCCGTCAAAGGTCGTACGCTGAAACATCAGGCCATTCGAGACATTGGAATTATGGGGGATGGCCATGCCTTCCATGCCCCGGGCCCGCATGCCGTCAAGCCAGCTCCACAAATCTTCCGGGTTCTGGGAATCGATGGAGCTGAAGGGCAGGTAGGGCACATCTGAACCGGCGAAGATCACATTGCGGTGCAGGTTCTGGGAGCCCGGCGGTGATGTGTATTCATAGCCGATAAAGGTGGTGAAGACGCCGGGTTCGTAATGGCGTTCGGCGGCGTCGATGGTCTCACGCCAGGCTGAGCGCATGGTGGGCAGGTGACGCAGGTCCTTGATCCACCGGCCGGATCGCAAGGAAGTGCCGACATTCTGAAATGCCTCAAAGATCTCCGCCTGGTCCGTACTGATCAGCCCCTGCCAGTCGGGCAGTTGGGACAGGGGATTGTCCGGGTCCGCGATTGCCGGGAGCACGCCCATATATTCCGCATGGTCCGTGACGGCGATGAAGTCGAGCGGCGCACCGGTCAGGCGAAGGGGGAAGCCCAGGGGATGGGGAATCGCCTCGCCCTTGGCGAAGCGATAGGCATCGTCCGGTGTCACACGAACATTAAAAATGAAGGCGTCGAAAGAATTCTTTGTGTGAATATGCAGGTCACCGAAATAGGCCTGACGCGGAGTATTCTTCCGCCCACCATGGTCGTCCGCAGCAAGCTTGCCGGTCAATGGGCTTGCGAGGCAGCTCGCGAGCACCGCTGTTGCAATGCAAAAATGCCAGAGCGGTTTTATCCGAGCGCGCAATGTCATGGACATGGAGGCTCTCCCTTCTTTCTATCTGTCCCAGTTTTGTTAGTGTAGGCTGAAGTCCTGGCCTGGACAAGAAATCGGTTCTCCCTGGGCTGATGCTCGCCCAAGGGATGAATGATGCCAAGCTCCTGAATTGTGATCGGCTGGGCGCGCGCCGCTGAGGGCCGAGGCACAAGGAAGGCGTCTTGAAGTCCAAAAAGCGTGAAGTACAAGAAAGAGGATGTCGAAAAAGAACGGGAACGGCCAAAAGAACGAGAACGTCCGAAAAGAACGGGAACGGGCAAAAAGAACGAGAACGGGCAAAAAGAACGGGGAGCGCGAGGACGCATGGCGGAATGGGGCAGGCAGAGCACGCCGGTGGCAAAGCCGCAGGTCAGTCTGATGACCAAGATCCTTTACGGTATTGGATCAGTCGCCTATGGCGTGAAGGATAATGGCTTTGCCTATTTTCTCCTGCTGTTCTACAGCCAGATCCTGGGTTTGCCGGCCTCCCTCGCGGGCCTTGCCCTTGCACTCGCCCTGGTTATTGACGGCTTTTCCGATCCGTTGGTCGGTCACCTGTCGGACAATTGGCGCTCGCGGCTTGGCCGGCGCCACCCGTTCATGTATGCGGCTATCATTCCCGTTGTGTTGTCCTATTATCTGCTTTGGGATCCGTTGATTGATCCGGAGACGGTGTCCCATGAGGTGTTGTTTCTTTACATGCTGATCCTGTCCGTCCTGGTGCGGACCTTCATTACTGTTTACGAGGTCCCCAATTCCGCCCTGGTGGCCGAATTCACCGATGACTACGATCAGCGCACCTCGATTCTCAGCTACCGGTATTTTTTTGGCTGGTGGGGCGGCCTCGCCATCGCATTCCTCGCCTATGCAATCTTTCTGGTGCCTACGCAAAGCAATCCGAGCGGTTTAAGCATGGAGGCCTTTGAAAACTATGGCCTCTTTGCGTGCGGTCTGATGCTGATCACGATGCTGATGTCGTCCCTGGGCACTCATCACCATATCCCGCGCCTGATCAGGCCGCCCCAGGCGGAGACCTATAATACGCTCAAGATCCTGAGCAATTTCTGGAAAACCATCGCGGACCGCTCCTTCCTGGCCCTTTTCCTATCAGCTATCTTTTTCTATACGGCGGCCGGTTTCTCCGCAGCGGCCTATAACTACACCCAATTTTTCTTCTGGGAGCTGACGGGGTCCGAAATCCGCTATATGACCCTGTCCCATTTCTTCTCCGCGGCGCTGGCGCTTGTGCTCGTCCCCATCGTGGCGAAGGGGCGCGAGAAAAAGCATGTGGCCATCGCGCTGAGCCTGATTGCGGTGCTGAACTACCCGCTACCCATTGTCTTGCGCCTCACCGGATTTTTTCCGGGCAATGAGAGTGACTGGTTGCTCCCGATCCTTGTGGTGCACAGCTTTCTGGAAGTGACGGTGCTGGTCATGATGGGGACGATGCTGTCCTCCATGATCGCGGATCTCGTGGAGGAAAGTCAGAAAAGGACTCAACGGCGCTCGGAAGGCCTGTTCTTTGCCACACGGACGTTCGCCCGCAAGGTGACCTCGGGCATCGGCGTGTTCCTCCTCGGCATCGTCCTGGACGTGATCCGTTTCCCGACCCAGGCCCGGCCTGGGACCATTGAGGAGGATGTGCTGTTCAACTACGGCATTGCCTTCCCGATGGTCTATGTTGTGTTTGGCGTTTCGTCGGCCGTGGTTCTGGTGCTTTACCGGATCAGCCGCAGCAGCCATGCGGAAAATGTCCGGATTGTGGCCACCCAGGATGATGTCGCGCCCGGTGCCTGACCGGCGTGACCAAGCGAGAGGAAAGGACGCCCCATGAGTTTCGCAACGCCCCTCATTCTTTCGGGGCCCCTGCGCCACCCGCGCCAGATGCTGGCGGACCAGGAATATGGCGGGCATGCATCGCTCCATGACGATTCCATGGCCGAACGTCTCGGCTTCAGGGCAGGGCCCATTGAGGGGCCGACCCATTTCAGTCAGTTCACGCCGCTTCTGGCACGGCTCTGGGGGACGGCCTGGTTCGAACGCGGATGCTTTTCCGCCCACTACCAGACCATGGTGGTCGAAGGTGAAGCGGTGCAGGCCTTTGTGGAAGTGCCCGGGGACGGACAAACCCGTGTGCGCTGCTGGGCGGAGAAGGAGGACGGGACGCCCGTGCTCGAAGCGAGCGCCAGCCTGGGCCCCGATCACGGCACCAGTTTGCTGGACGATCGCATGGCGAGGCTGCGTCCACCCGAACAGCTTGTCATCCTTGCTGACCTCCATTTGGGCATGTGCGGTGCCGAAGAAGAGCTGGTGCGGATGGATCCCGATCAGCATATGGGAAATCTCTATCCCTTTTCTCTGAATGACAAGCTGCGCCATATCACCGAGCCTTCACCGCTCTATAGCGATCCCTCCGCATCGCCCTGGGGCAGGCCCATCATCCCACTCGAAATGGTCAGCGTGCTTGCGGAATATTCAAGCGGAAAGGCGCGGTTTCCGGTGCGGGGGCCTTCGGTCGGGCTGTTTGCGGATCAGGAAATCCGTATGATCAACGGCCCGCTTTTCGTCGGCGAAGACTATCTCCTTCGCCGCGAGATTGTGGCTCTTGCAGAAAGCCGCCGGACGGAATCCTATTGGGTCCGGACGCGGATTTTCGATGCCGCGGGTAAGGAGCAAATGGCGGAGATGCTCCTCAACCATGCCACCCTGAAGGACTCCTATGCGCCTTATGAGGAAGAGCGTCAGGCTGCATCCAAGGGGTGAGCCGATTGCCGGGTCCTCATTATCCACCGCCAAGTGTGTCATCGCCAATATGGGCGATTAGGGGCGAATACGGCCGAATGCGAGCACGCAATCCTGAGCATCGGATAGCTGAACATCTGGCTCAAGACGGTTTCCCTGCGCTCGCACTGACGTCGGGCGCAGGATTGGTCAGCCCTTGCCTTTACCCCATTGGTCCGCAGCGGAGGCGCGCAATTCGCGCTTGTAGATCTTGCCCGACGCCGTCCGGGGCAGGGGCTCTTCAAAGAAGATGTAATAGCGGGGGATCTCAAAGGCGGCCAGGCGTTCTTTCAAGAAAACGCGCAGCTCTTCCTCGTCAATGGGTCCGGAAATATAGAGTGTCGCGCCCACTTCCTCGCCGAGGCGTTCATCGGGCACCCCATAAACGCAGGCTTCGAGGATCGATGGATGCTCCAGCAGTGCCGCCTCGACGGCCCCGCAGCCAATATTCTCGCCGCCCCGGATCACAAGATCCTTGATCCGGTCCACGATGAACAGAAAGCCTTCCTCATCGAGATAGGCCACATCGCCCGTGCGCATCCACCCGTCCAGGAACGTGTCCCGGTTTGCATCCGGACGGTGCCAGTAGCCCCGGATGACCGACGTGCCGCGCACCAGCAACTCGCCGCGCTGGCGGGGGGGCAATGTGTTTGCGTCCTCGTCCACGATCTTGATGTCGAGCACCACTGCCGCGCGGCCGGAGCTTTCCGGACGCTGAAGATAATCCGGGCCGGCAATCCCCGTGCCGATGGCGTTGGTCTCCGTCATCCCCCAGCCGGTATTGGGCAGGGCATTGGTGAAGTTCTTGTCGATATTGCGCACTTGTTCCGGCGCCCGCGGGGCACCGCCACCGCCCACCAGCGCGAGGGAGCTGAGATCCCGGTTAAGGGTTGGTGCTGCGGCGACCAGATCGCCCGTGATGGCCGGGGTGGCAACGAACATGGTCACGCGCTCGCGCTCAATCAGCTCGGCCCCCCGCTGGACATCCCATTTGTACATGCAGACAAGGCGTCTTTGGGACCGGAAGGATGCGAGAAACACCGCATGGGACCCGGCCACATGGAAGAGCGGCACCCCCAGAAGCGAGGCAGCCTGGGGCGCATCCGCAGCCGGCGGTTCGACAAGGCCGGTCAGGGCCGAGGCCTGGAAATCAATCTCCCAGGAGAGCAGGGCACTGATGATGTTGCGATGATTGGAGATGGCCCCCTTAGGATAACCCGTCGAGCCGGACGTATAAAGGATCGTTGCGTCATCATCGGGGGCAAGATCGGTGGCCGGCATGGGGACCGCGCCAATCCCGGCCAGCGCGGCGCCCAGCTCCTGGACCCCCTCCGGCAAGGGCTTTGAAGGGCGCACCCCCAACACGATCAGTCCACGGGGCAGTTTCTGACAGGCAACCAGGCGGTCCAGCCGCTCCTGGTCCACAATGGCGACCCGTGGTTGACTGTCATTGAGGGCGTATTCCATTTCGCTCGGTTGCCACAGAGCGTTCATGGCGACGACAATGCCGCCAATGGAGGTGACCGCCATGAAGCTGATGATCCATTCCGGATAATTCCGCATGGAAATGGCGACCCGGTCCCCGTGGCGCACGCCGCAGTCATGATAGAGGTGATGGGCGACGCGGGCGGCGGCGGCCCAGGTCTCCTCGAATGTCAGGCGTTCATCTTCAAAAACGATAAAATCAAGATCGCTCCGCGTGCTTTCATAAAGATCCCGCAAGGTCGGTGGTGCATTGCGAAAGGCCCGGCAGGGACGGCCAAACATCTCGACCTCAACCAGCTCATAGGGCTCGCCGGGGGCCGTCAGGATCTTGAGCGCTTCATCGCGGGTCATGGTCATGGGTTTGACTATCCGTCACAGGTTTGGGTGCACTGCACAATCTGTCCAAGGGGAAAGCCCCGGACATGGCGCCATTCGGCAGGCCCAAGCCTACCCAATTTGGCTGGCGCGTCAAAAGATGGAACAGTGCGGTGAACGGGATCATTATGTGCGGGAGGAAGCCCCATGAGCCAATTCAGATCGCGTGTCGCCCCCGCCTCCGAGGGGTTCAAGAAGAACCGGGCGGACATGTTGGCGCTTGTGGAGAAACTCCGGGAGCTGAACGCCCGGGCGCCGGCCTTGTCCGAACGGCGCAAGGCGCGTTTTGAGGCACGGGGCCAGCTTACCCCGCGCTCACGGCTGGCGCGTCTTCTGGATCCCGGCTTGCCCTGGGTGCAGATCGGAAACATTGCCGGCTATCTGCTTGATACGGATGATGAGGCCAAGTCCGTTGCGGGCTCGACGATTTTCTCCGGCATCGGGTTCATTGAGGGCGTCCGGTGCGTGATCGTCGTCGATGACAGCGGCATTCAGGCTGGCGCCATGACGACGGCGGCCACCTATCGCCTGCGCCGCGCCCAGCAGATCGCCTTTGAACAGAACATGCCCTTCGTGCATCTTGTCGAAAGTGCGGGCGGAGACCTCCTCAATTACACCGTTGAGGGGTTCACGGAGGGCGGGCGCATGTTCGCCAATCAGGCCCGCCTTTCGGCCAAGGGCTGTCCCGTGATTTCCGTGCTCCATGGGTCATCGACGGCGGGTGGCGCCTATATGCCGGGCATGTCGGACTATGTCATTGCGGTGAAAGGGCGGGGCAAGGCATTTCTCGCCGGTCCGCCACTCCTCAAGGCTGCCACCGGCGAGATTGCCACCGATGAGGAGCTGGGCGGCGCGGAAATGCACGCCAGTGTTTCGGGTCTTGCGGAATATCTGGCTGAGGACGATGACGAGGCCTGCCGGATGGCCCGTCAGGTCGTGGCCCGGCTGGGCTGGAACCGCCATTGCCCGGCGCTGCCTCCGCGGCTTGTGCGAGAGCCCACATTGGATCCTGAGGAGATCGCCGGGATCGTGCCCGTGGACTACCGCATCCCTTATGATGTCCGCGAGGTTGTCGCCCGGGTTGTTGATGGCTCCGAGTTAGAGGACTTCAAGCCACGCTATGGTGTGTCTACGGTCTGTTTGCAGGCGGAGATTTTTGGTCACGCGGTCGGGCTGATCGGCAATAACGGGCCCATTGACCCGGACGGGGCGACAAAGGCCGCCCAATTCCTCCAGCTCATGGATCAGGCCGGCACGCCGGTTATCTTCCTGCAGAACACCACGGGCTATCTGGTGGGCCGGCAATATGAACAGGGCGGCATGATCAAGCATGGCTCCAAAATGATCCAGGCCGTGACCAATATCAGTGTGCCACGCATCACGTTCATGATCGGGGCGAGCTATGGTGCCGGCAATTACGGCATGTGCGGGCGGGGTTATGACCCGGATTTCCTGTTCACCTGGCCCAATGCCTCAACCGGCGTCATGGGCGGCGAACAGGCCGCCATGGTGATGTCCATCGTGGCCGAGGAGCGGGCGAAGGCACAAGGCCAGGCAGTGGACCGGGAGGCCCTGGCCGCTCAGGAAGCCCATCTGACACACACCTTCAACAGCCAGTCAGGTGCCTTTTATACCTCAGGCCACTGCATGGATGACGGCATGATCGATCCTCGGGAGACCCGCCAGTGCCTCGGGTTCCTGCTGGACACCGTGTGGGAAGCGGCCCACCGGACCATGCGGTCCAACAGCTTCGGCATTGCCCGCATGTGAACCGTCCGGAGGGTGTCTATGGGGCCGGATCGGATTGTGGTGAGAGCGGTCCGAACACCGTGCGTTTGGCAAGCAGAGCGTCGATCTGGTCTTCTTCGATGGCAAGATGAGTGAGGGTGCGCGGATCGAGCCCCTCATCGATGGCCAGGGCCGCCACATGGCCCTGCCGGGTCTTCAGTGTCTTTGGCACCTGGGCTGCGACGGGATCCTGATACGCCGTATCTGGACTGATAATGGTCCAGCCCTCGTGTCGCAAGGCTCGGATCAAATCACCGATAAACAGCGCGGCCAGATCATTTTCATGGAGCAATAGGACATGGGCCGGCGTGCGGCCCAGAACCTCCGTTCCGATCCGGTCGTAAAAGGCGACGGCGCCCAGCAGCACCTCGACATAAATGGCCCCAAGCGTTTCAAGATCCACTGATCGGCCAGCGCGCACGGCACCCATCCACTGGGCTTCCAGGTACCAGTCATAATTGTCGACCGTCACATAGCCGTTGCGCAGATTGCGTTTGGCCAGAGCGGTGCGCAGGGCCTCCCGCTTTTCCAGCGGCCGGCCCTCGTCCAGATAGGGAAAGCGGAACCAGGGCCGCCAATTCTCAAACCCTTGAAGGCGGGTGGCCGCGGCATCGATATCGGCGATGTAGGTATTCGTCTCCGTGCGGCTCGCCCAAGGATGCGTGTGCGTATGATTGGCGATGAGATGGCCTGCTGCCGCATAATCCTCAATCCGGGACCGGTCCTGCGCGCGATCCAGAAACTCGGTCTTGACGAAAAAAACGCAAGGGCCGCTTTGCGCCTTTGCCAGTGCCGCGATGAGGGCCTGGGTGCGCTGCGCACCGGAAAAGCGTGGACCGTTTCCGCGCGGAGCATCATCAAAGGACAGGGCAATCCGTTTGTCCCTTTCCGGAGTCTCGGCCCGCACGCCGGGTGAGGTCCACAGGGATACAGTGGCCAGCATGAGGATGCTGGCCCGCCGCAATAAGGGACGTAAACGCATCTTAGCGACCATAGTCCCGGCGCTGGTGCAGACCCTCAAGATCGCCGGCATTGCGCCACGCCTCAAGGATCGCAAAATACTCGATCGAGCCACCGCCATAGGCGCTGTCCTGACCACTGCGCTCGCTGGGCTTGCCTTCATTGTTGTAGTAGCCGGGCGTGCATTCTTCGAAGAACTGGGTGCGCAGGATCGCCTTATCGATGATTTTCTGCACCCAGGCCTGTTCCGCCTCCGGCGTCACTTCGACGGCACGCAGTTGCTGGTTCCGCGCCCGCTCCAGAATATAGGCGATGTGGGTGCTTTGCTCATCCAGCAGATGGGGATAGTTGGCCGTGAAGCCGCCCTGGGCACCGCCCATGATGAACAGGTTCGGAAAGCCGTGCACCAAAATGCCATGCAGGCTGCGCACGCCATTTGCCCAAGTCTGCGTGAGCGAATGGCCGCCGCGACCATAGACTTCATAGCCGGAGCGCCGGGTATAATTCGTGCCCACCTCAAAGCCCGTGGCATAGATCAGGCAGTCAATCTCATAGGTCTGACCATTGGCGACAACCGCTGTCTGTGTGATCCGGTCAACGCCCTGACCATTTGTGTCCACCAGGGTCACATTGGGGCGGTTGAAGGCCTGGAGATAGTCATCATGGAAACACGGGCGTTTGCAGAATTGCCGATACCAGGGCTTAAGCGCTTGCGCCACGTCCGGATCCGTGACGACCGCGTCCACGCGGCCGCGGATCTGTTCCATTTTCTTGAAGTCAGCGAGTTCTGCGATCTCCGCCAGTCTCTCCGGGGTCAGATTGCCGCCTGTTTCCTCATTGGCGAGGAACAGCAGATTGCGGATGATATCCGTCCAACCATCACTGACGAGATCCTCCGCCTGGAAACCGCCAGACACCAGGATATTGAAATTGTCCATCCGGTGCTTGTGCCAGCCGGGCTCCAGGGACTGCGCCCATTCCCAGTCCGTGGGCCGATTGTTCCGCACATCAATGGAGGAGGGCGTACGTTGGAAGACGTATAACTGCCTTGCCGCCTCGGCCAGGTGGGGCACGCATTGCACGGCCGTGGCGCCCGTGCCGATGATGCCAATGCGCTTGTCGCCGAGTTTTGTCAGGCCACCTTCAGGCCCGCCACCGGTATAGTCATAGTCCCAGCGGCTGGTGTGGAAGCTGTGGCCTTTGAAGCTTTCGATACCTGGAATGCCAGGCAGTTTCGGCCGGTGCAGGGGACCGTTGGACATCACCAGGAACTGGGCGCGCATCCGGTCACCGCGATTGGTGCTGACGATCCAGCGCGAAGCCTCCTCGTCCCAATGGGCGTCCGTCACTTCCGTCTGCAGACAGGCATTCCGGTAGAGGTCGAAATGCCTGGCGATCCGTTTGCTGTGCTCCAGGATTTCCTTGGCGCGGGAATATTTCTCCACCGGCAGATAGCCGGTCTCCTCCAGGAGCGGAAGATAAATATAGGACTCAATATCGCAGGCCGCGCCAGGATAGCGGTTCCAATACCAAGTGCCGCCGAAATCCGCCCCTTTCTCGATCAAACGAATATCGCTGATGCCGGCCTGGCGCAGACGAGCGCCGGCGAGAAGGCCGCCGAACCCGCCGCCGACCACGATGGCCGTCACATCGTCGGTCAAGGGCGCCCGCTCAAGGGCGTGCTCGACATAAGGGTCTTCCAGATAGTGCCCGTACTGATCCTTGACTTCGACATATTGCTCATTGCCATCGTCCCGCAGGCGCTTGTCGCGCTCGCGGCGATATTTCTCGCGCAAGGCATCGGGATTGAAATCAAGGGCTGCGGCACTCTGGTCACCGGTTTGCGTCATTGCGGATCCTCCCCATTGGTTCCGGGCCTGGAGCCCCAGCGGTCCGGGTTTTCTCCTCGCTACGCTAAGCCAATCTGGACCCAAGGCCAATGGGCTGATGTCGTCACGGGGCGGGGGGGCAATGAGCAAAACGAGAGGCCGGCCAAGGGGCCGGCCTCGCATATGGTTTCATGATCCGTATGGATCAGAACTTTTGAATGATGCCCACCTTGACGATGCGACCGAAAGGCGAATGGATGAAGCCGTCATAGGTGAGGTCGTTCGAGACCTGGGGCGGCTCCTCATCGGTCAGGTTGAACACGGACAGCGACAGCACCGTGCGGCCCTCAAACAGATTGAGCGTGTAGTAGATGTCCTGGGTCACGAAGCTGTCGATGGTTGAGAATTCCGGCCGCGCGGAAATGGGGTCCTCATAGCTCGACGTGTAGCGCACCACATAGCTGAGGAAGTGGTTCCGCCAGTTGAACTTGGTGAAGATGTTACCCTGCAGGCCGACAATGGTCTGGAAGGGCGTGGCTTCGTTCAAAAAGCCAACGAAATCCCCGCCAGGTGCCACAAGCAGCCCTTCATTCAAGGTGAAGTCGTCGGATTCGAATTCCAGCGTATACGTGCCCTGGATTCCTGCCGTCACTTCCACCGCGCCGATGGCGAAGTCGGCCTGGCCGAAAAAGTCGAGACCGGAGGTCACGATATCGGCGCCGTTGGTCAAAGTCCGGTCAATCCGTTCAAGGAGGGCAGCGTTAACGCCGACCGGAAAGATCCGGTCACGCAGGATATCGCACGCTTCCGTGCCAACACCCGCCTGGCCGTCCGCACATTGGTTGGCGATATAGGCATTGGCGATCTGAGTGCCGCTTTCGAGCTGGAACGGATCGGTAAAGTCGAACCGCCAGTAGTCAAGGGTGGCCCGCAGGCTGACGGGACCGGCCTGCTTCTCAAACAGGGCACCGACATTGAGTGCCACGGCTGTTTCCGGCTGCAGGTCCGGATTGCCGACCGTATCGACGGCCTTGAAGGCCAGCGTCGGCGGGATAAAGGCAAGGGTCGTGCCCCGGCCGGTGAGCGAACTCTGGGCCGGGCCGCGGAAGGTCGTGGAGACCGAGCCGCGGAAGGCCAGCCAGTCCACGGCCTGCCACCGGATCGCCAGCTTGGGATCGAGGGTCGACCCGCCGCCGACACTGCCGTAGTCCTCGTAGCGGGCGGCAAGCTGGATATTGATATCATCCGTCAACGGAATGGCTAGCTCAGCGAACAGGCCGTAAATGTTACGTTGCAGATTTTCCGGGAACGTCCCTGCCAGGAAGGCGAACAGACCTGTCTCAGACCCGGTGCAATCGAGGGAGTCCACGATGCCGAGGTCGACTGAGACCGGATTGTTGAACGGGCAGGGGTTCAGGTTCAGGTTGAAGTTGTCGGTGATGTTGAGCTCATAAAACTCTTTCCGGATCTGGCCGCCAAACGCGAAGCCGATCGTGCCGCCGGGCACCGCGATCCCCGTGTCTCCGCTGAAGACCGCATCGATTACCGCGAGGCGGTTCTTTTCAACACTCGTTCCCCGTCCCACGAGCCAATCCTGTAGCTCTTCTGAATTGGCGACCGCAGGATCGAATTGCGGATTGGTGACCCCATTCACAACGGATGTTTCAATGGCGTTGGAGAAAGGATTGAAGTATTCGCACGGCCCGACGCCCGGCGCGCCAGTGGCTGGATCGCAGTTCGGCCCGCCGAGACCGCGCAAACCCAGGGCAAAGCGCTCGACGAACATGTCGCCGAAGCTGCCGAGGGTACGGATCCGCTCCGAATACGCCGCGCCGATGTCATAGTTCAGCCGTCCGTCGAACAGATTGCCTTTGAAGGTGATCGCACCGCGATATTGTTCCGTCAGGCGCTGGGATGCTTCCGGCTGCCCACCATTTACGCCCGCAACGCCGGTGTAGCGTCCCCAGAAGATGATCGGCTCATCTGGATTGAAATTGGCGGCAAAATCCGGGTTCTGCTCGAAGAAGCGCACGCGGCCCGGATGGTCGGGAAACACGAAATTGCTTGGTGCCAGGAGGGTCTGGGGCGGATAGGCCGGCGAGGTATTCCACTCAGGAATGTCGACCCGCGCGAACAGGGCCTCGAACTCCATGCTGTGGTTTTCGTTAAAGTCATAAGACCCGTGGGTGAAGACCCGAATGGTTTCCGTTTCTTCTACAAGATTGTCGAACTGGGTGAACTGAAAGCGGCAGAACCCGGCGGCGTTCGTGCCGCCTAGAGCGTCACAATTGGGGTCTGGAAATAGACCGCCCGCAAAACCGTTCAGGGGTAGGAACGTGCCGGGATTGCCGATGGAGGAATAGCCGCCTTCGGGGTTTTCAGAAAAGGGGCGGATAAAGCCGGCCTCCGGCAGGGTGACTTCGCTCCGCCGGGCATATTCGACCGCCAGCACCACATTGAACGGATTGCCCCAGAGGTCGCCCGCATAACCGCCGATCCCGCCGATATCCCATTCGCCGTCGGATCCGTCAAACCACTGATAGTTGCCGCGCAGTTCGAAACCCTCAAAGTCGTTCCGGGTGATGAAGTTCACGACACCGGCAATGGCGTCCGAACCGTAAAGGGCTGCTGCGCCATCCTTCAGGAGTTCCAGGCGTTCCACGGCAATGAGTGGGATCGCATTCACGTCGACGCCGATGGCTTCGTCGCCGGCGTGGCGGCGCCCGTTGATCAGCACCAAGGTCCGGGCCGAGCCCAGGCCGCGCAGGTTGATGGTGGTGATCCCTTCATTGCCCTGGCCGCCGCGGGTGTCGAACTGGTTCGTCTCCCCGATCAGGCCTTGGGCGGCACTGATGTTGCGAAGCAGCTCGGCCAGAGTTGGCGCACCGATTTCATCAAGTTCGCCGCGGCCGATGACATTGATCGGCAGGGCTGCATCTTCGGGACTGCCCGCGATGAACGAGCCGGTGACCGTCATGGTCTCCAAGTCGTCGTTCTTGTCATCCTGCGCGAAAACCGGGGCAGCACACAGCCCCCAGCTGAGTGAGGCCGCACAGACGCCCCCAAATAGACGCTTCATTGAACCCTCCCAGGACCATGCCGGTCTACGGCTCAGATGTCCGGGACCGGCGACATTGGCGGAAATTGTGAACGGGTCCGCATCCCGCATCTGCCAAATCCCGAGGCGCGTAGCGTCAAGTTTGGCTTGTTCTGGTTGACCCACCGCTTGAGCGGCTTTGGCCGTGGCGATCCTCCCAAGGACCTCTTCTCAGTTTTGTGTCATCCAGGTTACGGCAAACGGATGGGGAGTCTACCGATTTTGCATGCTAAAAAGTGTTTTCGCTGCAATGCAAAATACCTTGGGTTGATCCAAATCATCAGGGGCTATCATAAGAAAAGGCCGGCTCTATCAAGAGCCGGCCTTCTGACGTTTTACTCGCTCGTCCTGTTTAACCCGGTCCCTCTACCCAGGACCGGGCCTTACTCAGAACGTCTGGATCAGTCCAACCTTGACCATCCGTCCGAACGCGGAGTGCGTGAACGGGTCATAGTTGATGTCGAGCTGTGCCGCGGGCGGATCTTCGTCCGTGAGGTTGAAGACGGACACGTTGAAGCGCGTACGCCCATCGAACAGGTCCAGCGTGTAGTAGACATCAAAGGTCGTGAACGAATCGATGTTCACAAGCTCGGGCTGGGTCGAGATCTGATCTTCATAGCTCGATACATAGCGGGCCACAAAGCTCAGGAAGTGGTTTTCGTAGCGAGCCTTGATGAAGGCGTTGCCTTGCAATCCGACAATGGTCTGGAAGGGCGTTCCTTCGTTCAAGAAGCCAACAAAGTCACCACCCGGAGCGAGAACCTGTCCGTCCCGGTTGGTGAAGTCATCGGATTCGTAGCTCATGGTGTAGGTGCCCTGGACCCCGAAGGTGAAGTCGACATCTTTCCAGGCAAAGTCAGCCTGCCCGAAGAAGTCGATACCATCGGTGGTGATGTTGGACCCGTTGACCCACTGACGTTCGATCCGCTCCAGGAAGGCGGCATTAACGCCGACCGGGAAGATCTGGCCGCGCAAGGAGTCACAGATTTCGGTTCCAACGCCGGCACCGCCGTCGGCGCAATCATTGTCAACATAGGCTCCAACGATCTGTGTCCCCTGTTCCAGCTGGAACGGATCTTCAAAGTCAAAGCGCCAGTAGTCGAGGGTCGCACGGAGGCTGACCCCGCCGACTTCCTGCTCGAACAGGGCGCCGACATTGAGGGTCACAGCCGTTTCAGGCTGAAGATCCGGGTTGCCGATGGTGTCGAGGGCGCGGAAGGCAAGGGCCTGGGGAATGAATTCCAGTGCGGTGGCCCGGCCTTGGAGGAAGCTCTGGCCCGGTCCACGGAACGTGGTCGAGACGGAACCACGCAAGGCAAGCCAATCCAAGGCCTGATACCGGACGGCCAGCTTGGGATCGAGCGTCGATCCACCACCCACGGCACCATAGTCTTCATAGCGGGCCGCAAGCTGAACATTCAGATTGTCCGTGATCGGCAGAGCCAGTTCTGCGAACACCGCATAAACGTTACGGTCAAGCGACTGGGGGAACTGTCCGGCCAGGAAGGCAAATCCACCCGTTGGAGACCCGCAGTCCAGGGATTCCGTCAGGCCGATTTCGACAGCAAACGGATCATTGAACGGGCACGGATTGAGATTGAGATTGAACGCATCATTGATCTCGACCTCAAAATACTCCTTCCGCATCTGACCGCCAAAAGCGAAGCCGATCGATCCGCCAGGCAGGCTGATGCCCGTATCGCCACTGAACACGGCATCAACAACAGCAAGACGGTTTGACGTCGTGGTCTGCGACCGGGAGGTCAGCCAGGTCAGCAATTCGTCGGAATTGGCAACGCTCGGATCGAATTGCGGGTTCGTCACTCCATTGACGACGGAGGTTTCGATCGCATTAGAGAACGGATTGAAGTACTGACACGGACCAACGCCTGGCGTGCCCTCGGACGGCACACAGTCCGGACCGCCAAGGCCACGCAGTGCAA
>CAYUYV010000001.1:97126-110998 GCA_964449455.1 uncultured Alphaproteobacteria bacterium | reverse complement strand
TTGGGTCAGGCATTCGCGACGGAGCCTGCCGATCATTCGGGCGAATGCCTGACCCAAGAGCCACACGAGAGCCAATGCGCGCCATTTTCTTCAGCTTGCTGAGCATGGGTTCAATGGCATTGCCATCACGGTAGGCCCAAAAAAAGATCAGCCCGATTACCCCCGCGCCTGCCCAAGCACCTCGTCCAGAGTCTCCAGGGCTTCAGGCCAGGCCGCGTCGTGCCGGTCCCGCGCCTCCACATCATCAAAGCCCGAATGGGTAAGTTTAAGATGGATGCCACCCCCCGTTTCGGTCAGTTCAACACGCAACACCGTTTCCGCCCCGCCGGTTCCCGCTTTTCCGGTGACCCAAGTCATTTCAATGAGGCTGTTCTCTACCAAAACCAAAAAGCGGCCATAATGGGGATCCCGTCCCCAATCATGCCGATTGTAAAAAAAAGAAGGGCTTGTTCAGTTCTGGGGTCATCAAGGGTTTCCCCAGGCGCGGCGAACCATGTGTCGAACCGAGCCGTCCATGCCGCATAAAGAACCGGCGCGCTCGCGCGCATGTTCCGTTCCAAGACCAGGCGATGCGGCTTTTCGGACAGGTCCGGCTGAAGCTTCTCTACCATCGCCCGTGTTTCTCGACCCTGTGGGCACAGAGCCTTCGTTTTACAAGGCCTGCCCCAAACACAACGCGCCAGCCCGAATGGAACCGGCGCGTCTGACAGGACTGAAAGGGCGCGACGGACTCACGACCTCATTTTAGTTTGCAGGCGGATCAGCGGCCCAGTCCCCTGGAAAGCTCCGCCGTCTTTTCAACCGATTTGACTTCTTGGGCAAGGTCGGACCGGTAAGCGAAAATCACCGGCCTGCCCTCATGGACGGCCTCAGCGGCGGTGTATTTCACCCGGTCGATCCGGTGCTTCTGGTCATTATAAAGTTCGATGATGCCGCCATTATTGCCGAGCTGGAGCGGAGAAACCGGCTTCACGGTCTGGGACTGACCCGGCTCAAGCTTGCCGGAAAGTTCGAGCGGCGAGCGGCGGGTATCGCTCAGGGTCCACCCCTTCAGATCCACTGTCTCATTGGACAGGTTGATGATGGAAATCCACTCACCCTCGCGCTCGTTGCCCTTCGGATTGACCAGGGCCGCCGCAAGGAACACATCTACTTCGTCATCCATGAAGATCTTGCGCGGCTGATCCTTGCCGATAATCTCCACTTCGCTGTCGACCTCAATCCGCTCCGGGAAGTGGCTGATCTTCAGTTCTTCCCGCTTCTCTTCGTTTTCGTTGAACAGCAGGGGATTGTTGTCCGGGATCTGGTCCGGGAACAGAAGGCCGGTCTTCTCTTCGATTTCGGCGACGGTGACCTGATAGTTCTGGAAGTCGAACAACTGCCGCCCGCTCTTGTCGCGCAAGGCATCCTTGTCCTGCAGCATGATGAAGGCCCGGACCTCAAGCTCATTGGCCTTGTTCACGAAAAAGACGACCTTGAAGAAGGCCGCTGGAATGATAGCGCGCGGACGCCCCTGCGGCTGAAGCGACCGGGCATAGTCCCCGAAGATCGGTCCACTGAACACGCTGATCTTGCCGTCAAGATCCAGATCAAGAGCCTTCACCCAGTCCTCAAGTGCCAGCCATTCGTCCTGGTTGAAATTCGAGTGCTGCAGGGACGCGTTGGTGAAATAGAAAGTCTCGTCAGATGCGCGCTTGGCGGCGCGGGAGGTGTCGCCCCAGGAGGCCGAAGACCGGCGGGCCAGGTGGCCACGGTCCCAGGGATTTCTGTAGTAGTAATCGTTGTTGAGCTGGAACTCGTTGCCGACGCGGCTGTCGATGCGCCAGTCATTCGAGCGGCGCACGCTCTGGATCTTGTTCTGATCAATATTCAGGGCACAGAACAGAGCCGTACGGTGTTCCATGTGCATCGCGATGGTATAGTTCACATAATCCGCATAGAAACCATCACGCAGCTCGGGCTTTTCAAGCACCAGCTCCTTGATGGAAGGAGCGAATTCAGGCAACGGCACTTCGACGTCCAGAAAATTCTGATCATATCCGGCCATGGTCATATCTCTCTTCGCGCTCCCGGCAGTCCGGGCGCTGGTTGTGTCGCGGCCCGGCGGCCCCCACAGGCCTCCGTCCACAATCGCGATTTGTATGACCTCGGCTTGGGGCGGTCCACTCCCCTCTGAAGACGTACCCCAATACTTTTCCGCCCGCCGAGTGTCGTGGATCGCAAGTCCGCATGAGACGTCCCGGCACGTCGGTCTGCGGACTTCTGATCCGAAAACGACACGAGAAACACCATATTGCTCGTGTGGCTCTCGGGTCAGGCATTCGCGAGGGAGCCTGCCGATCATGCGGGCGAATGCCTGACCCGCCAGACTAGGGCGAAGACTTCGCCCTTTATTTCCATCCCCCCAAGGCCCATCGGGCATAAGGGGGACACCGGATTAATCAGCCAACCGCCCTTGTCATACCAAGATCAGACAAAACCTGGATCCCTCCGGCGCGTCCAAACCGGCCAATTAAATCCTCGAAATGCTCTACAACACAGCGGCCAAAAAACAGATGGTGCAGTAGCATCGGACCGAATGACTTGGTGCCCCCTTTTGGGGACGTCATTCGGCGATTGATCATCTCGCGCGAAGACTTAGGGACAGGATCGATGACAGCAGAGCGTTTGTGGGGCGAGCCTCTGGGCCGCTTCTTCAAAGGGGTGAGCGGTCTTCTTTGTGCCGCGATGTTTGCATTCACCAGCGCCGCAGCCAATGACGGCTACACCATCAATGGCGCGCCGATGGCACGGGAAATGGGCCAGCTTCTGGCCCAATATGGCTTTGAGCCAGGTGCCTACTACATTGACGAATTGGGTAATTATGGCCGCTCCGGTCAGCCGCCCGTGGCCAATTTCAATGGTGGCCCGCCGCGCGGGTGGCGCGGGGTCGAGCCGCGCAGTGTCGGCAACAATCCTTACGCCCTTGCCTATCGCGACGGCGTGCGCAGGGTCCGGGTCTATTGGATTTTCTCACCCGGCATCGGCTCAGTCGCGAAAGGCGGCTCGTCCGGCTACTATCACATCTGCCCTCGGAATATTTTCTACAAAACCTCCGAAAGCGCGTTCAGCGTGGGTGGTGGGTATAATTCCCAGCGGGGCGGCAACAATCCAAGCGCGGGAGCAGCCGGAACCGCGCAAGGGAGCGGTCGGTGGTCCATCGAGAGTGGACCTCAAGGTCCGGTGTTGGCCCTGTTCGACAATACCGGAGCCCGCCGCGTGCCCGTGGCCACAATGTTGCAGGGAAAGTGGAAATACAACCAATTCACCTATGTTGCCGAAGTCGGCGCCGCTTCCTGCCCCGGCTAAACGCCGCCTCTTGGAAAATAGAAAAAAGCCGCATCCCACCGGATGCGGCTTTCACTGGTCTCAGGCGCAAGGGTAACGAGCGCAGGACTCAGCCCTGGCGGGCCTTAAAGCGCTTTTGAACCTTGTTGATCACGTAAACGCGGCCGCGACGGCGGACGACGCGGCACGCCTTATGGCGATCCTTCAGTGATTTCAGCGAATTCTTGATCTTCATGACTTCGTCCTGCCTAACTGACGTCTGCATGCCGGACCCATGACCGCATCACACTGCTGCCCCATCGTCGGCGCAGAAACACGTCATTTCACGGCATCATAAGCTGGGATCCACCCGGATTGAGCGCGGAGACTAGCCAGGAACCAACGCCCGGTCAATCCGCCACGGCCCAATTGGGCGGAACCGGACATCATCCTCAATCGCGCCCCACCCTCCCTTGCGCGGACCGGTCAATCACGTCACACCTGATGGTCTGTGGACGCCCCCGCTGGAAGGATTGCCCATGAGCCTGTCGCCACGCCGAATTTCCATCGCCCTTGGCCTTATTGGCCTCTCCTTGACGATGCTGGCGCCGGCTTCCGCGACTCAGCCCAAGCCGGCCCCGAGCGCCGCGCCAACAAAGCCGGCCGAACCTGAGATCGCCGTGCCGCCGGGCTTTGAGACCTGGCGAGAGGGCTTCTTGCGTAAGGCACCGGCCAACGGCATTTCCCGGCAAGTCGCCGAAGAGGCGCTGCGGGGGGTCACGCCGGACCCGAAAGTGCTGAAACGCAATGCCTATCAGCCGGAGTTCACCCGTCCGATTTGGGAGTATCTCGACGGCGCGGTCTCGGCGACGCGGGTCAAGAACGGGCGCCAAAACCTGTCCCAGCACGCAGCCCTGCTTGCCCGCGTTGAAAGGGCCTATGGGGTGCCGACGCAGGTTATCGTCGCGATCTGGGGGCTAGAGACGAGTTACGGCGCCATCAAAGGCAATTACGACATCATCCGGTCCCTGGCCACGCTCGCCTATTCGGGCCGGCGCGCCCGGTTCGGCGAGCGCGAGCTGATCAATGCGCTCAAGATCATTCAGGCCGGCGACAAGACCCGCGCAGGCCTAAAAGGGTCATGGGCCGGGGCCATGGGCCACACCCAGTTCCTGCCCTCCAGTTTCCTTTCCTACGCCGTCGACTTTGATGGCGACGGACGGCGGGATATTTGGGACAGCCTGCCGGATGCTTTCGCCTCCACGGCCAATTTCCTGAAACAAGCCAATTGGGACACGGAGTATCGCTGGGGCCGCGAGGTCATTCTGCCCGAGCGGTTCGATTATGCCCTTGCCGGACTGTCCGTGCGCAAGGACCTGTCAAGCTGGGCCCGGATGGGCGTGCGGCGTCCGGGCGGTGCGGCCTTGCCTGCAGCGGATCTCAACGCCTCAATCGTGGTGCCCGCCGGCCATGAAGGACCCGCCTTCATCGTCTACCAGAATTTCCGGGCCATCATGCGCTATAATCCGGCCACGGCCTATGCCCTCGGCATCGCGCATCTGTCCGACCGGATCAAGGGCGCGGGTCCGTTCAAAGGATCCTGGCCCCGCAACACCAAGATCCTGTCCCGGGACGAACGCAAGGAGCTTCAGACCCTTTTGAACCGGGCCGGCTATGGAGTCGGCGACGTCGACGGGGTCATCGGGGCACGGACCCGTGCCGCCATCCGGAAGTTTCAGGCCACACGGGGGCTGCCGGCAGACGGCTTTGCGACCCTTGCCCTTCTGGATACTATGCGCGACGCCGGGCGCTGATCATTTGATCAGTGTCCAGATCCGGCCTGTGGACGCGGCCCTTTGATCGCGAGCCACACAATGACGCTCATGACAATCGTGAAGCACAGGGCAAAGGGCGCTGACGGCGCCAAGGCATAAAGCGGGAAAGCCACCAGCGGCGCGACAACAAATCCGGCGCCCCCGGTGGCACCGATCAGGCCGGCCACACCGCCCTGCTCCTCCGGCGTCACGGCCAGTGACGCGGACCCAACGCTGCCAGACCGGGCCATGGCAAAGCCGATCCCGACAAAGACCATCGCCAGAATCACGGCCCCCGGATTGGGCGAGGCGACAAGCAAGCTGTAGCCGCCCGCCGCCAGCACGGTGCCGACCCGCATCAGCCGCCGCTCGGGCCAGCCAAGCCGGGGCAAGACGGCGAGTTGGACAATCAACATCCCGATGGACGAGGCAAGCAGCGCCTCCGCCGCCATTTCGGCCGCCAGGGCAGGATCATCGGCAAAGCGGTCGAGGAACAGGAAGGTAATCGTCTGCACCGGGATCGCCTGACTGACCGAGAGCAGAACACAGATCGTCAGGGCCTCTCGGACCCGCGGGTCCCAAAGCCGCACCGGTGGCGTCTCCACCCGCTCCTTGGGGCCCGTGCGCTCGGGAAGAAACAGCAGAATGGCAACGCCACTCAGGGCCCCGAGCGTCGCGACTCCGAAGAGTGGCGCCAGCAGCCCATAGCCTGACAGGAACCAGACCATACCCGGCCCCATGGTCGTGCCGAGCACAAATGCCGCACCCATGCCCGCCAGCGCGCTCGTGCGCTGCTCCGGCGTTGTGCGGTCCGCCACATAGGCCTGGGCTGCGCTGTTCGCGCCGGGTCCCAGGGTGCCGTAAATGGTACGCGACAGGATAAGGGCCGGATAGACAACGGCCAGGGGCAGCACACCGTCGAGCCCGAAGCCCAAAAGCACCGCGAACAGCGCCGTGGACACGGCAAAGCCACTCAAACCGATCAGAATGACAGGCTTTCGGCCCAGAAAATCGCTGCGCCGCCCCCAATAAGGGCTCATGATGAGCCAGAACACGGCGGAAACCATGAAAATGGCCCCGACCTGGAAGTCGATCATGCCCAATTGGCGCGACAGTGGCGGCAGAGTCGCAAAAATGACTGTCTGCCCCATGCCAAGACAGGTCAGGCTCGCAAACAGAATGATAAAGGCAAAGGACCGCTCCCGCGGCGTGGTGACCCGGCGGGACCGGCCCGCGCCGGTTTCCGGCGGCCGTTCGGGGCCGGCCTCAGCATTGGCGCTGTTCCCCTGATGCCCGTCTGCCTGATCACCATCCCCTTGATCCCCGCGGCGTGGATCAGGGGGGTCTTTTATCGTCTCGCGCACCCGGCGTCCCCATTTGGTTTTGCGGTCTTTCCTGCCCTTCACATGGGCGTCACCCTATCCTGGTGCGCCAGGCGCCGCCTTTCCAGCCCCCTCCCCCTTGTCGTATCCTCTCGGTGAGGGGTTGGAGAATTGATGCTCAGGGAGCGGAAGGCCTGATGGAATCTATTTATTATGTCATGTGCTGGGCCTGCCACCGGCGCTGCGCCCATTGCTATGATGACCGGTTTCGCCCTTATGTGCGCGACGAGCTTGAGGCCGTGGTCGAGGAGGCGCGGACCCATTTCCCGAAAATCATCGCCAATCTGCCCGATCAGCTCAGCTATGAAACACAAGGTGCAGACGGACGGCTGCAAAGGCGGGTCGGCCGCCTGATCCTGGCGGGCGGCGAATTGCTGCTGAACCCCGTGCGTGAAACGGTTCTGTATCCGGCGCTTGATCTGTTCAAGGAAAAATATGGGCAGGATGGCGCCCGCATCATCCTCCAGACCACAGGCGACCTCGTCACGCCGGAGATTGTCGGCACACTGTTGGAACGGGGCGTATGGCTCATCAGTTGCGCCGGCATGGATGAATATCATGTGGGCATGGAGCGCGATCGGCGGGCCCCGGTGATGGACCGGCTCCAACAGGCCTTTGAGGCCCATGGCGTGACCCGGGTCGGCCTTTCGGTCGAAAGCCGGGATTGGCTTGTGGAGCCAGGGCCCTTTTACAACATCATGGGCGCCGAGCCCGGCTCCTGGATTGGTGAGTTGTGGCCGCGCGGCCGGGCCTGGGCCAATGTCCTCTCCCAGGCCAAGATGGAGACAAATTTCTGCGCCCGCCAGTCCGGCGCCAAAGGGTTCCTCAATATGGGACGGCGCGGGTCTGAAGTCGCCATCGAACCTGATGGCAGCCTTTATCCCTGCTGCCTGAAAACCCAGTTGCCGGTCGGCAGTGTGGCAGAGGAGCCCCTGACGGACATCCTGGAAAGCCTGAAGGCCCACCCCGCATTTCAGGCCCTCAATCGGGGGCGTCCGGATGAAATGGGCATTGGTCATGGGGTCTCGCCCGAGGCGTTCCGGGGGACCTGCCAGACGACGACGCCCAAAGGCACGCCTTATGAAAATCTCTGCATCGGCTGTGACCGCTATTTCGAAGCACGCATGGGTCCTGTGATTGAGGCCCTGAAGGCCCAGCGACAGGCGAAGCGGGCTGCCGCGCGGACTTCATCGTGACTTAAGGATAAGACGGCATTGTGTGCCCCGTGCGGGGAGGCCGGATCGGGAGGGTCCGGCCCCAAAAGCGGGGTGGGCGGATGCTTCCGATCATAGGTATTGTCGTTGTCTTCGTGATGGTGTTCGGCGGCTTCATGCTGGCCGGCGGTAACTTTGACGTCATCATCAAGGCGGCGCCCTTCGAGTTGATGATGATCGGGGGCGCCGCCGTCGGCGCCTTTGTCATCGCCAATGGCATGGGCAATGTGAAGGCCACCATGGGCGGCTTCGGCAAGGTCTTCGCAGGCCCAAAATGGAAGGCCCAGGACTACACCGACCTCTTGTGCATGCTCTTCCTCCTGACCAAGACAATCAAGACGAAGGGTGTCATCGCCCTTGAAGCCCATCTGGAAAACCCGGACGAAAGCGCCATTTTCTCGCGCTTTCCCCGGATCGTGAAGGACCACCATGTCCTGCACCTGATCACCGATACGCTTCGCATGATGACGATGAATTTCGAGGATCCCCATCAGGTGGAAGACACGATGGAAAAGCAGCTCGAAAAACATCACCATGAGGCCGACGGCGCGGCGCACGCCATGCAGACAATGGCTGACGGCCTGCCGGCCCTTGGGATCGTGGCCGCGGTGCTGGGGATCATCAAGACCATGTCGGCCATCAACGAGCCGCCGGCCGTCCTCGGGAAGATGATCGGCGGCGCACTGGTCGGCACTTTTCTCGGCGTGTTCCTCGCCTATGGTTTCGTCGGCCCCATGGCGTCACGGCTGAAGGCCATTCTGGAGGAAGAAGCCCAGTTCTTCTTTATCATCCGGGATGTGCTCGTCTCCCACCTCCACGGCAACCCGCCGCAAATTTCCGTCGAGGTGGGCCGGGGCAATGTGCCGACAGAAGTCCAGCCCAGCTTTGCCAAGCTCGAAGAAGCCATCAAGGAAATCCCACCCGAAGTGGGCTGATGATCTGGATCCGGGACTGACGGATTTGCAAGCCATCCAAGATGGCCAATGGGGGGTGGGACGCAATGACCCCATTGGCCGCTCACACCGTGAGGGCGTCGGCCCATTCATTGACCAGGGCGGCAACAAGGTCCGGGCGTTCTTCATGGGCCAGATGCCCCAATTGGGGCATGGACAGAACGCGGGCGCCCGGAACGGCTGCGGCGACCGTCTGGGCCACATCCGGCGTCACGGCCTTGTCCTTTTCAGCAGCGACAAGCAGGAGAGGCACGGAGAGTTTCGGCAATTCCCGAGCGAGGCGGTGCAGGTCCCAATTGGCCATCATGCCCAGCGCACCGGCCACATGCCCGCCATTGCTGAACAATCGGGTGTAAAGCTCCAATCCCCGCTCATCAATGGTCGAGCCCATTTGGACAATCAGCCGCTCCGCCTCCGTGCCCCGCGCCGCTGTCCAAGACAAAAAGCGCGGAGTAACGGGATTGAGAAACAAAAGCTTCGCAAGCTGAGGAAAGATGTAGCCGGCGGCACCGGGAAAGGGTTTCAACGCGCCATTGAGGCTGATAATGCCCTTGGGTGCCATCGCGCCATCAAGGGCCATGCGGATCAGGATCGCTGCCCCCGCGGAGTGCCCCATAACAAGGTCCGGCATCACGCCCAGAGTTTCGATCAGCCCGCGCACGCTGCGCGCCATGCCGGGCAAGGACAGGCGGTGAGTCTCCGGCATTTGCGTAAAGCCATGGCCCGGCAGATCCGGCACCAGGACCCGAAAGCGCTCCGCCAGGAGAGGGGCAAGGTCCCGCCAGGAATGGGTGGCGCCTGCAGTGCCATGGATCAGGAGCAGGACCGGGGCCGCGGCCGGGCCGAACGCCTGCACATGCCAGGTGAGGCCCGCGGCGTTCACAAAGCGGCTTGCCTCCCGATTGGGCCAGTCCCGTCCGTCGCTCTCCCAGTCCGGCATATCCGGTAGACAGAACATGTCAGCCTTCCCGCTCTTTGATCACCTTAGAGCCGCATCATGCCACACTGGCCTCTGCCGCGGCGCTGACATCGCGCGCAAGCCCGGACAGGGCCGCAGAATCGGCGCGGGGCAAGGACAGATAGCGGGCACCCATTTCGGCGGCAAGGCGCGGCGTGTCGGGATGCCGGCGCGGTGAAGTGTCCACCACGATGGCCCCCAGGCCGCCGGCGCGGATCGTGCGCGCCGATGCCAAGGCCTCCTCGCCTGCCCGTTTTCGATCTGCCGTACCGTCCCGCGCGATATTCGCACGGCCATCGGTCATAACCACCAGGACGGGGGTCTGGCCCCGCCGGCGCGCCGCATCGGCGAGCCCCGCGGCCGCATCAAGGCCCGCCGCCAAGGGCGTTCCGCCACCGCCGGGCAAGCCGGCAAGGGAGCGCTTGGCCCGGACCAGGGACCGGGTCGGCGGCAAGAGAATTTCAGCGCCGGCGCCCCGGAAGGCCACCAGAGCCACCTCGTCACGGCGCACATAACAATCCGCAAGCAGAAGTTCGACCGCGCCCTTGGCCTCGGCAAGACGATTGAGCGCGGAGGATCCGGAGGCATCCACCACGAAAATGGTCAGGGTTTCCGTGCGGTGCTTGAACCGCGTGACCCGAAAGTCTTCAGGCTGAACACGCACGCGGGGCCGGATCCCTGCCGCCGCATCAGGCTCCGGCTCTCCGGCGGCACGGCGGCGCACGGGCTGCCAGGGGGCTGCCGCCCGCAGGGTCTCGACCACATTGAGGCGCACACCGCCGCCCGGTTCGCCGCGCCGGGTTCCCGCCGGGCGCCCGCGCCGCAAACTGCGGATAACAGCGCCGGATTTTCCCTGCCCGCGCATCTGATTGCCGCTGGCAAGGGCCGACGCAAGCTTGGCCAGCACATCATCGGGCATCGCCGCCTTGGCGGCCTCGATCATCAAATCCTCAAGGGACGGCGCGGGCATCTCGTCCTCGTCCCCTTCACTGTCTGCCGGGTCTTCAGGTGGCGGATCGGCACTGTCTTCCTCCGGAGGCTGATCCTCTTCTGCCGGATTGTCCTGCTGCTCCTCTTCCTGGGGCTCGGGCATGGGCAACCGGGTGGCACGGGGACCCAGCACAAGACGGGCCGCGAGCAGGGCATCATCGGTGTCCATGGCCGCGCGGCCATCAAGGGCTGCCGCTGCCCGCGCGACGGCCAGGGCCAGGAGACTGACCCGCAGGGAGTCAACGCCCAGGGTCAGTCCCGTCTCACACAGGGCGTTCAGGATGCGGTCATCGGTGGGAATGTGTTCAAGGCGTGCCCGGGCGGCGACCACATTATCCGCCGTGTGAAATGGCGCGCTGAGATCGCGCAGGCCCAGGCCCGTCAAATCGAGGTGAACGGCCAGCCGCTCCATGAGCGCTGCCGCAGGGCTCTCGTCCTCCACGGCCCCCTCATCAAGGGCAATCGCCCCAAAGCGAGCGGCCGCGCGCGTCGACAGGCCATCGCGTTCCACGGCAATGGCCCCATGATCAAGGGCCGCCGTGACATGGGCCACGGTGACCGGTGCCACCCGTTCGGCCATGGGAATGATCAGGACACCGCCATTCGCCTGCGCCAGGACGCCGGACTCCGCGATCGGCCGGCCGGCCTTCAGAGTCGCGGCAAGGTCGAGACCGCCGATGAGCCGATCGTCGCTGACACCCGGCGGCAGTTTGCGCACGGTCATATCAGCAGGCAGAAGACCCTTGACCGTCTCCAACCACCGGTCCCGGGCCGGACCACTGCGCGCGCGCAAGGCGACACCGCCAAGACCGAAGGGATCGACGGCGAAAAGGGCCGCGGCCGTCATCGCGAGGCTCCAGACCTCGGACCCTTCCGCCCGTTGCAGATCCTCATCCGCTCCGTCTGAGGCCAGAGTGTCAGAAGCCAGAGTGTCGGGGGCCAGAGTGTTAGGGGCCAGAGTGTTAGGGGCCAGAGTCATGGGCCCATGATCTCGGTGACGACCCGCTCCACTCGGACCGCGGATCCGGCCTCGTCCAGGGGATCCCGGCGCAGACGATGGCGCAACGCCATGGGCGCCACATGCCGCAACTGGGCTTCCGTAACCACCGTATCGCCCTCATAGGCCGCGAGCGCCCGGGCGGCACGCATCAGGGTCAGCTCACCACGCAAGCCATCGGCGCCAAGGCCGATACACAGGCGAGCCGCCAGTTCCAGAATGGCATCGGGAACCTCAACCTGGGGCAGCAGGTCCTTTGCAGCGCCAATCTGTTTGCGGATCTGGCCTTCCCGGCGCCTCCACTTTTCCATGAAGCCATCCCGGTCCCGCTCATAGGTGTCGCGGCGGCGAATGACTTCGACCCGGTCCTGCAGGTCCGTGGGCGTGCGCACATCGACGGACAGGCCGAACCGGTCCAGCAATTGGGGGCGCAGTTCCCCTTCCTCCGGATTGCCGCTGCCGATGAGGACGAAGCGGGCCGGATGGCGCACGCTGAGGCCTTCCCGCTCAACCACATTCTCTCCCGATGCGGCAACATCGAGCAGGAGATCCACAATGTGGTCCTCCAGGAGATTGACCTCGTCGATATAGAGAAAACCGCGATGGGCCCGGGCCAGCAGACCTGGCTCGAACGCCTTCTCGCCCTGCGTCAGCGCTTTTTCGAGATCGAGGGAGCCGACCACCCGGTCCTCGGTGACACCGAGCGGTAGGTCAATGACCGGGACGGGAACGGATTTGGGCTTGATTTCACCGCCGGGTGTGCAGGCGGCGCAGGCCCCTGGCAACCGACCCTCCAGCGCAGGATCGCAGTTGTAGGGACAGTGCTCGACCACGGACATTTTCGGCAGCAGGGCCGCCAGGGCCCGCACGGCGGTTGATTTGCCGGTGCCGCGGTCACCGAAAATGAGCACACCGCCGACGGACGCATCGGTCGCGGCAATGAGCAGGGCCTGCTTCAACTCGTCCTGAGCGACGATTGCGGAAAAAGGAAATGGTGCGGACATGTCTCCCCTTTTTTGGCTCGTCCTGTCCACAGATCCGGCCGGATGCCATTCGGACAGCAAAGCGGCGTCCCGACCAACGGGACGCCGCAAAGGCTTAAGGGAAGTTTCATCCCATTTGAATGGGATGCGTCAAGGCAATCAACCACCCATCGGTGCCACCCTGGCCTGTCGAACTGTCAAGCAGCGCTTACAGGTCCTTGGGGGACCGGAGTGACCGACGCGCCTCACTGACCGCTATCGCCGTCCTCAGCCGGGGTTTCTTCGGTCTCGGCGGGAGCGTCTTCAGCAGAAGCTTCCTCGGCAGTGGCTTCAGCGGCCGGGGCGTCCGGAGAGATCTCATAGAGATATGCGATCAGGTCCTTGCGCTGCTGCGGGTTGCGCAGTCCGGCAAAGGCCATGCGGTTGCCCGGGATATAGGCGCGCGGGTTTTCCAGATACGGGTCCAGCGTTTCCTTGGTCCAAACGAGGCCCTCATCACCCTTGGCTTTGTGGGCATTGGAGTAACGGAAGCCTTCGATGCCACCAGCCGTACGGCCGATCACGTTGTAGAGCGACGGGCCAATGCGGTTCTGGCCTTCGGCAACGGCATGGCAGGCGGCGCAGAGGCGGAAGACGCGCTTGCCGGCGGCCGGATCGCCCAGCTCCACTTCGGCCAGGGACGGCTCAGCCATACCGAACGCCAGTGCTGCCAGCAGAATGGCTTTCTTCAGAGTGTTGAACATTCTCAATCTCTCCTTGGGCAAATCCCATGGTTTCAACATTTGCACAGCTCCAGGTGGAAACTGCGCTGTCCTTGGGCCGATCACCGGACCAGCCGTCGATCCAGAACAAGCCGCCCTGCCCCCGTACGGTCGCGAGGATAACTAGGGTCTTGTCACGATCGAGTGCCGTATATCCAATGAACGCGAACTACGGCATTTTTTTTACGTTTCGGCGGTCGAAAAGGATCCAAAAAACGATAACGGCAGATCCAATCCCCGCTGATGAGGCCTTTCCGGACAGTCAAACTACACGGCACAAGTGTCTTTTGACGAAGTAGGGCTAGCATGTCCCACTCCAACCTGCTCCCCCTAATTTTGCCGCAACAGAGCGAGGAAAGGCGGGAAAAATAAGTCAGCACGGTAAATGATATCCATTCTTAATGCTGACTATTCCCTTTGATCTATGGTTGCGTCTAAACGCGGTTTCATAGGCCCATTGGAACCGGTTCATTCCTCGCCTGACGGTTCTCCTGACGATTCTCTTGACGATTCT
>CAYUYV010000001.1:91248-97026 GCA_964449455.1 uncultured Alphaproteobacteria bacterium | reverse complement strand
TGACGATTCTCTTGACGATTCTGGGGTGCGCCCCTGGCACGCGCGATAGTATCTTCGATCTTAGACCTGCATGCTGGGACGCACAGGACTTGCCGTGTGGCATGGTGCTCCAGGCGGTCCGGCACTGAGATTGAGAGGTGGAGGCATCCCATGGCCTGGCTCGAAACGCTGAAATCACTGCACGAAAAGGGTGAATGCGACGCCTTTCTGGCGAGTTTCGCACCGGAAGAACTGGAAACCTTTTTTGCCCGGGCCAGCGAGAAGCCCTTCAAAAAGGGTGAGGCGCTTTCCTACAAAGATGATGAGGGCGAATCGCTCTTTGTTGTCCTCGATGGCTCGGTCAAAATTTTGGACGTCTCAGCCGGCGGCAAGGAAACCATCCTCAATTTCATCCAGCCAGGCGGCGTGGTCGGAGAGATCGCCGTGTTCGACCGCCTGCCACGCACGGCCGATGCGGTGGCCGCCACAGCGGGCTCGGCCGCTGTTCTGACGCGCCGGGATGTGCTGGCCGCTCTGCGGGAGAACCCGGAGCTTTCCTTGCGGATCATCACATTGCTCTGCGGCAAGATCCGGCTGGCCAGCGCCATGGCCGCCGATGGCTGGCTCCTTGACATGAAATCCCGTCTGGCGCGGGCCCTGGTCCGGCTCGGCAATCACTATGGACGGGATGACGAGGACGGCAATGTGATCATCAGCCTGAAACTGTCCCAGACCGATCTTGGCAACTATGCCGGCCTGTCCCGGGAAAATGTAAACCGTCAGCTCAGCGCCTGGCGGGACAAGGGCATCGTGTCCTTCAAGGAAGGCATGCTCACCCTTCACGATACGGACAGTTTGGAAGAGATCGCCGACGCCGACGACTGAGGCGTCTTGTGCCCTTTGCGGCCGCGATCACGGTCTTCTCCAGCCTCAGAACGGGCACCCGCTGCGGAACCGGCACCGGCCGCAGAACAGGTGGTCGGTGCAGCAGCTTGTTCCCCGAAGATGGGCTCAAACACATGGACCGGATGCGGGATTGAACGCACGGTGATCTCACCCAGGTCCCGGTACTGAAAACCGGGCGCGTGATCCCGGACGGCGCGGCTGGCGCAGATCTGGGAGCCAAGCTCCTTGTTCGCTTGCTCCAGGCGGCTGGCAAGATTGACCGTCGTTCCGTGGGCGGTGTAGTCGAACCGCCGGCTGTTGCCGAAATTGCCGACCGATGCCGTGCCCCTGTGCACGCCGATCCGCGTGCGTCCGAACCCGCCGACCTCCTCCGATATGGCCGCCCGTAAACGCTCCGTTTCCGCCGCAATCTCCAGGGCGCAGGCAATCGCGCGTTCCGAATGGTCCGGCTGGTCGAGGGGCGCGTTGAAATAGGCATGCACCGCATCGCCGACAATCTTGTCGACCGTGCCCTCATGCCGGAAGACGACCCCGAGAACGACATCGAAATAGCGGTTGAGCACGTCCTTGGGCAGGGCCTCGTCATGGCGCTCGATAAAGGCCGTGAAGCCCTCAAGATCCGTGAACAGAACAGTGATCTCGCGGCGCTCCACCGCCAGGGTTAAACGCTCCGGGTCCGCGACAAGCTGGTCGACGATGGCCGGCGCAAGATAAAGTGAGAAACTCTTCTTCAACCAGGCACGCCGGGCCCGCTCCTCGTGGCGCTCCAGGGCCGCGGCCAGGAAGACCGCCCCCGCGAACGCGAAGACAGGGCCTGTTACGGGCACCATCGCGCCCGTGGCCATGTAAAGAACGCACGCCATAACAACGAAAAGCGCCGCGATACCGGTTGCCGCAAGGGCAAGACGGACCGGGCGCACAAGGCCAAGGGAAAGCCCCATGCCCACGCCAGCCGCAAGCACAGCAAAACCGCCGCGCCAGAAAACACCAGGTTGCGCCACCACCTGTCCGTCGAGGAGCTGGGCCACTTGATAGGCGTGGATGATGACGCCCGGTGCGCCGCGCCCCTCACTCTTGGCCGGACGCCTCAACCGCAATGGGGTGGGGTGGCGATCGTCATGGGGCGTGACCTTGCCCACCAGGATAAGCTTGTTCTTGATCCAACTGACCTGCCCTGCCTTGGCGAGCGTCACGGCGTCTTTGGCTGACATGATACCGAAGGGCCAGTTCCCGGATCGGTCGAGACCGAATGGGATCAACTGGCGGTCCTTTTGGCCTAAAGTGTTTTCAGGGCCTGGCCGCGCCGCGCGAACCATTGCGTCGGACAGCAGCGGAAGAGCGCCCTGCGCTTTCGCGCCGCGCCGGCGAATAACGCGATCTTCGCGGCCGGAGCGCAGTTGGGGATCGGCCCTGACAATGGCGGCCCCCAGGGTGGTGTGCCAAGAATCACTGCCGGCTATCTCGGCACGGTTATGGTTGGTGTTGCCGGAGCCAGCCGACTGTCCCGGTCTTGATGGTCGCGGTTCGACCGCCACCACAATCGGCGCGCCAGGTGCTGACAGCGCCTCGGCCAGGCGGGTGTCCGCTTGCGGCGTGGTTGGCCGGTCGAGCAGAATATCGAGGCCCAGAACGGCGGGGTCGCCCGCCCGGATCGCCTCAACCAGATCGGCCAGGAAGGTCCGTTCCAGGGGAACCTGATAGGGCAAGGCCTTCAAGGTCGCCTCGTCGATGGCCACGACAAGAATGTCGTCGTGGGTCTGAGCGGGGGATGAAAGGTAACTTGTGCGCCAGTCGTAGAGCGCCCATTCGAGGGAGGCCAGTACCGTGCGTTCCGTCAGCCAGAAAGCCGCCACGGCCATGGCGAGGACCGCCGTGACCGTGACCGACCGGACGCGCAGCGGTGGCATTTGCCGGCGCAACGCGTCCACCCGCAAACCGTTTCGTGCCATTTGCCAGATCTGGGAGAAAACACCCATGGCTGCCTTCATGTCCTTGCCCGGCCTGCCCGGCCCTCGCCCGCTTCAGGCTTCGGCGATCATCCTTGCGGCCCTCTTGGCCGGTTCGCCCGCCCTTGCCGATGCGCTGATCGTAAACGCCTCATCGCCCGACGTCGAAACCGGACGCTGGCTGCGTGCCGGTGATACTATCAAAGTCGATGAACCGATGGATTTGACGGTGCTTGAAGCCGGTTCCTTGCGGGTGATTCGATTGGAGGAAGGACATTTCACTTACGAAGATGCCCAGGCGGAGCCCGAAGAGCCCAAAGCCATGATGTTGGCCTCGGTCGTTTCCGGCCTGCTCAGCCCCGATGAAGATGTGGTCCATATTGGTGCGACCCGGGGCGGGCGTGGCAAATCGGTCAAGGCCTGCCCCGAGACGGGCGATCCTTTACCAGCGATCGATCTGAACACGGTGATGTCTCTCAGTGATTCGGGATGCGACGAGGCGGCAAAGGCCGTGCTGGATCGCCTCATCGGTGAGGCAAGGGCCGCCGCAGGTCTTCCGGCACACCCGCAGCCCTGACAAATGAGGCTGAACCGGCGCAAAACCGCAAGACAAGATCTTTGAAAACAAACGGCCAATGGTCCCGGCCCTGACGCAGCTGTAATGGGTTGACGCGTGGCCCGGGACTGTTGGCCCAAGGAGTGAAACAAAGTCCTGGACAGGTGGGGGCTGGCTCCGCATAACCCCCTTAACAGTCAGGATTTCGACCTGCGGCCCCATGGGAGGGTATTTGTCTTGCTGTGTATGCGTATTGTTTCCCGTTCCTTCCCACCTTGCGTTGTCTTGAGTGTCGTCATTGGCCTCTTTGCAGCTTTGACGATGGCCTCACCCGCGCCAGCCCAGGCGCCCCCGCCGCCACCCGCCGGGGCCGCTCCCGGCAAGGCAACAGAGCCCAATGTGCGCTTTCGGGAACCGATCAAGGACCATCAGTCGCCAAAGGCTGGTGCCGGCCCGGCCACCCAGGCCCTACCCAATGTCTTCAGTGAAGGGATCGAGATCCCCTCACCCGATGGTCAGTTCGTGCTCAATGCCGTCGATTTCGACGGGATGACGGTCTACAACGCGGATGATCTGGCCGGGACCTACACGTCCTTTGTCGGCAATAGGGTTGGCCTCGCCGGACTTCAGCAGATCGCCGAAGCGGTGCAAAAGCGCTATCGCGCGGATGGTTATTTCCTCGCGCGGGTGCAGGTCCCTTCCCAACGGATCACGACAGGCACGCCGCGGCTCAGGATCGATGAAGGCTTTATTTCCCAGGTCGATGTGGATGGCGATGCCATTCCGGGAAAACAAAAAGCCGTCGATTACCTGGAGCAGGTGACACTGCAGCGCCCCTTGAAGTTTGAGACGCTGGAACGGGCCCTTCTTTTGGCCAATGACCTTCCGGGTCTCACTGTTTCGGTGGTGCTGCGTCAGACCAACGACCCATCGGGCAGCATTATCCTCCTGGCCCGGATCACCCGCAAAACCGGCTCCGGCTTCGTGTCGGTCGACAATTTCGGCTCCGTCTTTACGGGACGCCTGCAAGGTGCGGGCGGTCTGTCGAGCCAGGCACGTACGGAATATGGCGAGCAGGTCCAGGTGATTTTCCTGGGGGCCGGCCCTTTTGAACCGGCCGATGCCTATGTGGGCCAGGTGAGCGGCAGCGCTGCCATCGGCAATCAAGGTCTCAGGCTCAAGGGCACGCTCTCCGTCGGCCGCTCGAATGCCGGGGCCTTTCTGAGCGGTGCCAATCTCCAGTCGGATTCAATCCTGGGCATTGCCGAAATTCTCTACCCCTATATCCGCAAGCGGAACTTGTCCGTGGACCTCATTGCCGCGGCCGAATTCGTCAATACGGATACGACCGGTTTTGGTACGCCGCCAGGTGGCCTTGACGATGTGTCCCGCGTTGTGGCCCTTCGCGGCCTTGTGACCTGGGCGGACGACAAACGCGGCCTGAACCGGTTCGATGTGGCCTTGCGCACGGCCCTTCCCTTCCTGGGCTCAACCGACCGGGATGATCTGTCGACCCGGCCTGGTGCCGGGGGCGCTTATCTCGTGGTCGTCGGCGAGGCCTCCCGCGTTCAGGAGGTGACGGACAAGATTTTCGTGGTCGCCAATGTGGCCGCGCAGATCTCCAGCAACAATGTGCTGGCCAGCGAAGAGTTCACCGCAGGCGGCAACCGGTATGGTCGGGGCTTCAACGAGGCCCAGGTCGCCGGCGATCGCGGCATGGGCGCCAGTCTCGAAGTGCAGTTCCGGAATGCGGCTCAGTCCTTGTCCTGGCTCGACGCCTATCAGGCCTTTGCCTTTCTCGATTACGGGATTGCGCGCAACCAGTTCACCCAGCAGAGCCAGACCATCACCTCCGCGGGCTTTGGCATGCGCACGGTGGTGAAGGAAAACACGCTGGGTGAAGTGCTCGTGGCCGTGCCGTTCGGCGGCCGCGGAACCATCCGTGACGGGAGCGACGCCGCCGGAGACTATGATCCCCAGATCCTGTTCCGCCTGTCGAACACGTTCTGATGTAACGAGACCCGGGCGGGCCCCTCACCGGACCTGGCCCTTGGGACCCACGATTTTTGGGAGACCGCCATGGACCGCAGCCGCCGCCCCCTCGCCGCCACGGCCCTCGCCGCTTTTGTCTGGACCGGCAGCACGCAGACAACCCTCGGCGCGCCGGATCCATCGGGCCTGACCCCGCTCACCGAAGAAATCCGGGAGGCAAAAGAGCGGGCCCGTCCCACCGGCACCCATCCATGGCAGCCGACACCGGCACCCGCTGGCCTGACTATGCTGTGCCAGGTCTTCGATGAGGGTGGGGAATTCCCCAACAACGATTTTCCTACGGATGAGTTCCCGAGAGATGATGACTTCTTCGAATCCCCCGGGTTCGAATCCCCTGGG
>CAYUYV010000001.1:61382-91148 GCA_964449455.1 uncultured Alphaproteobacteria bacterium | reverse complement strand
GGGTTCGAATCCCCTGGGCTCAGCCTTGAATCGGACACGGTCTTTGAAGACCTGGACTTTAAGGACCTGGCCCGTCGAGGTCCTGACCTGTTCCGCCCCCCGCTGCTGATGACACTTGGCCAGGCCCGGGCTGAACGGGTTGCCGCCATGTTGATGGACGACCTGGTGCGCGGGCCAGGCGGAGAAATCTATTTCGAGACCGATGCCGCAACCCCGGCCCTCACTCGGGGTCAGCAATTGCGCCGCAGACGGTCTATTTTCGATGTCAAACCCGCCAGTGGCGGCGACCGAAACAATTGGCGGAGGAATTGATCCTATGCAGATCATGCGCCGATCCAAGGCTGGCCTTGCGGGCCTTGCCACCCTTCTGCTGAGCGCCTGTGCCCTCAACCCCTTCGCCGTGGACAGCGACCGGCAGGCGGGCTTCCTCGCCGGCCCGAACCTCGTCGGCGAATCCTGCCGCGCGGTGCCCAATGGGCCGGAACGGCAGGCTATGGCTGCTTCAAAGGTCTTTGACATTCAATGCGGCCAGTGGGAAGCGCCAAGTGCCCAGCTTGCCGTTTATGAAGACGTCGCCCTCGCTCCGGGTACGGAACCGCCGGTCTGGGGCGAGCGCCTGGCGGAAACGGCCGCTTGCGGCGCGCCTGAGGAGACCGACTGGAAAGGCGGATCGGCTGTCGATTTTTCCTGCCGTCTGCGCGGTGAAAGCGCTTTCCCGTATGAAGCGCGGCTGCTGCGCCGGGGCGACCGTATCTTCGCCATTCAGGGCATTCCGGCCGCCATGCTGCCGGCAACCTTCGCCGCCGAAATCCTGGGTGATGTCTCGGATAAGCGAGACATTCCCGATGCGAGCCGTGTTGACCAGACCCGGCTCGATTACGAATCGCGGATCGGGGCCCGCGTTTTCTCCGTGGGCGATGTGTTTTCCTTCCTTGAGGTGATGGATTACGCGCGATATCTGAACGCCCAAGGTCTGCATCCGGACGCTCTGATCCAGTATCAAAAAGCCCTGTCCATGCAGCAGCGTTTCCTGCCGGGCGATGATCCGAGGCTCGCCGATGTGCTGATGGTCCTTGCCTTGGAGAACTCCAATCTGCGGCGTTTTGAGCAGGCCAACAGCCAGTTCATCCGCGCGGAACGATTGGTGCGCAACGCCATCGATCCCAACGCCCGGGCCCGCCTCGTCAGTTACCAGGCCTTTCACCAGGCGAACCAGAGAGAGTTTTCCAAGGCTCTTGAAACGGCCCGGCGTGCAAGCAACCAACGCCAGCGCATTGTCGAGACCTATCTCAAAGGCGGCCTTCCCGATCCAACCGGTGAATTCAGCGAAGCTTTGAGTTCGACCGGTGATCTTGGTACGTCCTATGGACTGACAGCCCTCGCCGACCTCCTGCAAAGCCGGTATCTCGAAGGGGCCATGCTCCGTACCCTGGGCCGTGGCAATGAAGCGCTCGCGGTGGCCAATGAGGCCCAGGCTGCCGTGGCCCGCTATCCAAGCCTCGCCATTGAATGGCAGCAGCAGTTACGCCTTCTCAAGGCTGAGCTGGCAGAGGACGCCGGGCGCCTGGGTGAGGCCCGCGCCATCCTGGCCCAGATCATCGCGGAGGAACAAAAGCGTTCCGTGGACAGCCATCTTGCGGCTGTCACTCTGATTGAACGGGGCCGCCTTGCCTTTGCCGATGATGACAGGACGGCGGGTTTTGAGGACACGGAAGCCGGGCTGGCCATGATCCAGCGCAGTCAGCAGGACCTGCCCATAGAGGCCCTGACACCCTTCTATGATGCGGTTCTGGTGGAGCGGGCCGGCAGCTTCAGCCCGGCGCTCCTGGCCCGGACTTTTGCCTATAGCCAGCTCACACGCTCGACCATCGTGGCCCAGACCATGCGCCAGTCCTTTGCGCGCCTCGCGACGGAAGATAGCGCGGGCGGTCAGGCCATCCGCGACCTTCAGGATCTGCGCCGGTATCGGGACGATCTGACCGAAGCCCTGTCCATCGCGCAATCCCGCGGCGATACGCTGGAGGCGGAGCAGCTGCGCCGGACTTTTGCGGCAACGGACCGGCAGATCACCGTTCGGGAGCAGGCCGTGCAATCGGCCCTGCCCCGCTACAACCTGCTCATCGACGCACCAGTCGCTCTTGATACGCTACAGGCCAGTCTACGCGACGGCGAAGGCACGCTCGTGTTCCAGGTTTCGCCTGAGCGGAGCTATGCGTTCCTGGTAACCAAGGACGATCTCGCCTTTTACGGCATTGATGCCACGGAAAAGGACCTGAACAATCTGATCCGTGCCGTGCGGGTCGCCGTCGATGACCGTCCTGGGTCCCAGTACAATCTGGCCGCGGCAGCGCGTCTCTATCGGCTCCTGCTTGGTCCGATCGAGCAGAGGATGGCTAATCTTGATCACTTGATTATTGCGCCATCGGGCCCGCTCCAGAGCCTGCCTTTCTCCTTGCTGGTAACGCGGTTCGATGGCCGGGCGCGCCGGACCTATGAGGATGTGGACTGGCTCATCAAGACCCATGCAGTCTCCATGGTGCCGTCGGTACAGGCCTTTCACCTGAACCGGACCGAGGGCCGCAGCCGCGGCACGAGCGTGCCTTTTGCGGGTTTTGTGGGCGGCGCCTATGGCAAGACGGAGCAGACGGCCATTGCACGCCGGCTCAATCTGCCCACAAGCTGCAGCGACGACCTCTCGGCCCTGCTGGATCTGCCGCCGCTGGCCGGTGCGACCGGTGAAGTGGCCACCATTGTGGAACGGGTGGGGTCGGACCGCTCGCGCACCTTCCGGCTTGATGATCTGAGTGAAGAGGATGTGAAGTCGCTGCCTCTGGGCGATTTCCGTGTCGTGCATTTCGCGACCCATGGCTTGTTCCCCGGAGAACTCGACTGTCTGCCGGAGCCGGCCCTTGTGGTGGGTCTGCCGGATGCCTCGGGTGGTGGGGATGGCCTGCTGACGGCGGCGGAGATCACCAATCTCTCGATTAACGCCGATCTTGTTGTGTTGTCGGCCTGCAATACCGGTGTGGTGCTCGACCAGTTCGGCGGTGAAAGCCTCGCCAGTCTCAGCCGGTCCTTCTTCTATGCCGGCGCCAAAGGCCTCATCGTGTCCCACTGGTATGTGTCGGATGTGGCCACACAAACGCTCATGGTGGGGATCTTTGACCGGCTGAAAGGTGGTGTCAGTCCGGTGGAAGCGGTGCGCCAGGCGAAGCTCGCCATGATCAATGATCCGCGCACGAGCCATCCTTTCCTCTGGTCGGCCTTCTCCTATCTGGGGGACGGCGCCGAGGCGATCCAGCTCTGACACTCTTTTTTGGGAAAATCTCCGCCCTGTGACCGATGGCACAGGGCGGGTCGTGTGTCTTTGGCATGGTCATCTTGTCGGCGGCGGTTGGAGCTGCCGCCAGGTGGAACCCCAGACGAGACAGACCAAACCCAAAGGAGACTTTCCCATGTTCAAGACATCCCTCACCGCTGCTGCCCTCGCCCTGTCCCTCGCCGTTGCCGGCCCGGCTCTGGCGGCCAAATCCGGTCAGCCCAGCATCAATGGCCAGGCCACCAATGTCGGCCTGATCGGTGAGAACAACACCGTCGCTCTCGGCATCGCTTCTGAAGCCACGACACGCGTCGGCGCCGTGCAGAACGGATCCTTCAAGGGCAGCCTCACCAATGTCGGCCTGATCGGCGAAAACAACACCGTCGCTCTGGGCATCGGCACCAAGGCTGGCACGGATGCCGGCATGATCCACGACGCACGCCTGAACGGCACGCTGACAAATGTCGGCCTTGTGGGTGAGAACAACACGGTCGCTCTGGGCATCGCTTCTGAAGCCAAGACCGAAGTCGGCACCATCGGACAGGAGCGCTGAGCCAACACACACCCCCTCAACACACAACCCAAACCTCAAACCGCGCCGGTCCAAACGGCGCGGTTTTTTCGTGTCACGCCCGCTCAAAAAACCTTGCCCCCCGTGTCCGCCAGCACAGGCCCGGAAGCGGGCTCATGGGACAAAGGGGCCATGCCGGGGATGGCCCCGGTCCCATTCGAAGAAGGAGACGGACCCATGCGCCTTGCGACCCTGACCGCCGCTGCGCTCTGCCTGGCCGCCCTGACGGACGCCCCCCTCGCCTGGGCGGCGAAGTCCGGCGAAGTGCGCAGCGGCGGCGACGTGACCAACATCGCCATTGTCGGCCGCAACAATACGGCCGCCCTCGGCGTCAACACCCATGCCCGCACATCCGTTGGTGTCATCCATGGCACGACGGTCGGCGGCCGCGTCAGGCAGACCGTTGTTGTCGGCAACACGGACACCATCGCCCTTGGTGCCCGCACCAGCGCGACGACGGAAATCGGCACTCTGACGAACTCCAAAGTGGGCGGTGACGTGAATCGCACCGTCATCGTCGGCAACGCCACCACGGTTGCCGTCACGCCGGGCACAAAGGCCACGACCCGCATCGGCGCGGCCAACAACGCCAATATCAACGGCTCCGTGCGCCAGACCATCGTGGTGCCGTCGGTGCTGACCGTCGGCATCGTGCCCGGAACCCATGCCAGGACCTGCATCGGTACGGCCCGGAACACGAGCAAATCACGCAACTTCAACCAGACGATCGTGACCGGTAAGGTTGTCACGGTTGGACTGGGCATCGGCAAGATCGGCACCCGGACGCGCATTGGCGCCGCCGGAGATTGCTGATCGGCCATGGAGACGCACTGAACCGCATTGCAACACAACCGGCCGGTCCACGCCGGCCCCGTTCGACCCGAAGGAGAAGACCCATGATCCGCATTCAAATCATCACCACAGGCCTTGCCCTGATCCTGGCCGTGGCCGGCCTCTTGGCCATCGTCAATCCGGCCTGCGCCAAGGAGTACAACCAGCGCCAACACCTGGCTCCGGCCCAGCAGGCGAAAATTCAAGGCATTATTGCCTGGACGACTTACATGCAGGCGCATACGGAAGACAAGTACAAGCCCGGCGAGCTTCGCCCCTGCGAGGAGCTGAATATCGGCAGCACGCCGCAGCAAGATCCTTATAATCCTCACAGTCAGCCGCACCAGCAGACGCCAGAGGAACAGACGATCATCACCGGCGACATCTATAATATCGACGGCAACTGCTACGCCGAGCCCCACCCGTCCGGGCCTGGCTTTTGAGCCTGCGAACGGGGCGGCCCACCTTGAATGGTGGGACCCGCCCTGCTCCATCACGCAACGGGGCCGTGACACGGGATGAGGGCCCAAAGGAAGGAACACTGACCATGTGGGGACTGAAGACCATGAAAAAGGGCGTCGCGCTTGTCAGCGTGCTCGCCCTTGGCGCCTGCGCCACATCCCTTGACGAGGTGCCGTACAAGGCCCGCCCCAAGGCCGCGCCGGTCCAGAACATCACGAGCTTCAGCACGTCGCTCGCCTGCATGGACAAGCTCTTCCTCGCCTATGGCATTCGGGACATCCGGATCACCACCAAGGGCATTCCCGACGCGACCCGCGAAATCTATACCGGCACCCGCGAAATGCTGATTTCGGCCTTTTCGGCCATGAGCGTGCGCTCCAAGGCATTCACCTATGTGGATCGGGAGATCTGGCGCGAGGATTATCCGTATAACCCGGAACTCTCGCTGGTGCCGAATTACTATATCCGCGGTGCGATCACCCAGCTGGACGAGAGTGTCGTGTCGGAAAGCGTGGGCGGCGGTGTCGGCTATGAATCGAACCGCGTCGGCGCCTCGGCAGACCAGGTCGTGTCCATGGTCTCCGTTGACCTCAATGTGGGCGAAACCATCAGCCGCCAGATCCTGCCGGGCGTCTCCTCGCGCAACTCCATTGCCGTGCGCAAACGGGGCGTTGCGGGAGATTCCCGCGGTGTGATCGACAAGGTCAGCCTGTCCTTCAACGTTTCGCTCAACCGCAGCGAGGGCATGCACCAGGCCATTCGAACCCTGATGGATTTGAGTGCCATTGAAGTGGCCGGCAAGATGACCCGTACGCCCTATTGGCAGTGCCTGGGCCTTGACCAGTCCAATATGGAAATTGAACGGGAGGTGCGCGGTTGGTTCGATCGGATGGATGAGGAGGAACGCCTGCTGTTTGTCCAGAACGCCTTGGGGTCCCTTGGCTATTACACTGGCCCCCGGGATGGCCTGTCCTCTCCGCGCCTGACCAACGCCATCGGCGCCTATCAGAATGCCAAGGGATTGAGCGCCCAGGGCCGGATCGACCAGTCGCTCTATGCCGCGCTGCTGGCGGAAAACCTGCAAAATGTGGGCGGCACGCCGAAGCGCAGGACCATCCCGGCGAACTATTCCGTGGACGCTGCTGTCAGCAAACTCAGCATTCTGTTGACGGATACGGAAGAACGCTCCGTTTATGAGGTGGGCTCAAAGCCGATTATCCAGGCCCGGCTCAATGGGGACGGCTATCTCTACTGCTATTACCAGGATGCGTCCGGCGGCATCGCCCAGATTTTCCCGAACCGGTTCCAGGCCAGTGCGGCCGTGGGCGGTGGACGTCTGGTGAGCGTTCCGCCAAGCCCCGAGACTTTCGAGATTGTCCTTGGCGCACCGAACAGCCTGGAAACGGTCCAGTGCCACGCCTCGCGCTCGGATCTTGGTCCCCGGCTGCCGGCGGCCCTCCGGGTGCCAGACCTTGAGCCTATTCAGATGCGCTCCCTGGGCGAGGTGTCCCGGGCCTGGTCCGCGACCGGGGCCGACGTGGCCACCGCGAAGCTCGAATTCCTGACCCGCTGACCCCAAAAGCCCGAACCCGGAGACGAGACCCATGACCCTGAAGACCACCAAAATGCGACTGGCGCTGGCTGCGTTTTGCAGCCTCGCTATCGCGGGCAGCCTGTCTTTCGCCCCGACGGCCCCAAGCGCGGCAGCCATTTCGCCGACCGGTGAAGGCGGCGTCCACCTTCTGGCCCAGCACGCCAACAGCCAAGTTGTGGTTGACGGACAGGCCACCCAGCCCCGCGCGTCTGGCACTGGCCCGGGACAGGCCCCTGGCGGCAATCGCTTCTTGCGCTCCACCCCTGGGGCCGTCGGAGTGACAGCGGGGCCCATCGGACCGTTCCAGGGCCGTTATGCCCTTACCTGCTGGCAAAATGGACAGAAAATCATCGATTCCGCGCCGGTCGAAGCGCCGATCGCCGGGCGGCTGGCCAATCGGGACAGCGCTTATTTCGGCCAGAACCAACAGGATGCGCAAATTCTGATCATGCGCGGTGAGAACCTGTGCTTGGCATCACGGCCCTGAGCGGGGGCGGCACCTAGGGTGAACCCATCGGCGCTTGAGGCGCCCCGGAAATCCAAGGGAGACAGACCATGACACACTTCACCGCTCGCCGTTTCCTGGCCACCGTTGCCGCCGGGTTCACTTTCGCTCTCACCGCCGCCCAGGCCAATGAGGACGTCTACATCTTTCACAATGCACCGGACAGCCAGACCCTGAACGCCGCGCTGTTCGGTGGAACCGCCCCGGAGGCGGCATCGGCTGACGACGCCGCCTTCGGCAATGAGATGTTCCGCACCCGGGGCATCCGCGTGAAAAATGCCGCCCAGCCCGCTTATGCCCCCGCCGGCCGAGCCGACGGCTATGGCGCCAGCGCGGCGAGCGGGTTTGGCACGGGGGGCGCCGTCAGCGCGGGCGGCACCATCGCACCGGCAGCAAAAGGCGTCACCGTGGCCCGCAAGGCGCCGGTTGCCTCCGCCGCGCCGGCGGCCGCTCCGGCCAAGCCGGCCGCGCAAGCCAAGCCCGAGGGCGGCGCCACAGTGGCCTATCTGATCAAGTTTGAGTTCAACTCCGCGCGCATCGATCCGAGCTTCCACGGTCATCTGGACAAGCTGGCCGGGGCCCTGCAGATGCCGAATGCGCAAGACAAAGTGCTGCGGATCATGGGGCATACGGACAGTGTTGGCTCGGCTGAGTATAATGAGCGGCTGTCCATCGCCCGTGCCGAAGCGGTCCGTGACTATCTGGTGCGCAGCCACGGCATCCCGGCCCATCGCCTGGCTGTGCTCGGCTTCGGCGAAGCCCAGCCCCTCGCCGAGCGCGCCGCCACGGACCCCTTGAACCGCCGCGTCGAGTTCAAGGCGATCTGAACCCGGTCGCTCTTCGGCCTTCAAACATGCGGGAGTGGATCACCGGTCCACTCCCGTTTTCCATCTTATGCTGACGATTTACGCAAGTTGGATCCTGTCTCATCCGACCGGGCGGTGTCGCCTCCCCGATGAGCGCTCCAGTGACAGGGCCTTGCGCACCGTTCCTCCCGCTGCTTCGGATGCAGCTCAATCAGGCGATAGCCCCAGTGCGTCGAGCATGCCGGGGACCCAGTCTTGGGTTTTCCTGTCCCAGATCTCGAAGGTGGCGGTGAAGTTCCAGGTGCACCAGGCAACGCCCCAGGCTTCGAACTCCCTCCGGACGGCCTTCGTCCATTTCACCCGCTCGGCAAGGTCCACGTCGTCATAGACGCCAAACTCGCCCATCAGCAGCGGCACATCCTTGCGGAGGCGATACTCGCCGGCCGTAACGGCATGGCGCACGAGATCCGCCTCGTCCCGCTCGCCGCCCCAGGAGAGCGGTCCGCGCGGGCCATTTTCGCCCAGCCAGGGCGCGTCCTGGTGGGTGAAGTTGAAGGGGCGGTAATAGTGGAAGGTCGGAACGATCCGGGGATCATCCAGATCCGGAAGAGTCTTGAGAGTCGCGATTTTGGAGTAATTGTCTCCACCCAGAATGATGGCACGATCCGGATGGTGCTCCCGAACGATGGCGACCGCCTCCACCAGCAGCTCGCGCATGAGGGCGCCCTTCAGCTTGCCATGGGGCTCATTCAGGATCTCAAGGTAAACATCGCTCGGCAGATTGCGGTAATAGGGGCTGAGCTGGCGCCAGATGGCCATGAGCTGCTCGCGATAGGCCGCCGGATCCGCCATGAGCGGGTTGAAATGGTGAACATTGAAAATCACGTTCAGCCCCGCTTGCCGGGCCTCGCGAAGGACCGTGTCGACCCGATCCCGGAACGCCGGATCAATCGTGAATTCCGGGGCCGGGCCCGTATGGGCACTCCAGCGCACAGGGATGCGAACGGTGTCAAATCCCGCATCGGCGATGATCCGGAAATGGTCCGTCTCGATGGTCCAGCCCCAGGCCCCCTCCTCCGGCGCGTCCAAAGCATTGCCCATATTCGTGCACGCCCGCACCGCGAACCAGGACTGGTCCGCCTTGGCAGGCGGGCCCCAATAGGACGTGTCCGGCGAATCGTGCGATAGCTCATAAGCGACGGGTTTCGCTGTAGCAGCTTTATCCTGAAGCGATGCGGGCATTGCCAGCCTGGTCTGCTCAGAGACAGCGACCGACCGCGCGCCAGCATCGCCGGCTGCATTGTCCGGCCCACAGCCGGCAATTGCCAGTGCGGGCAAGGCCGATGCCACAATTGCTGCCCTGAACTGCCATCCCCTCGTCATCGTGTCCTCGCAATGCCGTTGAAATTCGTTGCCATGAACGAACGGTAAGATCTGATGTACTTTACGGTGGGAGTCACCGATACGCACCCCAATGTGTCCCGCGGCACAGAGAAAAGCGCGGTGAAACGGTCATTGTCCCTTCTGTGGGCAGGCGTGAGCGCCCGTCCCACACGAGAACCAGCGGCAGCACGGCCCCAATGGGGACCGCCCGCCCCGTTACCGGAGGAGACTGAGCAATGCGCAACGTGACCTTCACCTTGGCAGCCCTTTTGCTCGCCGTGATTGCTGTCGATCCTGGCTTTGCGGGTCAACGGGGTGCGTCCCCGGCTCCAGGCACCCATGGGGGCGGGGCTGTCGAGGCCGTCGCCCAAAACACCACCCAAGCTCCGAGCCGCAGTGCTGGCGCTGGCGCCAACGCGCATGTGCCAGATCGGGCTGGTGGACCTGGTTCGTTCGACGGCGGATCGCCGGCGTGCGTTTCAGGCGGCACCTTTGGAAGTACTGCTTTCCCGGTCTTGACGCGGACGTTCTCCGGGGGCCAGGAACCCGAACCAACACTGTTGGGTATAAGGAGTGACCATGATGTGGCAGTTGCTGCGTAGGCTGTTTGTGCTGCGGCGGCCGATTCTGCCCCGGCCGCCGCATCGGCGTGAGCGGCCGGGAAGCGATCAACCCTTCCCGGCTTGAAAGACTGTCCGCCCGTGCTGGGCGTTGCGCGATGGGTCCCGTCACTCGGCGGCCCGGAAATCCCCATCCATTTCAGACGCGAGATAAATGAAGGCCGCATAGGCCGCCACGTTCTGGGCCACCTTGTCCCGATCGATCTTGTCGAACGTGTCATCCGGCGTGTGGTGAAGATCGAAATAGTCCCAGCCATTCTGGGTCAGGCTTACCACCGGCACACCGGCCATGCGCACGAAGGTCATGTCCGGACCACCACTGGCTTGATTGTCGCCGGGACTGATTCCAAGACGCCTTAAAACCCGGTGGAAGGCCTTGGCCTTGGGCAGCTTGTCCAGTCCCCAGCGGGTCTGCATGCGCCAGATGCGGTCGGCACCGAAATCGGACTCCGCCCCAACGATGTGTTTGGCCAGTTCGTCCTTATGCATCTCGGCATAGGCCCTAGCGCCGACAAGCCCCACTTCTTCCGAGCCGAACATCACCACACGGATGGTCCGCTTGGGCTTGCCCGGCAGGTCGCCGACCAGTTTTGCCGCCGCCAGTGTGATACCAACCCCCGCGCCATCATCAACGGCGCCGGTGCCGAGATCCCATGAATCGAGATGCCCGCCGACCAGGATGATTTCGTCCGTCTCGCCCACGATCTCACCGACCACATTGCCCGAAATCGCCAGTTCCTCTTCCGGTCCTTCCCAGGCGGGACCCGCCCGGCCACCACCATTGACATCGAGCACCATCCGCACCGTGACAGGGCCGCGGGTCAGAGCCCGGGCCAGTTGATCCGCGTCCGGTTCGGACAGGGCGGCAATGGGGACCGGCGTCACACCGGGGCCATAGCGCATGCCGCCCGTATGGGGAAAGCGCTGGCCATCCGTGCCCACGGACCGGATGAGGGCCGCGATCGCGCCCCGCTTGGCCCCTTCAATCGCGGCGCCCGAACGTTTCTGAACCGCCACGCCATAACCCGACCCGTCCTGGGTCCGTGTCATCTTCTCATCCACAAAGGCAATCTTGCCCGTTAGACTGTCGGGCGCTGCATTGGCCAGTTCCGTCAAAGTTTCGAAGCGGACGATTTCGGCCGTGATCCCTTCCGGCGGTGTCGCGACGCTGTTGCCGAGAGCCGTGACCAGAAGAGGCTGTGGGAATGGCGAAACGATTTCGGCTGACTCCCGTGCTCGGGTCCACAGCTTGACCTTAAAAGGCTCCACACGGACATTCGCAAAGCCGTGGGCCTTGAACATCGCCAGGCCCCAGTCCCGCGCCCGGGCCTCTTCCGGCGTGCCGGCAAGGCGGGGCCCGACCTCGGTCGTCAAAGACTCAATGATCTTGTAGCCCGTATCATCCGTCAGAGCACGGTCGATGAGACCATTGGCCGTGTCGAGCATCTCCGGCGTCAAAAAGGTCGGCGCCTCGTCCTGGGCATGGGACGGGGCGAGCATGGCGCCGCAACCGCCGGCCAGGGCGACCAGCCCGGAAAACAACACTCCCATGGGCAGACGCATCATCCTGTCTCTCCTTTACGCTCAGTTCCGCATAAACACACCGCCTGAGCGGCCTTGATCTGAAAGAATGTTTCACGACCGGCTCGGCTCTGACAAGATCACGCGCCAGATGCCCGTTAAATGGCCCTTGCGGCGCCTTCGGCCCTTGTGTGATGGGCCCCGGGCTGCCCATTCTCGTCCCAAGCCAATGCGCTGCAAACAAGGGGCATGCCCATGTTCACTCGGATCCTGCTGATTTTCATCATCCTCGTCGGCCTCGTGACCGCCGCCGCCATCCTGTTCACGCCGATCGGGTCCATGCTCACCTGGCCGGGATCTGAAGGCGACATGCCGGACTTCATGGCCGGCTCATCCGACATTCCGGGGGTCCAACGCGCAGCTGTGGAGGGCCCGGCGCCGCTCAAAGCCAAAATCAGCTATCTGCGCAGCGGTGATGGCACGGGCCGGCAGGTCATCTTCGTCCACGGAACACCGGGTCATGCCCAAGACTGGCGACTTGTGCTCGCCGATCCGTGGACGGGCTATGAGATCATCGCCGTGGATCGACCCGGCTTTGGCCGCTCCGATCCCTTGCGCGTGATGACCCGCATTGAAGATCAGGCTGCGGCCCTTGTGCCGCTGATGGAAGCCCGGAATGGCGCCAAACCGATCCTGGTCGGATGGTCCCTGGGCGGTCCCATCGTGGCCCGGGCAGCGATTGACTATCCGGATCAGGTGGGCGGGATCGTGATTGTCGCGGGATCACTCGATCCGGATCTGGAAGAAATCCTGTTCATCCAGCGCATTGGGCAATGGCCTTTCGTCAAACCGTTTCTGGCCCGATGGGCGCGCAATGCCAATGACGAGCTGATCGATCTTGAGGCGGGCCTGCGCCGCATGGCCCCTCGCCTGCCAGACATCACAATGCCCGTGGCCATTGTTCATGGAACGCAGGACACTCTCGTGCCGTTCGAGAATGTGGCCTTCATGAAAGAGCGTATGAGGGGCGCCGATCTTGTCGCGGTGACGGTCATGGATGGCATGAACCATTTCATGCACCGGAACGGTATCCCGGAAATCAAAGCAGCCGTCCTCGCCATCTCGGCCGCGACCGAGAGGAACTGACACGAGCGCAATAAAAGCGGTGGCCGTTGACTGGCCGCCGCCTTTGGCCGATCAATTCTTGTACAGCAGACTGACGGTCAGTAAGTCACATTGATCTCCAGTCCCCAAACCCGGCCCTCTTGCAGCGGCGAGAACGTGCCTGTGCCGCCGAACAGTTGCTGTGTGGGAAAATTGGGATCCGGCAAGCCGAAAGGCGCTGCAATCGCGGTTGAGCCCGCGGCCACGATATTGTTCAGCATGTTCCTGCCAAAAATAGCGACGTTCATGCCACTTTCGAAAGTGTAGGACATGCGGGCTGACAGAATATCTGCACCCAGAAGTGGCGTCAGATTGTTGTCAGTGAAGAAAGTCGGATCCCGGTGGTCGTAGGACACGCGGGTGGTCAAATAGCCCATCCCAATATCGTAGTCATAGGTGATCGACCCCCCATAGGTGAATTCCGCCGCGCGGGGGAATTCAAGGGCGAAGTCAGCCTCCGTGACCACATCATCACCGCTGATATCGATGAAAATCTGATCATAGTCGAAATCGACATAGCCGAACTGCGCGGTTAACAGGAGAGTGTCGAGCACCAAGAACTGCCCTTCGAATTCACCGCCCTTGATGACCGCATCACCCGTATTCGCCGTGGTCTGCGTCACACCGCCACCCGAGGGCGTTGGCACGTTCACGTCCCGCTGCACGCCTTCGATGAAGCCACGAAACAGGGCTCCGTTGGTGCGCAGACGACCATCCAGCCAGTCCGCCTTCAGGCCAATCTCGAAAACGTCCAGTTCCTCCTCATCATAAGAGTCCTGGTTGGTACCATCGACGACCGTATCCCGCAGATTAAAGCCACCACTGCGAAAGCCCCGGGTAAACTGGGCATAGGTGATGGCTGAGTTGGTCACGGCATATTCCGCACCCACCTTAAAGCCGAACGTGTACCACGTATCCTCATCCGTCGAGGTGATGGTACAATCCGGATTGAAGGTGAGTGGGAAGCTGGCAATGCCCTCACAATTGCCGTCACCATCCGTTCCCCCCGACACTTCGCTGAAGTCCACTTCCTTGTCCTCAATGGAATAGCGCAGACCCAAAATACCGGTCAGACGATCAGTGAAGTGCAACTGGTTCTCAGTGAACAAAGCGATGGCACGGGTATCCTGGATTCCGCCCCCTTCCTGGAACGCTGCGCCACCAAGAAGGAAGCGTTGTTCCGTGTAGTCCAGTTCCGAGTAGTAAGCGAACACGCCCACCGTGAAGTCAAGGAAATCGCCGAACAGCGCCCCCGCATAGCGGATCTCGTTCGAAAAGGTGTCCGTGCCGGTAAACGCACCGGAATGGAAGCGGCTCTCGGTCGTCGCATCAATATCGTTCCCGCCATTGGACCGGTAGATGCGGTACCCGAACAAATTCGTCAGCGTGCCAGGACCCACATCCCAGTTGGTCTCGAAGGTGATGGCATCGACGTCGTATCGGCCCTCAGCAACAAAGTCGAATGCCACCCGATCGTCCGTGGTGCCGAAGAAATTGGCCTGGTTCTGGGGCGGCGGCTGCTGACCCTGCTGTTCCAGATGCTCGTATTTCAGCCAGAAACTCAGGCTGGGCGTCGGTTCCCAGAGCAATGAGGGACGGAAGAACCAGGTCGTGTTGGCCCCGGCACGGGAGTCGCCGCCATTGATCGTGGGGTCAATCTGCACGCCAAGATTTTCAAAATAGCCCCGATCATTGTTGTAATACATAGCGATGCGCAGCGAGAGCGTCTCGGTGATCCCGCCCTGCCCTGCAATGCCGATGGTATAATCAGGGCCCGTCTCGATACGGAGCGTGCTTTCGATCTGGAATTCCTGGCTCGGGCGTTTGGTCCGGATCAGGACGGCCCCGCCGGTGACGTTCCGGCCGAACAAGGTGCCCTGGGGGCCCCGCAGAACCTCGACGGCCTCAACATCGAACTGGTCCAGAACTGTGCCCGCATTGGTGGCGAGATAAATGCCATCAATGAAAGTCGCCACGGCCGGATCGATGGACGGGATGGACGACGTGGCCGAGAGGCCGCGAATGGCAAAACTGGCGATGCCGCGGCCCGTCCCCACCTCATCAAGAGACGCGTTGGGAATGGAAAAGGACAGGTCAAGCAGGCTGTTGAAGCCGGCCGCCTGGAGCTGATCTGAGTCAAAGGCCGTGACAGCCACCGGCACGTCCTGGGCCTGTTCCTCCTGTTTGCGGGCGGTAATGGTGATCTGTTCCTGCAATGTGGCGGCGGCACCGCGCCGGGTCGGCTGGGTCCCGTCCGCATCCTTGTCTTGTGCCTGAACCAATGGCGAGACAGCAGTCAACAGAGTGAATATCGTTGATCCTGCGATACAAGACGCGCGCATTAGACGGCACTTGGCACGATGAAACCCGACTGGCGTTTCCTGTTCCATTCACGAATCCTCTTACGCCTGACCATCCAGGCATTCTTGTTTCCGGAAAACGTGTATTGCGGATATTCCAGCCAAAACTGCGTTTACGTCGCGTAAACGCGAACGGGGCGCGAGGCCTGCAAGCTGCGCACATAAGCGATCACCAAGGTTCGTGACACGCTTTTGAACGCGTTAAATGAGCCCGCGGCCTGATACCAAGGGGCATGGACGCAGACCCATCGTCATTGCGCACCAAGCGGAGGGCCGCACAAGGTGCTTCGTCCTCTGGATTTCCTCGCCGCGCTTACAATGATGGGATTGAGAGCGATTTGTCCTGACACTTGCCACTATTATTCAGCAGGCGCCGGAGCGTGTCCCATGTCCAGCTTTGGTGCAGCCGCGATCAGCGATGCGGTATAGGGATGACTGGGATTGGAAAACACGCGCGCCGTGGGCCCCTCCTCCACGATCCGCCCGGAGCGCATGACCAAAACACGGTCCGTGATGCTGCGCACCACGGAGAGGTCATGGGAGATGAACAGATAGGAAACGCCCAGACTGTCCGTAAGCTGTGCAAGGAGATCAAGGATCCGGGCACGCACGGACACATCAAGGGCGGAGACGGCCTCATCAAGCACCACGATATCGGGCTGTGTGACCAGCGCCCGGGCAATGGCGATGCGCTGGCGCTGTCCGCCGGAGAATTCGTGGGGAAAGCGGTCCGCGTCCGCCGGTGACAGGCCCACGCGGGTTAGCATGGCGGTCACCTGGTCCCGGATCTCCGCGCGGCTCGGCTTAGGGTCGGCCAGGTGGAACGGCTCGGCGATCACGCGGCCCACCCGGTGGCGGGGATTGAAGGATCCATAAGGGTCCTGGAACACCACCTGGATCCGCCGTCGCAACAGGCGCAGAGCAGCCCCTTTGGCGGCCGTCAGGCAAACCCCGTCGACGCAGATTTCGCCGCTCTGGACATCTTCCAGACCCAAGAGAGTCCGCGCAAGGGTTGACTTTCCGCAGCCGGACTCTCCGACCAACCCCAGATTCTCCCCCCGGTGCATGGTGAAGTCGACACCATCGACGGCCCGGCGGCAAGGCTCCGCCTCCAGTCCTCCACCCCATGGGCCCCGGTCGCGGCGTTCTTGTCCGTAGACCCGCACCACATTCTTCACTTCAAGCAGAGGGATATCGCCTGGCCTATGGGGTGCCCGGGCGGGAACATGGGTCGAGTCCGCAAACAAGCGCTTCGTATAAGGATGGACCATGGTGCGGAAAACCACGCCGGTCTCGCCAGCCTCCACGATGGACCCGTCCTTCATGATCGCCACATGGTCTGCCATGTCGGCGACCACAGCGAGATCATGGCTGATCAGGATCAGCCCCATCCCGTCCTCGGCCACCAGGCGGCGCAACAGGGCCAGGATCTGGTCCTGGGTGGTCACGTCGAGGGCCGTCGTGGGCTCGTCGGCGATCAGGAGCTTTGGCCCCAGCGCCACGGCCATGGCGATGACCACGCGCTGGCGCTGACCGCCGGACAGTTCATGGGGATAGCGCTCGGGCGAAACCTGCTCCGCAGGCAAACCAACCCGGACCAGCGTTTCAGCCGCCCTTTCGGCCGCCCGGCTGCGCGGGGAACCGGTATGAATACGGATGGTCTCCGCCACCTGGTCGCCAATGGAGTGCAGGGGATTGAGAGCCGTCATGGGTTCCTGGAACACCATGGCCAGATCCCGCCCCCGCAAGCCGCACAGGGCCCGATCATCAAGATCGTGGAGAGGCTTGCCGTCAAAGGCGATGGTGCCCGAGACCCGAGCCCCCTCCGGCAAAAGCCCCATAATAGCAAGGGCCGTCATGGACTTGCCGGAACCCGACTCCCCCACAAGGCCAAGGACGGCGCCCGCGTCAAGGGAAACGCTGACCCCGTGCAGGATTTCCTCCGTACCCAACCTGACCATGAGATCTTTCACCGCAAGCAGGGTCATGGCCCCTCCCTCCCCCGAAGGCGAGGATCAAGCAGGTCGCGCAGGCCATCGCCCAAGAGATTGAACCCGAGCACCGCCATGAAGATTGCAAGACCCGGAAAGATCACAAGCCAAGGGGCCACATCCACGAGAGTCTGGGTCTCGGAGAGCATGCGCCCCCAACTTGGCGCCGGTGGCTGGGTGCCAAGGCCCACATAGGACAGGCCCGCCTCGGCCAGGATGCCCAGGGAAAACTGAATCGTGCCCTGAACGATGAGCAGATTGGCGATGTTGGGCAGGATATGTTCGGCGGAAATCCGCACCCGCCCCTTCCCGGCAACCCGTGCCGCCAGGATGTATTCTCGGGACCATAAGGAGAGCGCGCCGCCACGGGCGAGACGGGCGAATACAGGCACATTGAAGATCCCGATGGCGATGATCGCATTGACCGCGCCGGGTCCGAACACCGCCGTGATCAAGATGGCAAGCACGAGGGCCGGAAACGCGAAGATCACATCATTCCCGCGCATGAGAAGACTGTCCGCAGGCCCCCGAAAAGCCGCTGCCGCAAGGCCCATGGGCACGCCCACCACCATGCCGCAGCCGACCGCGAGCAGCGCCACGGCGAGGGAATGGCGGGCGCCCACCATGATCATGGAAAGCACATCACGGCCCAGAACATCCGTACCCATGGGATGGGACCAGGATGGAGCCTGAAGCCGCTCGTCTACTGCGAGCACAAGTGCGTCATGGGGTGTCCAGATGAAGGAGACCAACGCCACGGCGCCAATGAGCCCGGTGAAAACAAGACCCGAAAAAAGACTCCACCCCACTGGGGAACGGGCGGATCCCACGCCTGCGACATGAGTCATGACCGGCCCCCAGTGCGGATCCGCGGATCGACTGCGGCATAGGCAAGGTCGACCAGAGCCATAAGGATCACCACCGCAAAGACCAGCAGCATGACAACGCCCTTCACCACGATCAGGTCGCGCTGGGTGATGGCCTGGAACACAAGCCGCCCGAGGCCGGGCAGGTAGAAGACATTCTCGATAATGACGGCACCGGCCAGCAGGAAGGCCGCCTGCAGGCCCAGAATGGTCAAGACCGGGATCATGGCATTGCGCACCGCATGGGCCCGCAGGGCCTGCCCCCGCGTCAGCCCCTTGGCCCGGGCCGTGCGCATATAATCCTCCGACAGCGTATCAAGCAGGGCCGTGCGCATGACCCGCGCAAGGATTGCGGCCTGGGGCACGGCGAGCGCAATGGCAGGCAGAACCAGCGCCTTGAGAGCCGGCCACACGCCGGCCTCCCAGCCCGGAAATCCGCCGGCGGAAAACCAGCGCAGGGATGCGGAAAACACGAGCACCAATAACAGTGCGAACCAGAAATTGGGGATGGCGAGCCCCGCCTGCGCCGCCCCCATCACGGCGGCATCCTCCGCCCGGCCGCGCCGCGCAGCCGCCCATATGCCTGCCGGCAGAGCGATTGCCGTGGAAAGGAGAAGCGCCATGAGAGCCAAAGGCGCTGAGACGCCCACCCGTTCGCCGATCAGCTCGGCGACCGGCACCCGATAGGTATAGCTCGTTCCGAAATCGCCCTGGATCATGCCGAAGACCCAGGCCACATAGCGCACCGGAGCTGGGCGATCGAGGCCCAGCTCTGCCTGCAACGCCGCCACGGCATCCGGATCCGCCTGAAGGCCCATCATAAAGCGCGCCGGATCTCCGGGGACGATTTCCACAAGGACGAAAACAACGACGCTCGCCGCCACGAGGGTGACACCAAGGCCCACAAGACGCGCCACAAGAACGCGATGCCCCGCCCTCCCCAGAAACGACGCCAACGCAGCGCCGCCGGCCGCGAGGAGCAGCAAAAGGATCACGCCAAAAACTGGCGGTCCGGATGCGCGCTCCCGTGCTCCAAGGCCGGTTTCGGGCAAGGCCACGCCTGTGAAATCATTGGCCTGCAACGGAGCATTGCGCCAGACGCCCGTCACGTCCTGGCGCCAAACACCGATCTTGGGCAATTGGGCCAGGAAGACATTGACGGCATCCTCACTTAACTTGCGCTGGGCGGCCCTGAACAGGCGATCGCGGCGAACAGGATCGGCAGTCGCTGACAGCCTGGCGATGAGGTCTTTGAATTCATAATCATTATACTGAAAATAATAATCGTCACGGGCGTAGATATCGATGTCGAGCGGCTCGGTATGGGCGACGATTGTGAGCTGATAATCCTTGTTGCGGAAGACCTGTTCCAGCCATTGGGCCCATTCGATGCTCTCGATCCGAACGGTCAGGCCCGCAGCGGTCAGGAACCCGGCCACGGCCTCGCCGGCCCGCCGGGCATAGCTCGGCGGCGGCAAGGTCAAGGTGATGGGGAAGCCCTGCGCCATGCCGGCTTCCGCCAGCAAAGCGCGCGCCGTCACCGGATCAAAGGGATAGGCGCCGGTCAGATCCTCATAGGAGGGGTGATGGGGCGGGAAATGGGAACCAATGGGCTCACCAAAGCCGAAAAAAGCGCCATCGATGATGGCCCTGCGGTCAATGGCATGGGCAAGCGCCCGGCGCACACGGATATCGTCAAAGGGCGGAACACCATTATTGATGGCCAGGATCACTTCGCCTTCGCCGGAGCCATAATCGACCCGGAAACGCGGATCCCGTTCAAAGCGGCCAATATTCTCCGGCGCCGGATAGCTTGGGAATCCGTCCACATCCCCTGCCATCAGGGCAGCAAAGGCCGCCGCCGGATCGGGAATGAAGGTGAATATGATGGCATCGGGCATATGCCCTGTATTGGCGCTGGCTTTGCGCCCCCAATAGTCCTTATAACGCACAAGGCGCAACGCAGCGCCCTTACGCCAGGCCTCGAAACGAAACGGCCCCGTCCCGATAGGGCGGACCGCATTTCTGGCCGCACTTTCCGGCGCCACAATCACCGCGTCGCCCCAGGCGAGATGGGTGAGAAAGGCGCCCACCGGGCGCGCCAGATGAACCGCGACCGTCAGAGGACCGATGACCTCAACGCGGCTGATGGGCTCGAACAGCGCCTTCTGGGCATTGGTCGTGTTTGGCGCGCGCGCGCGATTGAGCGTGAAGGCCACATCCTGGGCATCGAAGGCCGTACCATCGTGAAAGCGCACACCATCGCGCAAATGGAAGAGGTAAGTCCGTCCGTCGTCTGACAGGGTCCAGCGATGGGCAAGCCCGGGCTGCACCGTCCCGTCCGGCCCAATACGGGTCAGTCCCTCAAACACATTCGCATAGACGATTTCATCAATGGCGGCCGCCGCACCCGCCGTGGGGTCGAGATTAGGCGGCTCCAACTGGACACCAACCCGCAAGGGGCCAGATGCCAGCCCCTCAGAGATCTGGAGCAGGAGGCCCAAGGTCAGCCAGAGCCAGACCCACCGACCGCAGGCCCCACAATGGGGATGGAGCCGCCGGCCTGGCGGATCGGAATGTCTCATGGTCAAAAACGTCCTCTCCGCGGGGGCAACGGATCACCAGACGACCCGAGCGCCAATCCGCAATTTTGCACCGCAATCTGAGGGTCAGGTCAACAAGAGGACGGCGCCTTGCCCTTGGGACGGGCTGGCAGGAAGGCAAGCACCTGTTCGGCCAGGGTGGTGGGATCGAAGGGCTTTGGAATAATGCCGGCGGCACCGCTGCGCCGATAGCGGTCCAGATCGTGCTGCTGGGCCTTTGCAGTCAGGAGAACGACGGGAACCGCGCAGAGCGCCGGGTCTGATTTGAGATGCCCCATCAAGGCTTCCCCATCAAGGTCCGGCATCATGACATCAAGGAGAATGATGTCGGGGTGGCAACCGGCGAGCCGCGCCAGTGCCTCGTGGCCGGAGGCGAAGGAAATCACCTCAAAACCCGCCAGATCCCTGAGCGCCACACGTGCAATCGTAAGAATGTCCGCATCGTCGTCGATATGGGCGATCCGCCGGACCATGGAAAACTCCCATTTTTCACAGCCAGCCCCGCCTCACTGTCAGGCTGGCTGTTGGCGTGTGGCGGGCGCCTTGGTCTCAAGATCAGCATCCCGGGGCCAGCCCAAGACGGCGCACACCACATCCCGCACATCCTGGTTGGAGGAACGGGCCTTCACCAGGACTTTCGCACCGGTCGGCAGACGCCTTTCGCCAGGCACCTGGGTGGAATAGACGAGCAGATGCGGTGCCTTGCCCTCACAACCGTCGAACAGGGTGACGGCGTCCTCCAGCCCATCCCCATCGGGCAGCAGCGGCTCCATGATCACAAGATCAGGGCGCTCGCCGGCGATCACCCGGCGGGCAGCCGTCCGTGTCCCAACGGCGCATACTTCCCCCACGTCGCCGATGAGCTGCTCCAGCACACGGACGATCCCGATATCATTCTCAACAATCAGGATGCGGTTGAGGCCGGGGGTTGCACGGAACAGGGGACCGGAGGGCGCCAGGTCTCCAGCCTCGGCCCGGACCGCCGGCACCTGTTTGGGCAGATCGAAATAGAATGTGGTGCCCTTCCCCATGGCGGTTTCAAAGCCAATGGTGCCATTGAACTTTTCGACAATGGCTTTGGCGATGCTCATGCCAAGGCCCGTTCCTCCGGTGCGCCGAGCGTCGGAGGGGTCTGCCTGGGTGAATTTATCGAAGACCAGGGGACGGTATTGCGCCGGAATGCCAGGCCCCCGGTCCCGCACGAGTATCCGGGCCTGATCGCCCATATTGCGGGTCGACACCGTCACCACATCGCCGGGACTGGAGAATTTGATGGCGTTTGACAGAAGATTGGCCATCACTTGCGCAAAACGATCCGCATCCACCTCGACAAGCACGTCGGCACCGACAAGATCGAGCGTCACCGCCACGTCCCGTTCGAGGGCCAGACCTTCGGCTTCGCGCACTGCCGCCTGCAATAAGTCGTGCAATGACTGGGACACCATATGGAAATCGAGCTGACCAGCCTCGATCTTATCCATGTCCAGAATATCGTTGATGATCTGGACCAACCGGTCCCCATTGGCTTGGGCGATGTCGAGCAGTTCTTGAACCTTAGGCGGCATGGCCCCCAGGCGTCCCGACCGGATGAGACCGACGGCGCCCATGACAGAGGTCATGGGAGAGCGCAGCTCGTGGCTGACGGTGGAGACGAATTCGCTCTTCGTCAGTTCAGCCGTTTTGCGCTCATGGATATCCATGATGGAGCCGATCATGCGAACCGGCTTGCCGTCCTCATCCCAGATCGCCTGGGCGGATCCGAGGAACCAGCGATAGCCGAGCTGCTTGTGTTTGAGCCGACACTCGACACGGAATGGCGCCTTGCCAGCCAGATGGGCATCCAAGGCCTCGAAGGTGGGGTCGACGTCTTCGGGATGGATCAGACTCCTGAAAGTGGAGACCGCCGGCTTAATCTCCCCAGACTCATAGCCAAGCAGGTCGAAAAAGAGCGGCGACCACCAAATATCGTCCGCATTGACATCGATCCAGTCAAAAACGCCAACGCTCATGCCCTGGACCGCAGTCTGGAAACGCCGGTCGCTGAGGCGCAAGGCAGCCTCGGTCCTGCGCATTGATGTGAGATCCGTATGCGTTGCAACAAGCCGGAGGGGCTTTCCGTCCGCGGCCCATTCTATCACCTGACCGCGGGACAGGATCGTAACCACCGATCCGTCCTTGTGCCGATAGCGCATTTCCAGACTGATTTTCTCGGCGCCTTTGGTCTCGACATGGCGGCGAAGCATGTCCTCAAAGGCCTCAAGATCCTCCGGAAGCGCGAGCGCTTTCCATTCGGAAGGGTGGTCCTTTTTCTCGTCGGGCTCATAGCCCAGCATTTGCCAGAACCGGGGCGAGCACAGCTGAAAGTCCTTTGCGAGATACCAATCCCACAATCCGTCGTCGCTCATCTCCCTGATGAAGACACGCTCCGCGTTCCGCTTTTTGCGCGCCGTGATGTCGTGCACGGACCCCAGCATGCGGACAGGTGTGCCATCCTGATCCCAGATCGCCTGGCCCCGGGAATGGAGCCAGGCATAAGTGCCATCCGCGCGGCGTGAGCGAAATTCAATGTCATAGGGCTCACGACTGTCCAAGTGGGCTTCGCGAGCATTCTGGACCCGCTCGCGATCATCGGGATGCAGGAGGTCCTGAAGGCTCTTTAGGGAGGGCTGGAACGTCTCCGGATCCCGGCCCATGATCTCGTAGAGTCGCGGCGACCAGTACATCGTCTCCTGACGGACGTCATAGTCCCAGAACGCCGCGCCGGAGCCGCGCAGCACCAGATTGTGGCGTTCCTCACGAAAGCGCAGCGCCCGCTGCGCCCGGTGTTCCGCCGTTGCATCACTGGACGAGACGATGATGACCTGCTGTCCCGTCGTGGGGTCTGTATGCAGAATACGATCCGTGCGCAGCCAGCGATCGGGCCCGTTTCGGCTCGCATCGGGTTCGATCACCCCAAAGCTGGGCTCTTCGGTATCAAAGACCTTGAGATCTGCCTCGTGCCAGACCTCGGCCTGATCAGGAAACAGCGTCCTGACGGAGAGCCCCTCGCCATCACTCTCTCCAAGACCAAGACTCTCAGCGGCCTGGCGGTTGGCATGGAGGATCCGGTTCCGCTCATCCTTGACCATGATCCGCACGGGAATAAGGTCAACAAGATCGGGCAAACCGAACCTTTGAGGCCCCGGCGCTGAAAGACTGAGATCGTCGAGGGATCCGCCCATGCGTACGGGCCGGCCCTCGGCATCCCGGACGGCATGCCCGCGCACATGGAACGACTTGTAGGGATCCGCACCGCAGCGCATCCGGAAGGACAGATCGAATGGCACCCCTTCGGCCAGATGATCCCGCAAGGCATCTGCGACCCGCCCCCGATCGTCCGGATGCAAGGCCCGTTCGAAATCCTCCGACTTAGGCGCCAGCAAAGGCGTGCTGATGCCCAGCATGGCATTGATCCGTCCGGTCCAATAGAGCCGGTTGGCCCGGATGTTCCAGTCCCAAAGCCCGACCCGGGCTCCTTCTGCAACAAGGGTGTAGCGGTCCTCGGCTTCCTTGAGGCGCTGACTGAGATCCCCCGCGGCCCGGGTGGCCCGTCCGTTCAGCGCCATTTGGCGGCCGGCCACTGTCACGGCGATAGCGCCTGCTGCAACGGCAAGAGTCGTCAGACAGCCGAACACCAACACCAGCAGCGGCATCAGGTGGACATTGCCGAAAAACACAGTCTGCCGTGGTCGGAGCACCAGCGTCCAGTCATTGCCGAAAAAGGAAAGCGTCGACACAAAGGTGTTGGGGGCAAAGCCCTGCTCCTCGCTTTCCAGCAAATCCAGCACCGCTGCATCACCCCGTATGGGCAACCAGTCCTCGAAGATGGCGAATTCCACGGCGTCATCGGGTGATGGCAGGCGCGCCATTTCGAAAATGGGGTCGAGCACGATGACCGCGGCCACCAGTCCTCCAAGGCCAGACGGCGTCAAAACGGGCACATAGACCCGCAAGGCCTTCTGCTCCGCATCGAGATCGATGGTCTTCGTCACAAGCGTGGGTGTATCAGTCAGATCGAACGGACCTGCTGCCGCCTGACGCTCCCCTTGCGGAAAGATGAGATCCCGCTCGGCAATGGGATCAAGGCGCGATTCCATCCATTCGAGATCAAGCTCCGGATTGAGCGCAGCAACAGCGAGAAGGCCCGGCAGATCCGCAACCAATGCCGCCGCTTCCTGGGTTTGTTGTGTCAGAGTGGCGCCGGGCCGGGCTGCCCAGCTTTGGGCCAAGCGCTCCAGGGCGCGCACGTGGCTCCGGAGCCCCGATGTCAGATGGGACGTGTAATCGCCAAGCGCATTCTGGCCGGCCTCGCGATAGGCTTCACGTTCCGCGCGGTTCAATTCAATCCCGGCATACACGCTCGCCGTCAGCCCCGCCGCAAGGATGGCGATCGGAACGAGGCCTTGAAAACTGATAAAGCGCCTTGCCCTCATTCCAAAAACTCTGAGTCAGAAATCAAGGAAAATGGAAGGATCTCATATCACTGCGTGCCGGACAGTCCAGCCGGGCGCCCCCTATCGTGCAGCACTAAGGACCGGTAAGGCACGAGACCGACACAGCTCTAGCACAGTCCAGCCGACCTGCACTCAGCCCGTGCCAAAAAGCCATGGCCAGAATGCTCGCCCTGGGCGATCCTGCCCTCGGCGCGTGATGCCAATGGATTGCGATCACATTGATTTCAGTCAAGCAATACCAGAAGCTATTCCATTGTTAAGTAAAGCGGACGGGTAAAAAAGGCTCAAGGGCTGGTGCAAGTGGGTAACTTGCAGTGGTGCTGACCCTCCTGGCCGCCTGAGGGAGGACACCATGGGGATGGGGGAGCATCGGCGGCCGCGTATAACGCGGTTGCGCTCAACACTGATCCGCCTCATCTGCCTCCGCTGCGCCTGGGTCACCGCGCCTCGTCATGGGCTTTGCTCCCCGGTCAGGCCTGTGGCTGTCAATCTGGCGGCTGTCAATCTGGCCGCTGTCAGGCTGGCCGCTGTCAGGCTGGCCGCACTGGGTGGCCTTCTCTTTTCGCTGCTGGCGACACCGGCCACAGCCCAAATCATCCCGCCGGCCGCCGAACCAAGGGATCCCCGGGATCGCATTGTCCCGCCCCGGCCCGAAATACGCCTGCCCGATCTCAACATTCCGGCCTATCGGGGCATTGTTCCGCCTGGCGCGGATGTTGTGCAGCTCGATCTGAAAGACGTGGCCGTGACCGGGTCCACCGTCTTGGAGAGTGAGGCGTTGCGGGCGCCTTTCGAACCACTGATTGGCCGCACGGTCAGTCTCGATGCGGTCTATGCCGCTGCGTCAGCGCTCCAGAACCGCTACCGGTCGCAAGGCTACATCCTGACCCGGGTCGTGGTGCCGGCCCAGCGGATCACGGCAGGCGTGGTGCAGATCCGGGTCGTGGAAGGCTTCATCAGCGAAGTCTTGATTGAGGGAGACATTGGCCCTGTCCGCCGCCAGGTGGAGCGTACCGTCAGCCGGGTCACGCGCCTGCGCCCCGTGCGCAATACGGATCTGGAACGCTATCTGCTGCTCGCCAACGACATTCCGGGGATTTCGGCTGTCGGCGTTTTGCGCCCCGGGGCTGGTGAGCCGGGCGCGAGCCAACTTCTCGTCCGGGTGCGGCGCAAACGGGTCGATGGCTTTGCGACATTCAACAATCGCGAGTCCGATCTGACCGGTCCTTTGGCCGCAGCGGTGGGTGCCGGGGGCAACGGGCTTACCCCCTTTGGTGATCGCTTGGAGGGGCTCTATTTCCTCACCATAGACAGCCAGGAGCCGACCCGCTTCACCGAGGGCAACCCATTCGAACAAAGCTTCGGCCTGATCGCCTATGAAACGCTTCTCAATGGCGAGGGCACGCGCCTGCGCGGTGAAGCCAGCCTCGGGGTCAGCCGGCCGGGGGCGGATCTCGCCGTGCTGGATATTGCCGCCCGGGTCAGCCGCTACGCGGCGGCGATCAGCCATCCCATTGTCCGGACACGGGCCTTCGACCTGACGGGCACGGTCTCCTTCCAGTCGATCCTGGAGCGGACCAGTATCGCCGGCACCCGCGTCGCGCGGGACAAACTCTCCATACTCGGGCTCGATATCGAAGCCGATTTCCAGGACACCCTGTTCCGGATCGCCCGCACCCAGGCGCAATTCAACCTGCGTCGCGGCGTTGAGATCTTCGGGGCCACCTCGGATGATGATGGCCTCGTCACCCGGCCGGAGGGCACCTCCGAATATACGACCGTGAGCGGATATGTGTCGCGCACTCAGTCCTTGAGCAATGCCATGGACCTGTTCCTTGAGGCGACCGGGCAATACGCTTTCAACACGCTCTTGAGCCAGGCCGAGTTCCGCATCGGCGGTGACAGTTTCGGGCGCGCCTTCGATCCGTCCCAGGCAGCCGGCGAACATGGCTGGGGCGTGGCAGCCGAATTGCGGTTCACGGATGATACGGGCTGGCGCATCCTGCCCGACTATCAGCTCTATGCCTTTGCCGATGCAGCCCAGGTCCGCAACGAGGACGAGGGCTTCCCGCCGCAAACATCTCTCTGGTCCACAGGGGCCGGCATCCGCACCAATCTGCGACCCGTTCCCTGGACGGAGCTGTTTCTCGACCTTGAATATGCCCATGGGGAAAGCTTCGGCTCGGGCCCCGAATTTGACACACGGAACCAGGCCTATGTGCGCTTCACTGCCCAGTTCTGAGCCTGATCTCCGCCAACCGGCGGCATGGCACGGCACCCGCTTCAAGGCGGCCGTCATGGGGACAACCGCGCTCCTGCCCGTGCTGATGGCCCTTGCCTCTCCCGCCCTTGCCGGCCCGCAAGGCGGTACGGTTGTGGCCGGTGACGCGGCCATCTCCGCGCCAGATGCCATGACCACCGTGATTGAGCAGACGAGCGGCCGGGTCATTATCGATTGGGACAGCTTTTCCCTGGGCCGGGGAGAGACGGCGCGCTTCATTCAGGGCTCGCCGGATGCCGTCGCCCTCAATCGCGTGACAGGCGGCGCACTGTCCGAACTCTTTGGCACCCTGACGGCCGACGGTACCGTATTCCTGATCAACCCGGCCGGCATTCTGTTCGGTCCAACGGCGGAGATTGACGTCCACGGACTGGTCGCAACGACAGCGGACATTGCCAATGAAGACTTTATGGCCGGCCGCTACGCTTTCACCATTCCATCGGAGGTTCCGGGCACCGGCATTGTCAATCAGGGCACCATCACTGTGCGGGACGCCGGCATTGCGGCCCTGGTGGCGCCTGGTGTCGAAAACAGTGGCCTCATCGTTGCCGAGCTTGGGCGGGTGGCACTCGGCGGCGCCCAGAGCTTCACGCTCGATCTTTATGGGGATGGCCTGATCACCTTCGATACGGGCAGCGTGGTGGCCGAATCCGCGCCTGATGGCGAAGCCCTCGTCTCCAACACGGGAACCTTGAGTGCCGATGGTGGCCGTGTGCTGATGACCGCCCGAGCCGCCGCTGATGTGGTGGACACGGTCATCGCCATGGATGGCATTGTCGAGGCGCGCACTGTACGGATGGAAAATGGCGCCATCGTGCTTGATGGCGGTCCGTCGGGCGCCGTGTCCGTCACCGGCGCATTCGAGGCAGCCGGCGGCGGTGTCGATGTGCGCGGCGAAACCGTCACCCTGGCGGGCGCCCAGATCCAAGGCGATGCAGTGACGCTGGAGGCCGCAGAAACGCTCAGTATCAGTACAGAAGGCCTTGCCACGGAAGGCGATAATGGCACAGCCGCCCTCTCCGCCCCCCGCATAGAGGTCGACGGTCCGGTGGACGCCGCAGGCCAGTCTCTCACTCTGGAGACTGACAGTCTCGACCTCAACGCCTCCCTGACCGCTCCAACCATCGCAGTTGAGACCTTCAGTCCCGCGACAGGTTTGAGCACCGGGGCCAATGCCCTTGGCAGCGGACAACGGCTCACCCTGTCCACGGCGGATCTGGATCGCCTGGTCACGCCGGATCTGCGCCTTTCCGCAGGATCCGCTCCTGCCGAAATTGGTGGGCTGAACCTGGATGGCCGCCCCTTTAACAGCCTCACCATCGACGGGGGCACCATAGGGTTGGGCGGCACAATCGAAACAGCCGGACGGGATCTGATCTTCGGTGGCCCCGTGGAGCTGACCAATTCGGTCCGCATTGGGTCAGGCGGCGGCGACATAAGGTTCCTCAACACGCTTGACGGGCGCGAAGCGATCATCAGTTCCGACCTGCCCCTTGGTCTTTCAATCGATGCCGGTGCGGGAACTGTCCTTTTCGGCGGGCCGGTTGGCAGTCAGATCGCCCTTGACGAGACTAATGTCCAAGCACGGATCATTGATAGCGCGTCCATCACCACGCTTGGTGCCATCAGCTTTGCCGCCGCCGACGCCATCTTTCTGGGTGGTGATTGGAACACGGATGGCGGCCCCGTGAGCCTTGCCGGCGCCACGACACTGACGGGTGATACGACAATCACGGCACCGGGTGCGGCCATCCGCCTGCCCCAGATCGACGCCGGCGGGTTTGACCTCGGCCTCAATGCATTGTCCGAGAATGGTGCGGCCGGCACCATAACGATCGCTGCGCTGACCGGTGGCGGCGTCCTGGACATCTCAGGCGGCGAGGACCTCACCATTGCAGGCGCCCTCGGCGCCGAAAGTCTTGTTGTCCGCAATCTGCTTGGCGATCTTGAGCTCATGGGGGACACGGATCTTGGCCGTCTCGACAACGCCCCGATGGCCGGTCAGATCCGCTTTCTGGGGCCAGAGACCCGGGTCGATGCGGCCACGACTCTCAGAGCCGATGGCGGAACGATTTTCGGGACCAGCCCCGACGCGCTCTTTGATTTCGCAAATGGCCTGACGGTCACCGGCACGCCCCTCACCCTGCAAGGAGCCCTGTCCGCAGGCGGATCAGGCGTCAGCCTGGAGGCGCTGACCCTTGCCGGCAACGCATCCATGACGGGACGGGACGGCGCGGTGATCAACACAGGCCCCATCAATACCGTGAGCACTGGTGCCGGTCTTTCCCTCGATGCCGACCGGATCCGGACGGGACCGGTGACGCTTGACGGTGATCTTCTCTCCCGCAGCCGTGTGGAAACAGGTTTTGCCGGCCCCGTGAGCGCCGACACGGTGA
>CAYUYV010000001.1:48637-61282 GCA_964449455.1 uncultured Alphaproteobacteria bacterium | reverse complement strand
GTGAGCGCCGACACGGTGAACGCCGCGGCAAGCGGGGGCACGATCCTCTTTACAGGACCGGTCACAGCCAACCGGCTGGCGGTCGATGGTCCTGAAAGCCTGCGCCTCGACGGTGCCGTGTCCGTCTCAGACGTGACTGTAACCAACACGGCAAGCCTTGCCGCCGCGGAACCGATCACAGCCCAGACCATTCGCCTGGACACTATTGGCAGCGCCGCCTTCGCAGGCCCAGTAACCACGGACACCCTTGACCTCCAATCCCCCGGCGCTGCACTCACCTTCGCGCAAACCGTGACCGCCGGTCGCCTCACCGTGGCCGATGCGGACAGCGTCACATTCGAGGCGCCCGTGACCGCGGATATGGTCAGCCTGCATTCATCATCCGACAGCGGCATAATGCTGTTCAAGGATCGCCTTGAAGCGCAAAGCCTGACAGTCTCCCAAGGCCCTTTCGCGACCCGTTTCGAGGCCGACATCCAGGTGACGAGCCCAACCATCTTCCAGAATGCCGGCGGCGTGACCATCGGCAACGATGTGGGTGACCAGGCGGTGTTCGTCACCGGCCTTGTCTCAACGGTCTCGACAACCGACCTGGCCGGCTCCATCGAAACAGAGGCCGCGGCCATCACACTCGGGAGAACGCGTCTCAATACGGACACGACCATCAGCACAAGAAGCGCAGATGCCGGTGCCGATGTCACCTTGGGCGCCGTGACCGCCGCTTCTGCAGGCCTCATCATCGATACCGGCCCCGGACAGGCCCGCTTCCTTGGCTCCGGCACGGACATTGAAGGCGCCGTTACGGTCATGGCGGCGGGCGGAACCGATCTCGGGGCGGATGAGGCGTCCCGACTGCGTTTTGTGGGCGGCATCACGGCGCTCGATGGTCCCGCGCGTGTTCAGGGAACGGTGGAAGCGGGCGGCGCGGATTTTGCCAATACGGTCTTTGCAGGGGACACAATCCTTCGCGGCCTGGATGAGGCAACGCTGCGCCTGGGTGACATCTCGGCTCTGACCCAAAGCATGGCGGTCCTCTCAGCCCGGATGATTGAGGCTGGCGCGGTCACTCTTGGGCCGACCATGAGCACTTTGACGCTCGAAGCCGGCGAGCGCGCGACCTTTGGCGGTCCCGTAAGTGCGCGGGAACTGGTTTTGTCCGGCGGCACCGGCCGCTATGACGCTCTCGGAGCACTTGACCTTGGAGCCTTGACCGTGTCCGAGGGTATTTTCTCCGTCAATCTGCTGGGCGGCGGCCGCGTGGGTGCGCCTGTGCGTTTCGCCAATAGCGGCGGCGTGACCCTAGGCGATGGGCCCACCGACAGGTTCAGCTTTGAAGGCGGCCTGACCAGCACCGCGTCAGTGACCACCCTTGCCGGCACCATCGAGAGCCTTGATGCCCCCCTTTCCTTCGGGGCAGGTTTGCTTGCGGCAGACACGACCTTGAGCAGCATCGCAAGCGCGGGCGGCGCCGGGATTGCCTTTAACGCGGGGATCGACAGCGCCGGCGCTTCCCCGTCCGCCCTCACCATCACAGCGGGGCCCAATGGGGCCGTAAGACTGTCGGGGATTGGTCAAATGAGCCCCCTTGCAGCGCTCAGCGTCACCGGGGGAGCCATCGACACGAGCAGCGTCAACACCATTGGTATCCAGACATTCCTGACAAGGACTGGTGACAGCATGCCCGGCCCCATCCTCGTGGCAGGCGCCTTCCTGTCCGCTGGCGGAGATATCATCCTTGATGGCCGCGTGAGCGTCCAGGGCGGGAGCCTGACGGCCAACACGAAACAGGCCGGCGCAAAGACCGGCGCGGTCACTCTGGGTGCCGCGGAAACGGGCCTCCTGTTCGAGGACGCGGACGCCCCATTGAGCGTAACAGCTGGCGATGGGGTGACGCTGGCCCGGCTGGGATCAGCCGATGGCTTTGCCGGGCCTGGGCCAGTGTCAGTCACCGCAGGCGGTTCCATTCTCTCCGCAGGCGGCACAGTCAACGGAGATCTTACCTTCGCCGCTGGCAGCCTGCATGGGGATCCGGCGGCGCGGGCCGGCCAATCCATTACACTGGCGGATGATCTCACCGTGAACGGACTGGGGCGCTTCACGGCCACCGGGGATCTTGCCCTTGATGCCACCTTGGCTGTCACGGTCCTCGAAATCCTGATCGACGGCACAGCGCTGACAGGGGAAGAGGCGAGCCTCATTATTGATGACACATTCACCATCGGCTCCCTGACCGATGGCGGCGCCCCCATTTCCGACCTGATCGGATCGATCAGGGGCATTGACACAAGCGATGCTGCCGGCTTTGCCCGCCAGACGGGTTTCCCTTTGAACCAGGATCTCCTCTTCAATGGCTGTGTTGTCGGCGTGCGCTGCGGCCAGGATGACCGGGTGATCACCGGCATCAACGTCTTTGCCCTTACAGTCGAGCCGGTGGAGGATGACGAGGAAGCCGCCGACGAGCGTTTCTCCGACCTTGGAAATTTTGAGCTTTATCGCAGCCTCGGCCTTGACCGCTCCTGGATCGACGAGGAAGAGCAGGAGGCGGATGATGACAGCACGCAATAATCGCCGTGGCTGGCGGGCGCGCCTTCTCCTCCACTGCGCTGTCGCGCTCGTTGCGGCCTGTGGCGGACAAGGCGACACGGGTCCCTCTCTCACACACCGCGGCGGCACCGGCGTGGTGGGGCTCGGGACCAATGCCCTCGGCGAGCGCTGCCGACTTTCGGAAGACCGACAGGCAGCGCGGACCGGGCAGGAAGCCCATTTCATCATCCAATGTGGTGAGTGGACGACGCCCAGCGCGCGCCTGGTGCGCATTGCGGGCACAGCGGAAATCGGCCCGGGCAGTACAGTGTGGCAGCGGGAGGTGGTCAGTCGCCTGAACTGTCTGAGCGAGGAGCCAGCAGTTCTTCTGGACGGCCTGCCCGCCGCCCTTCACCGCTGCCGGTTGCGCCGCGGGGGTTGGCCCATGGTCGCCGCAACGGTGGAAGTGGGCGGGCAGAGCTTCCTGATGCAGACCATTCCCTCAGGGCTTGGCGTGACAGAAAAGGCACTCGCCATTCTCGCCGGTATCCCCGATGGCTTGGCCGAGGATGGCCCATCAGCACGGGGCGGCGCACGCTCCCGGAGCATCGAGCAGATCGAAGCCGCGCTCCAGGACCAGTTTTTCGCCGCCGGCGATATCCGGGCCTATGAAGAACTTCTGGACGTGGCCCAATATTACAACAGCGTCGGGAATTTCGTGATTTCCGAGCGCTTCTATCGCGATGCGCTGGCCATCCTGCGCAAAGGGGTGTCTCCGGATGATCCGGTCCTCGCTGACCCTTTGATCCGGCTCGCCTTGTCCTTGAGCAATCAGGGCAAATTCACAGAGGCCGAAGCCCTTTTCGAAACCCTTGAGCCTCTTGCGGCCACCACTTTTGACCCGCTCACAGGACCGCGTCTTGCCGTCGCCAGGGCCTCTCATCTTGCAAACCAAAACCGCTGCCAGGCCGCCTTGAGCACGCTTAAGGCGGGTCAGGCCCGCCTGATCGAAATCGCCAATGGTCAGGAGGATGATGCCATCGCGCTTTTCGCTGGTGGCGCGGATGCGGCTGCCGTGGAGCTCGCGCTAAGTGGAGCCCTCGAAGGGGCCATCCGTCTGTGCCTCAATGATCTTGATGCGGCGGACCGGGCGGCGGACAGGGCCATCTCAATCCTGACCAGCAATCCCCAGGCTCCGGCGGACTGGCGGCCGGTCTTCCTGTCCCTGCGGGCGGAGATCCTGCGCCGGCGGCGCAGCCTGGAGGGCGGCGAGGCGGATCTGGAGCGGGCCCTGCGGGCGCGGCGCGCCCTGTTCGACCGCTCGCGCCTTGAAGGCCTCGACTATCTTTATCTTGGCGCGCTGAACCGCGAGGCCGGCCGCACGCAGACCGCGCTTGCCAATTTTCGCCGGGGCGTTGGGGTGTTGCGGGAGACCAATGAAGGGGTCCAGCTTGATCAAGTGCTGCCCTTCCTGGAACTCCTGTCCGAGCGCGCCCGTGAGGCGCCGGACGCAGGGCCTGGCCTCCATGCCGAGATGTTTGATGTGGGCCAGATCGTCCGCGACTCCCTCACGGCACGGACCATTGCGGCGACCACGGCGCGGCTTGCGGCTGGCGACCAGGCCATCTCAAAAGTCATCCGTGATTTACAGGAAGCGCGCCGGCGGATCGCCGATCTCAATCGGGCCATCGATTCTGCCCAGGCCCGGCCCGACGCAGGCGCGCGGGAGAACGAAATCGGCGCCATGGCCGCGGACCGGGATGCGATGCGCAAGGAAGCCGCCGCCCTCGAGGCTGAGGTCCAGGCGGCCGCCCCCGCCTATAATCAGCTCGTCAGCCGTCCCCAGGATCTTGCAACGGCACAAGGCGCTCTTGATGCGGATGAAGCAATCCTTCAGATCCTTGTCGGCACCAGACGAAGCGTGGCTTTCCTCGTCACCCGGGATCGGGTCACGCCCCATTTCATCGATTTCGGCGCGGACGAGGCCGCCTATGCAGTCACACGGCTGCGCGAAGGTCTGACCATCAGCCCAGACGGACGCCTTCCCCCCTATGATCTGAAACTGGCCCATGGCCTCTATGAGGCGGTTGTCGCGCCGTTTGCGGACCAGCTGGCCACCGTCCGCCATTTGATCACGGTACCGTCAGGCGCCCTTGCGAGCCTTCCCTTTGCCGTGCTGGTGCGCAGCCGGCCGCCCGGCGCCGTGGTCCAGCGGAGCACAGAACGGTATGGCGCCGTGGACTGGCTGGGGACGGCCCATGCTCTCTCGCTCGCCCCATCGGTGCGCTCCTTTATCGATCTGCGCGCCCTTCCCCAGGCCCGTGAGGCAAAGCGAACCTTGATCGGCTTTGGTGACTTTCAGACTGCGGAAAGTGCGCCGGTCGTTGCCATTACACCGGTGTGCGAGTCCCGGGTGCGCTGGATGGCGCGCAACGCCCCGCCTTTGCCCGACACGCGCGATGAGCTGCGGACCATCTCCGCGGCCCTGTCCGATGGCGGATCCGACCTGCGACTGGGCGCGGCCTTCACCGAGGCGGCCGTGCGCGAGGCGCCCCTGTCGGATTATCGCATTGTTTATTTCGCCACCCATGGCCTCATCCCAGCCGATGTGGGCTGTCGCACGGATCCCGCCCTTGTGGCATCCGGCCTTGATCCCGATGATCCGAGCGATGACGGCTTGTTGACGGCGAGCGAGGTGCTGGACCTGAGGCTCAATGCGGATCTTGTGGTGTTGTCAGCCTGCAATACGGGGGGCGGCGATGGCTCGGGCGGCGAAGGTCTTGGGGGGCTGGCGCGCAGTTTCTTCTACGCCGGAGCCCGGGGCATGTTGGTCAGCCACTGGTATGTGGAAAGTGCATCGACCACACGGCTTATGACCGACCTGTTCCGCCGTCTGAGCGCTACCCCGGATCTGGGCAGCGCACAGGCCCTGCGCCTTGCTCAAAGTGCACTGCGCGATGCCCCTGGATCCACGCTCACTGCCCATCCTGCCTTCTGGGCAGCCTTCACTATCGTCGGAGACGGGGCACGGCCTGTCTCCATGCGCTGATCACAAGCCGCCGCGGCCATGGCATCCAGGTCAAAATTAAGAGGGGCTTACTGATCTTCAGAGTGCAAAGAGGCGGAATCGGCGCCAGGGGAGTGGCCTGCGCCGCACCGTCCTCTCGTCTGGCAGCGCCATGCGGCAGCCAGCCATCCGACAAGTGGGTCCCTTTCAGTGTTGATCCCCATCATGCGGTTTGCCATGTCAATCTCGGCGCACTGGGGCTATCCTTTTAAACGCGGGAGAGAAGACGACAGCTCAGCACAGGGGAGGCATAGGATGGCGGGAGACGTTTATTTCAACGGATTGCAGACCCCGCGCGCGCTTTTTCAGGACAATGCGCGGCGTCTTGCGGCCGACATGATGGCCCGTGGGGTGAAACCCGATGACGTTATCGCCGTGCTCATGCGCAATGACACTGCGTTCTTGGCCGTCGCGGAGGCTGCCCGAATTGTCGGCGCGCGCTATGCCGCCATCAACTGGCATGCGGCACCCCAGGAGGTGCAGCACATCCTGGAGGACTCACGGGCACGAATTTTGATCGGCCATGGCGACCTGCTGGCCCCGGTGATGTCGAGCGTGCCAGCCGGCGTCACGGTCGTCAGTGCACCGATCCACCCTGCGATTGCCACGGCTTATGGGGTGGAAGACGCCCCCGTGGCAGGCGCGCTGGCCATGGCAGACATCATCACAGCCACGCCCCCTTATGAGGGGCCTGCGGAGAAATTCCGCGGCATGTTCGCCTATACATCGGGCAGTACCGGACGGCCCAAAGGCATCCGGCGAATCGTCGATCCGAATGCACCGGACCGCTGGGAGGGGTTCGCGGTGCTCGCGACCATGCTGCTGGGGACCCAGCCGGGGGACAGCATGTATTTCTCCGCTCCCCTCTATCACAGTGCCCCCAATGCGCTTGCCACCATGTGCCTTGCGGCCCAAAAGGTGGATGTTTTCATCGATCCCAAATTTGATGCCGAAGGCTTTCTGCGTACGGTTCAGGAACACAAAATCACCCATGCCTATATCGTCCCGACCATGATGATCCGCCTATTGAAACTACCTGCGGCGGTGCGTGCTCACTATGATGTCAGCTCCCTGCGCTTTACCATTTCGACTGGCTCTCCTTGCCCCGTGGATATCAAGCAGGGCATGATCGATTGGTTCGGGCCCATCATCCACGAGTCCTACGGGGCGAGTGAAATCGGCTTCATGACCCTCATCACGAGCGAGGAAGCACTGGCCAAACCGGGGTCCGTCGGCAAGATCTTGCCAGGCGGGGCCGTCAAGGTCCTTGACGACGATTTCCAGGAACTCCCGGTCGGGGAGACAGGTCTGCTCTATATTCACCTGCCCATTTTCGGTGATTACGAATACACCAATGTGGAAGGCTCGCTCGGTGGCCAACGCCAAGGGGCCTTTTCCACCGTGGGCGATGTGGGGCATGTGGACGAAGACGGTTATATTTTCATCAGTGATCGGAAAAAAGATATGATCATTTCCGGGGGCGCCAATATTTTCCCGGCCGAGATCGAAGCCCAACTCATTCAAATGCCAGAAATTCTTGATTGCGCCGTGTTCGGTGCGCCTCACCCGGAGTTTGGGGAGGTCGTCGCGGCGGCCGTCACCTGTCAGCCGGGAACGAGTGTCACTCTGGAGAGCGTCCGGGATTTTCTGGAGCCCCGGCTCGCCCGCTTCAAGCTTCCGCGCATTCTCGACATCCATGACGACCTGCCGCGCCAGGACAGCGGAAAGGTCTTCAAGCAGATCCTCCGCGCCCCCTACTGGGAAAATGTGGACCGGGACATCTGAACCCAACACAGTGTTGGGCTCACCACGGGTTCGATATGGCGAGCGCGTGCCGAGGGCCGGCTTGCCGGAACACGCAACACAACCGACGCGGCCCCCATTAGAGTGCTCTTTCAACAGATCCGGATCAATGAAAGGGGTCTAAGTCTTTGATTTGCCGCGTTTTCGAGCCGCAAAACCGTACACACTTTTGCTGAGAACGCTCTAGGAGGGTGTCAGCGTGCGAAGGGTTTTGTCCGTCTCCGGATCGGCGGGGAAGAACAGCTCAATCCTCAAGTCATCAAGGGTCAGATCCTCCGGGGTGCCGAATTGAGCAATCGTGGAGAACAAGGCAAGGCGCGTGGGGCCGGCCCGATAGATGGTCGGCACCACAGGACCCACGGCACGCTCACTCGCCCCTGGCACCGTCGCCAAATGATCCGCCACACGATCAAGGGCCGGAATGCCGCCCTGGGCTGCACTTTCCGTACGCAAACGCAACGACACGTGATGGGCCACGTCGGGCCAGTTCTCCACGAGAGGCGGCAAAGCGTCAGAGCGCATCAACTCCAAAAGGCTTGCCCCTTCCACAAGACCGATGAGACCGAACAGGGCACGCGCGGGCTCATTCATCCGCAACACGGTCCATAATCGGTCCACGGCAAGGCCCGGATAAGGTGCGTGCCGGGCCAGGGTATGGTCGATGGCCACGCGGATCGGCGCCATATCCTCCGCCCCCCAATCACGCCCCGGATAGCGGGCGGCAAAGCCGGCATGGGTGAGCATCTGATTGCGCGCGGCAAGGGGCAGATGCAGTGCCTCCCCGAGACGGGCGATCATCTCACGGCTGGGCCGCGCCCGCCCCGTTTCCAGAAAGGAAATGTGGCGCGCCGAGACATTGGCCTCGAGGGCAAGATCAAGCTGGCTGAGGCGACGGGCCCGGCGCCATGATTTCAGCGTCTCCGAAAACAGCGTCATAGGCATGAGCTTAATCCAGGATAAGCAAAGCGCCCATTACCTTGCAGGTTATTGTCTCCATGACCATCACACGGCTTGCTGCCCTCACCACATCCTTGGGAGGGCAGACATGTCTCACGCATTTCACAAGTTCTGGCTGAAGATCACCGCCATCGTCGTCGGCTCCTTCGCGCCGATTTTTTTCTTGGGCACCATGGAGGCAACCGCGGAACCCGCCCGGTTCGCCGTCGATCTGTTGCGCTGGCCGCTGGACGGGGCCGAAACCTATGAGCGGCCGGAAATCCGATTCCTGTCGGCCCTGACAGCCGGATTTCTGTTGGGCTGGGCCGTGATGATCTGGCGCCTGTCAGGCCAGGCCTATGACGCTGCGCCGGAAGCCGTGCGCCAGGCCGTCGTGGCTGGAAGCCTTGCCTGGTTCGTGCTCGACAGCATCGGCTCTGTAACCTCAGGCACGGCCATCAATGTCCTGTTCAATGTGCCCATCCTGCTGCTGGCCATCGGCCCCCTTTGGCGACCCGCAAAGGACTGAGGCCCCTTCCCCCTCGCGGGGCCGGACAAAAATAGCGGATGGTTGCAGCCCGGATCATAGTGTGGCGGATGATCCGGGCTGCAACGCATTTTTCTGTCTCCTTCGGATGCAAGATCTGCGTTGAGACGTTTGCTCTTCCCCTGGCGCGGTCAAGCCCGGCCCTCAGCGCAGCAGCGCCCCCTACAGAATACAGCATACTGATGAAATGGAAGCCTGAGATTCCCAAGAACGTCAGTCGGAAGTCGAAACAGGGTCCAAGGACGAATGGGCGCCGGGATGAACACCGTGTCGGCTCCTTGAGGCCCGGCGATCAGCCTGGTGGCGATTTTTCCGCAAGGACAGCAAGGTTGATATAGCCGATCAGTGATTTGAAGCAAAAAAGTATTTCACGGACGAAAAACCCATTCACGACATGCAGGCCTTGGTCACTTCGCTGGACGGCCAGTTCGATCCACTGGACATGACCGACCGGATGATTGAAATCATCCCGCAGAAGGAGAAGCATGGGGCCCGGACCATGCTTCCAGCCTCCCTTGCCCTGTTTTGCAAAGACGATCAAAAGGCGATGTGGCCGGAAGACATCTCGAACCTGTTCGAAAAACCTGGGGCTCCGAGCCCCGGAACATAAGCCCATTTCGAACGGTTGTGACTATGCTCTGCAGCGCCTGCAGCTATGGGGCTCAAAGGGGCCCGGCCATGGGCAGCGGCGTCCAAAAGCCGGCTTTGTTTCAGTGGAGGGAAAATGGCAAGGCTCTTGATCTACTATGCTCATCCGGGTCAGCGTTTCTCGCGGGCAAACAAAGCCATGGCCGATGCGGCGCGCCGCATCCAGGGTATCACCTTTATCGATCTTTATGCCGAATATCCCCGCCATGACATCAATGTGGATTAGGAACAAAGCCGGCTGACCAGCCACGATGTGATCCTGTTCCAGTTTCCCCTGTTCTGGTACTCAACACCCTCACTCCTCAAGGAATGGCTTGATCTGGTTCTCGAACATGGCTTTGCCTATGGCACCGACGGGGACCGGCTGACTGGAAAGACCCTGATGCTGGCTGTGACGACCGGCGGCCCCGAAGACGCCTACACCCCGTCAGGCTATCAGCATTATCCGTTGCGCACCTTCCTGACGCCCCTGGAGCAGACGGCGCGGCTATGCAAAATGGCCTTTGCTGCGCCCTATGTTCTGTACGGATCGCTCAAAGCCCCCCGGACCAGCCAGATCGACCCGCATGTGGATGGCTATGTGCGCCTGCTGACGGCCATCCGTGATGACCGCTATGATCTTGAAGCAGCGGTAACACGGGACATCATCACCTTTACGGATCTTCCCATTCGGCAAGGGGCCTGATCAATGACCAATATCCTGTTACTGGTGGTGGCCTTGTCCATGGTGCTAACGCCGGCTCTCTTCATCCTCTATGAACGCATGATCGCTCCACGCTTTACGCAGGTCCAGGAGCGAGAGGCGGACGAGATCGATACCTCTGGCGACATCATCATTGCCGGCCACGGGCGTTTTGGAGGCGTGGTGAACCGCATGCTGAGGGCGGCGGGCTATCATCCCACGGTGCTCGATTTCAGTTCCGAGCATCTGGACGCCTTGCGCCAGTTCGGATTTCGGGTCTTTTTCGGCGATGCAACCCGGCCTGACCTTCTGCATGCTGCCGGTCTCGAAAAGGCCCGCCTTTTGATCATCGCCATCAATGAACGCGACCAGATCACGGAACTCGTCCGCTATGTCCGCAAGACCTATCCGGACGTCTGGATCATCGCCCGCGCCGTCAACCGGCACCATGTCTATGAACTTTATGCAGCAGGCTGCCGGGATATCATAAGGGAAACCTTCGATAGCAGTGTGCGGGCCGGTCGATCAGCCTATGAAGCACTCGGTCATCACCCCTTCGATGCCGAGCAGCTCGCCCGAAAATTCACCGAGGATGATCGGTTCATGATCGCCGAGATGGCCGAGGTTTTTGACCCGGACATTCCGGTCCATGAGAATACGGCCTATGTGGAAAAGACCAAGGCCCTGATGGAAAGGCTTGAGTCTGAATTCTTCGGCAAGGGCGGCGCCTTCGCAACGCGCACGGAACGGGGTTGGGCACCGCCCTCCCTGTCTGACGTTGACACTGTGACGGCGGAACATGAAAGCGCGCGTGCACAGCGGTAATGCAGTGTGCGGGAGCGGGACGGTCCTTAAAAAAAGACCATCCCTAAACCCTTTTCCGCCGCAGTCGATCGCGACCGGCGGATTATTTGGGATGCACGATGACGGGAACGTCCGTGTATCCCAGAACAAAATTGGATGGGACCCGCTGTGGCTCGCCCACCAGTTCGACGCGGTCGAAGCGCTTCATGATCTCTTCCCAGAGCAGGCGGATCTGGAGTTCGGCGACGCGATTGCCCATGCAGCGGTGAATGCCGAACCCGAAGGACAGGTGACGCCGCGCATTACCCCGGTCGATGATGAACTCATCGGGCAAGAGGATCGCTTCCTCATCGCGGTTGCCGGAGACATACCACATGACCACGCGGTCGCCTTTGCGAATGGTCTTGCCCTGGAAGGTGATGTCTTCCAGCGCCGTGCGCCGCATATGGGCAAGCGGGGTCTGCCAGCGGATGATCTCGGAGACCATATTGGGAATGACAGAGGGATCGGCACGGAGCTTGTCATATTGCTCCGGAAACTGATTGAGCGCGACAACACCGCCGGAGATGGAGTTGCGGGTGGTGTCATTGCCGCCGACAATCAGCAGCATGAGATTGCCCAGAAATTCCATCGGATTGTTAATCATATCCTTCGTCCCCGGATCATGGGCGAGGAGGGATATGAAGTCGAATTTCGGAGGCTGGGCGGCCCTTTCCTGCCACAGACGGGAGAAATAGGCGAGGCACTCGCCCAGGACGCGTTCCCGCTCGGCCATGTCCGCGCCGGGCACGCCAACGGTTTCCGAGGTCGTGGTGACATCGGACCAATAGGGCAGCAGATGGCGGTCCTCGAAGGGGAAATCGAACAGGGTCGCCAGCATCTGGGTGGTCAGCTCGATTGAGACCCGCTCGACCCAATTGATCCGCTCGCCCACGGGCACACTGTCCAGAATGGTGCCCACGCGGCTGCGGATCAGGCCTTCCAACTCTGCAAGGCGCGGCGGCGCGACCGCCGGCTGAGCCGCCTTGCGCTGAATGTCGTGGACCGGCGGATCCTCCGCAATAAACATGGGCGGCGAGAAATCCACAGGCGCATCACCAATGACGATATCGCGCTTTGAAGAGAAGACCTTGTGGTTGGTTTCCACGGCCACGATGTCGTTGTATTTCGTGATCGACCAATAGGCGCCGAAGGGGCTGTCGGGGCAGTAATGCACCGGGTCTTCCTGGCGCAGGCGCCGGAAATATTCTCCATGCAGATTATACTGAAACAGTTCGGCCCGGGAGACATCGAGCGTTTCCAGGGGCACAGTCCAGGGATCGGGGATATCGACCATGGTCAGCGTTCCTCACCTTCGGGACAGGGACTTTGAGGCCTCGCCATGCAGTCGTCCACTGCCGCCGAATACCCCGGCCCCCTCAAAAATCGTCTTTGCAAGACTTGTTGATTGTTCAGCGTCTGGTTGCCATCCGTTCTCGTATGAAGACTGAACTATAGGACCGCACGGTTCACCCTCATACTTCTTTTTGACGCTTCTTGTTTCCGGGCCGTGGGGTTGATCTGCTTTTGCAGTGCAATAAAACTCATCGGCCGGGGACGGGATGCCGGTCCTCTGGATCCCGGTCCTCTGGATCC
>CAYUYV010000001.1:8361-48537 GCA_964449455.1 uncultured Alphaproteobacteria bacterium | reverse complement strand
TTGGCGGTCCTGTCGGGAAAGGTCTGCCCATGACGCCGCGCCGCTCGTTTGACGACAAGCTTTCCGGGATGGACACCGCCGCCGATCCGTCCGGCGAAGAACCGGGCGGCGAAGAACCGGGCGGGCGCTTTGCCCAGGCCGCGCTGGAGCGACACAAGCGCGAGGGGATGGATCTGGCGTTCCGAGCCCGTCTTTTGGCCCTCGCCGTTATTGCGGTCTTGATCCTGCTGACCTCTTCGTTTCGGACCGCTCTTTTCTACGAAGCGCTGATCATTTTGCTCGCCCTGGTGGGATGGCTCCAGCGCCGGGTTGCCCGTGTCGGCCGATCAACCGCTGAAACTGCGCTCATCTTCGCGGATATCCTCATCATGACGATTGCGATTGCGGTGCCCAATCCATTCATGGCCGCGGACATGCCGGTGCCTATGGTGTTGCGTGCGGAGGCGTTCAAATTCTTCTATGTCATCCTCGCATTCGCCACATTGGCCTATTCCTGGCGCACCGTGCGTGGCATCGGAACCATGACAGCAATCAGCTGGGTTGGGGCGCTCACCCTGATCTGGCTGGCCTCCACGCCGGATCCAGAACTCGCGGCTGCGGCTGAGGCGGCATTCGGGCACTCGCCTGTCATGCTCGACTTTCTGGACCCGAACAGTTTTCTGTTGTGGATCCGGATTCAAGAGGTGGTGGTCTTCATCATTGTCGCCTGGGTTCTGGGCACGACGGTCCAACGCTTCTCAGGCCTTCTTATGCGCGAGGCGCGCCTTGAGCGCGAACGCACCAATTTGGCCCGCTATTTCTCGCCCAATGTGGTGGAAGAACTCTCCAACAATGACGAGCCGCTCAAGAGTATCCGCATGCAGAATGTTGCGGTCTTGTTTGTGGATATTGTGGGCTTCACCCGCTTTGCCGCCGACCGTCAGCCCCAGGAAGTCATTGAGACTTTGCGGGCCTTTCATACTCGGATGGAGGCGGAAGTGTTCCGGCACCGGGGCACCCTCGACAAATTCCTCGGCGACGGCCTCATGGCCACCTTTGGCACGCCAGCGGCCGGCAGGACGGACGCGCGCAACGCCCTCACCTGCGCCCGGGCCATGTCCGACTCCGTGACCGCCTGGAATGTGGAGCGCGCCGAGAAAGGCGAGCCACCACTCCAAGTGGGAATTGGGCTCCATTACGGGCCTGTCGTGCTCGGGGACATCGGGGCAAACCGCCTGGAATTCGCCGTCATTGGCGATACGGTCAATGTGGCAAGCCGCGTGGAGAACTTGACCCGAACCCTTGGTGTACGGATCGCTGCAACAGATGCCGCCGTGGCGCGAGCCAGGGCCGAGAGCGCCGAAGGCGACGACCCGGCCCAGGAGCTCACGCCCCTCGGCACCCATCCTATCCGCGGCCAGGAACGGGCCCTTGGCCTCTGGGGCTGCTGATTGCCGGATTTCGCTCTGTTTCTGAGATCCGCAGCCCCCGAGCCACGCCCGCGCGCTTGTCCACAGCGAACGGGCCGGAATACACTCTTTTGTGAAGCCGAATTCTGCTGACGCGGGGGGACATCCTGGCGCCGAAGCGGGTCCACCGAGGGCATGTTTCGCGGCATCTACAGCCCATGCCCCAAGAAAGGCGAGGAAACAAGCCATGTCTGGGATTGAAACCGTCGGGCTCCCTGGGGCACAGGCCAATGTGGAGCATTTCGACGTGCTGATCGCGGGTGCCGGGATCTCCGGTGTCGGATCGGCCTACCACCTGAAACAACAGTGTCCGGACAAGAGTTTCGTCATCCTGGAGAAATACGACACATTCGGCGGGACTTGGCATGTGCACAAATATCCCGGCATCCGCTCGGACTCCGACCTCTACACCTTCGGCTACCGGTTCAAACCCTGGATGAGCGCACCGATCGCGACCCGGGACGAAATCTTGAAATACATGGATGAGGTGATCGAGGAGAACGACCTCGCCAAGCATATCCGGTACCGGCACCGCATTGACCAGGCAGCCTGGAACTCCGACCACAAAATGTGGATTGTCGAGGCCACCCGTCTGGAGACGGATGAAAAAGTCTATTTCACTGCAAATTTCATGTGGATGTGCCAGGGCTATTACCAGCATGAAAAGGGCTTCACGCCCGAATGGGAGGGCATGGAAACCTTCCAGGGGCAGATTGTCCATCCTCAGACCTGGCCGGAAAATCTCGACTACAAGGGCAAGAAAGTGGTCCTGATCGGCTCCGGTGCAACCGCCGCTACGGTTGTTCCGGCGATGGCAGAGGACTGTGAACACCTGACCATGGTTCAACGCTCGCCAACCTATTTCTTCGCTGGCCAAAATGCCAATGAACTCGCGGATTTGTTGCGCGCCGTCGAGGTGGATCCAATGACGATCCACGACATTGTCCGCCGGGTGGCGCTGTTCAATCAGCGCGAGCTTGATCGCCGATCAAAAGAAGAGCCCGACGTGATGAAGCAGGAGCTGCTGGAGGCCTTACGCCCCTATGTCGGCCCTGATTTCGACATGGAGAAGCATCTGACGCCGCATTATCGCCCGTGGCAGCAGCGCCTTGCTTTCGTTCCGGATGGAGACCTTTTCAAATCCATGGCCTCCGGCAAGGCCAGCATGCGAACGGACCACATCGAGCGTTTCACACCCAAAGGCCTGCTGCTCAAATCAGGCGAAGAGATCGAGGCCGACATCATCATCACGGCAACCGGCTTCAACATGTCCGTCCTCGGCGGTATTCCCTTTGAGGTGGATGGCAAGATGGTCGACTGGTCGGACACGGTAACCTATCGCGGCATGATGTTCACCGGTGTACCCAATCTGTTGTGGGTGTTCGGATATTTCCGGGCCAGCTGGACCCTTCGTGTTGATCTTCTGGGTGACTATGTCTGCCGACTGCTCAAACACATGGATGAGTTGGGCGTGAAGCAAGTCACACCGCAGGTCCCCGCCCGGCTGAACAATATGAAAATCGGGCCCTGGATCGACGAAGACGATTTCAACCCGAACTACATCAAACGCAGCATGCATCTGCTGCCCAAGGCGGGTGACCATCCGGACTGGCGCCATACCCAGGATTATTGGAGGGAAAAGGACGAGATCCCCGCCCTCGATCTTGATACGGACGCCCTGACTTACTCCTGACGGCCGGCGGTTTACCGCCCGGTTCACGACTGTGATTGGCGGAAAGGGCCGACGGGGCTCCCCTCCCCCGGCCCGCTCCACTGTCAATAGATAATGCCCTCGCTGTCCCCATCGCGCTGAATGATGATTGTTCCAGCTTCAGCGAGTTCCTTCGCCTTACGGACGATCGCCGTTTTCGCCGCCTCCACATCGCGGCTGAGAACCGGCCCGAGGCTCTCGGTGGTCTCGATCAGGATTGCCCCAGCCCTTTGGGACATATGGGAGAGGAACACCTGTCGCGTTTCCTCGTCACAGGCCTTGAGCGCATAAACCAGCAGATCCGTATCACAAGACCGGATGACGGTACCGAGTGAAATGGGATCAAGTTCCACAAGATCCTCGAAGGTGAACATCAGCTGTTTGATCCGGCCTATGGCATCGGGTTCATCCTCTTCTAGATCAGTAATCAGATCATTCAGCAGTTCCTGACCGGTTCTGTTGAAGATTTCAGCGAGATGCTCGTGGGTATCGCTTCCGCGGCTCTGGGCATAATCGATCATCAGTTCCCGGTGTAACATCTCCTCGATATCCGCCAAAATCTCCTGGGACACGGACTGAAGTGACACCATGCGGCGCATCACATCACGCACCAGGGGTCGGGGTAGAAGAGGAAGCACCTTTGCCGCGTGATCCGGCGCGATTTTCGACAGAACCACAGCAACGGTCTGCTCATGCTCTCCTTGCAGATATTTCGCGAGGAGCGTCTCATTGACATTCGACATCCGCTCCCAGGCGGACCGACCACCCGGCCCGCGGATATAGTTCATGATGTCCGCGACACGATCCTTGGGCATGAAATTGCTCAGCATCCGCTCAGCACTCTCATAGTTGCCGATCACAGCACCGCCTCGTGCCATACGCTCCGTAAACTGTGAAATCAGTTCTTCCAGCAAGGGCGCAGTTATGGTGCCCAACCCCGCCATCGCTCTTGAGACGATGCGAATCTCGTCCTCATCGAGCCGCTCCATCATGGACGCCGAGCGGTCCTCGCCAATGGTGAGGAACATGATGGCCGCCTTCTCCGGCCCTGTCAGGGCATGATAGTTGTCCCGAATTTTGATCGCACCCATGGCTCACCCCAAAACCTGTGTTCTGTACCCGGTCAAACCAGCGATTTATCCGCCAGCAAATGACTTCACAAGATTTCCCGCAATCAGGTTCCATCCGTCAATCATGACAAAGAACACGACCTTGAACGGCAAAGACACGATTGCCGGCGGCAACATCATCATTCCCATGGCCATCAAAATGGCTGCGACGACAATATCGACCACGAGAAAGGGCATGAAGACGAGAAATCCGATCTCAAATGCCCGCCGCAATTCGGATATGATAAAGGCCGGAACGAGAACGCTTAAAGGCGCGTCACTTTGCGCCCTTTGGGGCTCCAAGGCATCAAGACTTCCTGCAAGACCCGATGATCCTTCGGACACCGCCTGCCCCGCCTGTCCTTCCGGTCCCGAACGGCGCAAAGACTGGAACAGGGCCAGGTCCTTGGCCCGAACCTCAAGCTCCATGAACTGTCTGAACGGGGCGATGGTCCGCTCAATGCCCTGTTCGGGCGTGACCGAGTCATTCAGCATGGGACTGATCCCGTCCTGCCACGCCCGATCCACCGTTGGGGCCATGATGAAAGCCGTCAGGAACAGGGCCAGCGAGATCACCACCATATTGGGCGGTGTCTGCTGCAAGCCAAGCGCCGTTCTGAGCAAGGAAAGGACAATGACGATTCTGATAAAGCTCGTGACCGTCATCAGGATCCACGGCGCAAGACTCAAGACCGTCATCAGGGCGATGATCTGAAACAGACGCCCCGTGAACGCAGCCGGCTCATCTCCGATCTGAAGCATGATCGGCGCCCCATGGGCATCGCCGGCCAATGCCAGGAGCAGAAGAGCCGGCGCCAGCCCCCTGCCACCCACTGTGAGGAGCAATCCGATCATGCAGCTCGTCCTGGGATTCCAGCAAGACTCTGTGTACTGGTAATATCTGTCAGTGTAATGCCGAGCTTGTTGTCATCCAGGATGACAACCTCCCCCCGCGCGACGAGATGGCTGTTCACGTGAATATCCACACACTCGCCGACCTTTCGATCGATCTCGACGACCGCACCGCGGCTCAGTTTCAAAAGCTGGGCAACGGGCAAGGAAGCATGTCCCAGCACGACCTGCAGATCGACCGGCACGGCGTGGAGCGCCTCCAACCTCCCGTCCTCGGACTCCGGCGCAGGGCTTGCTGGTTTGGCTGGGCCAGGCCCGGCACTGGAACCACTCACCGAGGATGCTTTGGCCTCAGACGAGGCTACCGATTCAAACTCGGCTCCGTCAAGATCATCCGTATTTGTATCATCAGTCGTCATGGCCAAGTCTCCCCTTTATGGATGCATGCCTCAAGCCGCGTGGTTGCGGCCAACCATCCCGTCCAGTGTGTCAGCGGCCGCATCGAGCAGGGCCGCAACCTCCGCCTCCGTCGCCGTCGGATCCCAGGAAACGTCGCCATATTCCCACCGCACCCGGACAGCCGCGCCCTTAAGCCCCCCTTCGGAGCAGATGGTCACCGGTTGGCCCGCGGCACCCTTTCCAAACGCGCCCTCGATGAACTCGGCCACCTCCGGCGAACATTCGATGATCAGCTCCGGTGTGTTGCCAGCGACCGAAAGGGCTTTGACAACCAAATCATGGGCGAGGCCCTTGGCGATCACGTCCGAAAGACGCGGCGCAAAATGGGCCAAGAGGCTTAAAACCGCTCGCGTGGCCCGGACCTCAATGTCGGACAAGACCTCGGACAGATCAGCATCCGCCCTGGGGAGTTCGTGGCGCACGGCCTCCAGACTCTCGGCAATCCGCGTTTTGATCTGTTCACCAAGCTCTTCGCGCGTTTGCGCCGCCCCGTCCGCAAAACCTGCCTCAAAGCCTTTTTGGCGCGCTGTACGGATTTTCTCCTCAGCCTCCCGAACGGTCATTGTGGGTTCAGGCGGCGGCGCTGGCTCAGGGGGTGGTTCAGGGCTCGGACAATCAAAAGATCGCTCGAAAAGAAAGGAACGCATGGGATCAAACAGCCTCCTCGTGGATCCAATTTCTCATGATCGCCAGCATTTCCTCGGGGTTCTCGTCCACAATTTGTCCCAATTTCCGGATCGAGCTCGCGCGGACCTCGCCTTTCACCGCACGCAGTTCCATCATCTGCTCAAGGGCAACGTCGACAGATGCTGTCGCCACGGCCCGGCCATCCGTCATGGCCTCCAGTTGGGGCAGCTCCGTCGCCGCACTGTCCGGCTGGGGCAGTGCTCTTGCATCCTGAACCGCGGACTCGCCAACCGGTGCAGCCGACTCTTCACGGGCCGGAAGGGCGGCAAGAAGACGGGCGACTAGAGGCCGTACACCGATGATCAAGACCAGAATGGAGATGGTGAGCAGAACCAACCATTGAATCAGAGTGACGATATTCCGGCTCAGGATCTGTGATACGGGCACTTCAGCAAGCGGAGGCAGAGTGCTCTCAAGATTGACAAACTGGAGATTCTCAATCGTCACGCGGTCACCACGGGCTTCATCAAAGCCGATGGCGGATTTGACAAGCGCCCCGATCCGTTCCAGTTCTTCTGCCGTGCGCGGCGTATAGACCTGCGTGCCATCCGCCGCCGGAGCCCAGCTGCCATTCACCATGACCGCAACGGTAACCCGCTTTACTTCGCCCGGCTCCCTAACCCGCTCCCGGGCAACTGATGAAACCTCATAATTCGTCGTTTCTTCGGTGCGATAGAGATCATTGCGATTCGTTCCGGCATCCCCGATGGGGATATCGGCTTCGGGCAGATTCTGCTCCACGGTTGTTGCTTGATCGGTCGAAAGCTCCCGTGATTCCTCTGTTTCCTCCACGACCTGACTGGAGCGCAGCGCCGTGCGAGAGGGATCAAAGATCTTTTCTCGAATGATTTCCCGTTCCATGGACAGGTCCACATTGGCCTGCACACGGACATTATCAGCGCCGAGCCGTGGGATGAGGAGCCTTTCAATGGCTGACGTGAGCGATGCCTCAATGGCCGATGCGCGATCGCTCAATGCGCCCGATCCCTGAAAGGCGCTTTGATCTTCCGCCAGCACCGTATTGCCACGGGCATCGAGCACCGTAACCCGGTTGACCTCAAGACCAGGGACGGCGGCAGCAACAAGATGCCGGATCGTGTGCGCCTGGGCCCTGTCAAGGGAACCGCCCTGTCTCACCCGCACGACGACCGATGCACTCGGTTCCGTGCGCTCCCGCGTAAAGGCATCCCGCTCGGGCAGCACAAGATGAACCCGCGCGGCCTTGATGGCCTCAAGGGACTGAATTGTCCGCGCAAGCTCACCCTCGAGAGCCCGCACCCGATTGACCTGCTGCATGAAACTGGTCAGGCCGAGGGATCCTTGCTCATCAAAAAGCTCATAGCCCGTCGTGCCGCTGGCAGGCAGTCCGCGACCTGCCAGTTCAAGACGCACACGGCTCACCTGCTGCTCGGGCACTTCAATCCGGGTCCCGTCGGCACTGATCTTGACGGGCACCCCCATACGCTCAATCTCCGCGACGACACTTGCAGCATCGGCCGGCTGAAGATCAGCATAGAGCAAAGAAAGCTGTGGCCGCGAGATTGTGTAAGCCATCACTACGATGAGAGCGACCATCGCCAATCCCATCGCGCCAAGCAAAATGAGACGCTTGTCGCCAAGAGAACGCAAAGTTCGCATAAAACTGTCGAACTCTGTTCTGTCCGCAGCCACTGCCGTCATTTGAAGCCCCGCCAAGAAACAGGAAGAGAGTCATTCATTTCATCCGGCAAAGGATTGACCTTTGATCTTCCTGCTTAAGTCGCCTGAAACCCGTTTGCTCTAGGAACATCCGGGTGCCCCTTCGCAGGAGACAGCGATACAGGATCAGGGCTTTCAGTCTTATGGCAGCACCGGACGAAACTCTTGAAAAATCTTCACAAACTTCGATGGGTCCCCGCATCGCGGGATGGGTCCTGGCGGGACTTGGACTCATGACCCTGGCCGGAGGCGCCGTCCTGGCGGGTGTGTTCGCCGGAGGCGGCCGCCTCGCCTTCGACGGTTGGACCGAGCAGATCCTGGCCGCCGTGTCATTCCGAGACGAAGCCTCTTCAGCAGTGGCTGACCCAAAGACGACCGTATTTGACCTCCCGATCGTCATTGTAAATCGTAGTGCTGCGCATGGGGGCCATTTGCGGGTGCGCATCGCGTTGGTTACCGACCCGGAAAAGGTTAACGCGGTAATCCGTGGACAGCCTTATCTGCTCGACATGCTGAACAGCTATCTTCCCGAACTGACCGATACGGACCTTAGGGGGTCGGCAGGCCTGACAAGGCTGCGCCTCGACTTGCGTCACCGCTTCAACCTCATTCTGAATCACAATGCGGTGTCCGACGTCCTGATACAGGAGTTGCTGATCAAATGACCATGGATCAAACCGGCACGGCAACCGAAGCCTCGCCCCCGGAGAGTCTGCATTTGCAGCAGAATGACATTGATCGGCTTCTGGACGATACGGGAACATCCCCGTTGCATCCACCGCCATCGGTTATGCAGCTGATCGCCGATTCCACGATCGTGAACTATGAACGACTTCCGATGCTGGACGTCGTCATGGATCGGTTCGTCCGTAGCGCAACGGACAGCCTGCGCCAATTGATGGGGGCCGGCGTCCTGATGGATGTCGAATCGATCGGCCCCGTACGGTTTGGTGAGTACATCTCGACAATCCCAGTACCGACGGCCATGGCCGTGCTAAAGGCCCCGGAATGGGATGGCTCCAGCATGTTCGTGTTCGACACACGCCTCGTGAGCAATATGGTTGAGGTGCTGCTGGGCGCAGGAAACCATCGGCAAAAAACCCCCGAAATCAGGCCCCTCACATCCATTGAACAGCGGCTGATGCGCCGGGTTTCCAAACATCTTTCGGACTGTCTCGGTACGGCATTCGAGCCCGTTTCCCCGGTGCGTTTCGATGTTGATCAATTTGAAACCACGCCGCAACTTGCCCAGATCTGCCGCGCTACCAATGTTGCAGCACTCATCCGTATGCGCGTGAGCGTGAATGATCAGCCCGGCTATCTGGACCTTGTCATTCCTTATGCAACCCTTGAGCCCGTCCGCGCCATGCTGCTCCAAGTGTTCATGGGGGAGAGTTTCGGTGGTGATTGTGCCTGGGAACAGCATTTCAGACATGAACTGATGAAAATGACCGTGGACTTGCGCGCGGTATTGTCTCAATCCCGCGTCACCCTCGGAGATGCCCTGCGCTGGAAAAAGGGCACACAAATCGTGCTCGATATGACACCTGACTCAACCGTGCGACTCCTGCTGCGAGACCAGGAACTCCTCCGCGGCGAGATGGGTCAGCGCAACGGCAATATCGCTGTCAAAGTCGACGGATCCCTGCTTGACCAAAATGATTGGGACGGAGCACCCAAACTATGATGACACTCGTTTTTGACGGCCTCATCGTCCTTGTCATCGTTGCCCTCATCTTCCAGATCTTGCGTGTGGAAAAACGGTTGCGAAGACTGCAGTCCAGCTTTGGCGCCATGCGTGCCCTCGTTGAAGAATTTTCTGTACGGGTTGATAAATCCAAGACTCTGTTTGACGAGATGAGGATTGCGGGGAAAACCATCGGCGCGGCACTGGAGCAGTCCATGGACGCCTGTGCGCGGCAGAACCGGGAACTGCGGGTCCTCCTTGCCCATTGTCGGCGGGCGGAACAGCGTTTACGTTCGGCGTCGGCCGATGCTGCGCAACATGAGCCGGATGGAAATGAAATCACATCGGGGGGCCCTCTACCCGCCAGTTCTGCGCCCCCTTCTCCGCCGCCTTCCGTTACTCCCCCCCTTCCGGAGGGGACAACAATGGCCAAAGCCTCCGCTGGCTCCCCTTTGCGCAAATGGTCTCCGCCTCACGCATCCGCCAAGCATAGACCGGAGGTCGCAGATTTGCTGGCATCAATTCGAACCTATAATGGCACGGGTCCGGAAGATATGTCGGCCCTTACCCGTGAGATGGATCAGGGGGAGCGCCCATGATACCGAAACGGATGATTTCGTTAGCAGCCATCAGCCTCGCCGCCCTTTCTATCGGCAAAGCAGGCGATGTCATTGCGCGTTCGGAAGATGCCATGGGACGGACTGCACGGCAGACTGCGGATGAATTCGGTGCCCATGATCGGCCCTGGGCGCGGGATCTCCTCGCTGACGCACCAGACCAAGACCCTGCAATTGAGGGCACGGACGGCGATACCACCACTGCTCCGGCCTGCTCCTATCTCGACACGCTCGATACCGCCATCGCCCGCGCCTATGTTGAACCGGTCGAAACCATGAGAGCCCTTGATCAAGAGCGAGAGCGATTGAAATATGAGGCTCGCTCCGTACAGGAGGCGCGTGCCCTCGCGGAAGCCACAATCATCCGTGCCGAACAGGAAGTTAAACAGCTTAGCGATCTCCGCCGTGACATTGAGGCCCTGGTCACAACGCTGGAATCGGAGGCTCAAGCGGATATTGATCGTATGCGGTCGCTCTATGAATCAATGAAGCCTAAGGCTGCGGCGGAAATCCTGAAATCCATGGATGTTCCAATTATCGTTCAGATCCTGGAACATATGCCGGATCGCCGCGCAGCGCCCATCCTTTCACAATTGCCTGTTGATCTTGCGCGAAGCGTCATGCGCGTCTTTGCTGAACGCCGCCGCCTCACGCCCACATAAATGATTCACATATGTGACTGCCAGGATCCATTGCTGGGTATGCATCATCCATCAATCATTTGTGCACCGCTCTTTGATCGATCTTGTAGACATAGGTGATGATTTCCGCGACTGTCTCAAAGTGCTCTCTCGGAATGATCTGGTCGATTTCCACGGTACCGTAGAGAGCGCGTGCGAGGATCCGGTTCTCGATGATGGGTACGGAATGGTTGCGCGCCACCTCTTTGATTCGAAGAGCCGTCCGATCCACGCCTTTCGCGACACAAATGGGAGCAGGCATCCTGCCCCGGTCATATTTAAGTGCCACGGCATAATGGGTTGGGTTCGTAACGATGACAGTCGAGTCAGGCACGGCCGCCATCATGCGCTTACGGGCCCTCTCCCGCCGAATCTCCCTGACCCGCGCCTTGATCTGGGGATCGCCCTCTGAATGTTTGTGCTCATCCTTCACGTCCTGGCGTGTCATACGAAGCTTTTTGCGCCAGTCCCAACGCCGCCAGAGAATGTCCGCACTGGCGATCACGGCACTGGCAATCAGTGTCACCAGCAACAGCTCTATCGCGGCCTCACGAATCAGGCTGGGCAGTACGGAGAGATCGGCACCAACCATGAGCTCCATGCGCTCCAGGTCGGATAGAATGAGCATACTCGTCACAGTCCCGATCAAGACAATCTTTACAATGCCTTTCAGGAACTCCATAATCGAGGACCAGGAGAAGAGACGTGACACACCCTTGATGGGACTGATATTGCTCAGTTTTGGTTTGATCCGGTCCCCTGCAACAGCGATGGCATTCTGACCGGCGGCGGCAGCGATCCCCCCAATGGCAAAGGCCCCGAAAATCAATGCGAGGGATGGCAGAAGAGCCCAAAGAATTCCGGCGCTGACAGCCATGGGATCGGCGATAACATCTCCGATGGCAATGTCGTGCGCATTGGCCGACAAACCCTTCAGTACCACCATAATTTGTGCCGCCGCATCCGGCCCGCTGAATGCGGCCAGGATCAACATGACAAAGACGGACAGAAGCGTTCCAGCTTCGCGTGAGATCGGCAAATTGCCCTTCTGCCTTGCATCACGCAGGCGCTTCTCGGTCGGCTCTTCCGTCTTCTGGCTTTCGTCCTGGTCCTCTGACATCGCGCCCCCTACGGACCATAAAGAAGGATGCCGTCTCTCATACCTTGGGCAAAAGTGGTCAGAATTGCCCCTGTCAACACCATGAGAATGGCAATCCCACCCCCGAGCGCAACCGGCAAACTGATAAAAAAGACAGGCAGGCTCATCATCATCCGATTGATAAGACCCACGGCGAGATAGAACAGAAAGCCCAAGATGAGAAAAGGCGCGGACAACGCGGCAGCCAGGGCGATACTATACTGAAGAGTTCCCGCCAGACGCTCAGCCAGGAGACCAATTTCCACCACCTCACCCAAGGGAAGCGTTACGAAACTTGCCGCAGCAGCCTGAATAGCCAGATGGTGAAGATCCGTCACGAGGAAGAGGACAATTCCCGTCACGGCAAAGAGAGACGACAGGGCTGACGCCACTTCATCACCCATTCCCGGCAGGACAAAGATATTCGACAACCCAATACTCTGCCCAATGATCTGACCAGCCATTGAAAGAGCATAGATCAGAAACCGGCTGATAAGTCCCATGAAAAGACCAATAATCATTTCACCAACAAGCAATGGAATAAGCGTCCCCATCTGTATTGTCACCGGCACCTGGGACGTCGATATGACTGGTGCGAGCGCAACGGACAAAGCGATGGCAAACGCCAACCTGAACCGGGCGGACACGAAGCTGGACGATGTGGCCGGCATGACCATCACGAATGTGCCGATACGGGCAAAAACGATCAGTATCGGATAGATCAAGGTCAAGAAGGCCTGCTCAACATCCATTGCCCACCTCAAATTTGGCCAACGGTCCGGACAGCGGCTTTGGCATGGAGTTCCGCATGGGAAATGACGGGTGTCATTGCACTCACCCGCTCAAGAAGGGAGCGCACGAAGGGCCTGGTTTCTGCACTCGTCAAAATCGCCGGCCAACAGTCCATGGTGGAGTATTCCTGAATGCGAGCCCGCGCTTGGGTAATGAAGTCATTTACCCGGCTTGGCGCCATGGAAAAGGTCCGATCCTGCCCCTGAATCTGGATAGCTTCCAGGAAACTCTGTTCCCATGCGGGCGATACCGTAATGACAGGGATGAAACCATCCGGCGCGGTGAGGGCACTGCAAATCTGTGGACTGAGGCGTGAGCGTACATGCTCCGCGATCATGGTGATGTTCCGCGTCCAGGATACGGCCTCTGTCACGGCCTCCAGAATGATGGGCAAGTTACGGATGGAGAGTCTTTCCTCCAAAAGAGCCTGAAGAACTCTCTGGAGCATCACGGCACTCATCTGTCCTGGGATGAGTTCGTGCAGCAACTTGTGATATTCCACAGGCAAGCTGTCAAGCAGCCGTTGCAGCGCTGAATAGGTCAGCAGACGGGGCAAGTGATCCCTGATCACTTCGGCAAGATGAGTGGCCATCACGCTATCGGGATCAATGACCGTGTAACCCTTCGCCTCTGCTTCCTCCGCCCGCGCAGGATCGATCCAGACGGCCGGCATGTTGAAGGTGGGCTCACGGGTTTCCTCGCCGGGCATGTCGATCTTTTCCCCCGCCGGGTCGATCACCAGGCAGTGTTGCATCCGGATCCGCCCCGTCGCCACTTCAATATCCTGGATCGAAATGCGATAACTTTCATGGGGCAGATAAACATTGTCCCGGATGCGCACAGGCGGCAGCAGAAAACCATAATCCCGTGCAAATCGGCGCCTGAGGGACTTAATTTTAGGCGAAAGCCCCTTGTCCGATTGTGAAATATGCGCAACCAGTTGGGGATTGACATCAAGCTGAATATCTTCGACCTGCAATGCATCTTCAGCACGCTCGTCCGTACTGGACGCATCGAGAATGCCCTCATCCTCCAGGTCATCTTCATTGGGTGTCTCTAAGGCGGCCTTTCGGAAGAGAATCCAACTCAAGCTGCCCATACCCGCGGCGATGCATAAGAAAGGCAGCGCCGGCAACCCCGGAACAGCCGCGAAAATCAGCAGCAAGATACTGACCATCGCCAATGCCTTGGGATATCCCCCGAGCTGATCCATAACGGCCTGCTCAGCCCGTCCAAGAGTGCCGCCTTTGGCCACAAGAAGACCGGCGGCCAACGAAACGATGACGGCGGGAACCTGACTGGCAAGCCCATCGCCGACCGTCAGGGTGGTATAGGCGGCTGCGGCGGCACCGGTATCCATTCCCATCTGCGCAACGCCAATGATCATCCCACCAAGGACATTGATGAAGGTGATGATCAGTCCAGCAACTGCATCTCCGCGCACGAATTTTGACGCGCCATCCATGGCACCGAAAAAGGTGCTTTCGTCTTCGAGCTCCTTTCGCCGGGTTCGAGCCTGCGTCTCGTCGATCAACCCGGCGGAAAGATCCGCATCAATCGCCATCTGCTTGCCGGGTATAGCGTCAAGCGTGAACCGGGCCCCCACTTCGGCAATACGTGTCGCGCCCTTGGTGATGACGACAAAGTTTACGATCACCAGGATGGCAAAGACAATAATCCCAATGACGAAGTTCCCACCCATGATGAACTGGGAAAACCCTTCGATCACACCACCGGCGGCATTGGTTCCATTGTGCCCTTGGGACAGAATGAGCCGTGTTGATGCAATATTCAGTGCAAGGCGCAGCATGGTTGCCACGAGCAGGACCATGGGGAAGGATGAAAATGCAATCGGTTTTTCGATCCACAGAACAACCATCAAGATCAAGACGCTCAATGACAGAGAGATGGCAAGACCAACATCCAGCGCCCAGGCCGGAATGGGGAGGAACAAGATTGTGAGGACAAAGAGAATCCCTGCGGCAAACAGGACATCCCGATGACCAAAGCCGGAACCAAGGGACAGCGCAGGGGCCATGGCACACCTTTCGGGAAAGTCACCGCGTGAACAGCCTTACGGGTGGGGGGAGACCATCTGATCAGACAAAAGGTCAACAAACCGGCGCAAGGTGAGCATCATGAAGGGAAGTGATATCCCCAATGTCATCAAGATGGCGATGATCTTGGGTACGAATGTCAGTGTCATCTCTTGAATCTGCGTCAGGGCCTGAAGGAGAGCAATCACGAGCCCGACCCCCGTTGCCGTCAGCAGAACGGGAAGTGAGACAAGCAGTGTTGTCCACAGCCCGTCGCGCACGATCTGGATAATGTCCGCTTCAGTCATGGAGTGCCTCAAATCGGCATACGCATAATTTCCTGATAGGCGTCGACCAGCTTGTTTCGTACCGAGACGATCGCATGGACGGTCATCTCAGCCTCAACGATAGCATGGACTGTGTCCTTCACACTCGCTTTACCCTGGGCCGCGGCGACACTCATGCGCTCGGCCTCATTGACTGTGTCCATGGCCCGGCTCGCCGCCGTCTTCATGGCCGCACCGAAATCGGCCGCCACAGCCGCCGTATCCGGCGCCGCGCCAGGACCATCCCCGCCCAAGGTGCGCGACTCAGAATAGAGTTGCGCCACGGCGCCTATGGATGGTGTGATCATCCGCCCCACTCCTATTTTTGTAGATGCTCCGATCGATACTCGGACGAAAGATTAGGTTCGTTCAAGGAGCCCCACGGTTCGGGTCAGCATGCTTCGGGCCTGTTCGATCACATTGAGATTGGCCTCATAGCTTCGGCTGGCCTCACGCAGATCCGTCATTTCAATCAGAGAATTGACATTGGGATGTTTGACATAACCATTCTCGTCCGCACCTGGATGTCCTGGACTGTGTACGGAGCGAAAGGGACTCTTATCCACTCCGATCTCCTTCACTTGCACGAAATGCACGCCCATCCCTCGGTCGAGTAAGTTTTCAAACTGGATGGTCTTTCGCCGGAAAGGGTCAGCACCCTGTGCGTTTCCGGTCGAGTTCACATTGGCAATATTTTCCGAGACCACACGCATACGCGTGCTCTGGGCCTCAAGGCCAGCCGCGGCCACGCGCATGGTCAGAGCGAGCGGGTCCATAGATCCTCACTAAGCTGATGATGACGAAACTCATGTCGTGGTGGAAAAACCCATGCGCAACATGGACATATGCTTGGCATAAATGTTGGACATAAGAGAGTGGGCTCCTGCAATCTCCGATGCCTTGATCATCTCATGTTCCAGATTGACTGAGTTACCGCTTGGCACGGTCTCCCAGACTGTCGGACGATGATCCGTCCGAAACGGATCAGTCTCGCCGTCCTGAACCAGATGTGCGGAATGGGTTCTGTCAACCGGCACATGACGGCTAACATCCATCGCCTTTTCAAAAGCCACGAGATCTTTTGCCTGAAAGCCCGGCGTGTTCCCATTAGCAACATTCTGAGCAATGAGCGAATGACGGGTCTCCAGATAGTCAAGGCGTGTGCCCGTCAGGTCAAATAGGCCGATACCTTGCGTGATCATGGTTCGATCCTCCCGTGTTTCATCCCCTCACGGATGCCCTTTGCTTCGCCTCTTAGCAGATCTGCTGCATCTCGCTGATGGTCTTTTTACATCTCGGCCGTAATCTTCAGGGAAACGAACAGGGGCACGATCTATGAAAATTCTCGACGAGTTGGCGTCCGAATTCAGATCTCTGCCGAAACCGGTCTGGCGCGGCCAGGTCGCCGGCGCCCTCGGCATGACCATCGAGGTCGTTGGTCTTGAGCGGGTGCTCGCTGTGGGAGATGAGTGCGAGGTGCAAACCCGGGGCGGCGCCCATGTGGTGTGCGAGACCGTGGGCTTCAGGGGGGATCGGGCCATTCTGATGGCAACCGAAGACCTGCATGGCATTGCCGTGGGATGCAGTGTTCGCTTCAACGAAACCATGGCCACCATCCGGCCGTGTGACGGCTGGCTGGGCCGCATCATCAACGCCAAGGCGGAACCGATAGATGGCCAGGGCCCTTTGCCGCGTGGTGAATTCGTTGTTCCCCTAATGAACACGCCGCCCAATGCCTGCGCCCGGCGCCCGATTGGCCGAAAGATCGATACATTCATCCGTGCACTGGATACCATGGCACCGCTCTGCGAAGGCCAGCGAATGGGCATTTTCGCCGGATCCGGCGTGGGTAAATCCACGCTCTTGTCCATGCTGGCCCGACGCTCCTCCGCAGACGTTAATGTCATTGGGCTGATTGGCGAACGCGGCCGGGAGGTCAATGAATTCATTGTTAAGAATCTTGGTGAAAAGGGTCTTGCACGGTCGGTCGTGGTCGTCGCGACGGCCGACGAAATGCCACTCATGCGCCGGCGTGCTGCTTATCTCACCATGGCCATCGCCGAGGACCAACGCAAACGCGGCCGACAGGTTTTGTGCATGGTTGACAGCATCACCCGCTTTGCCATGGCTCAACGGGAAATCGGCCTGTCCGCTGGCGAACCACCTTTGGCGAAGGGTTATCCGCCGACCGTCTTTTCCGAGCTGCCCCGCCTCTTTGAACGGGCCGGCCCGGGAATGGGGGGCCAGGGCGACATCACAGGTGTGTTTACGGTCCTCGTCGAGGGGGATGATCACAATGAACCCATCGCCGATGCCGTCCGCGGCCTCCTTGATGGCCACCTCGTCTTATCCCGGAGCATTGCCGAGCAGGGCCGATATCCAGCCATCGACCTCGTCCGCTCCATCTCGCGGGTGCTGCCCGGTGCCCATTCAGACTGGGAGAACGCAGTCCGTCTCGCGGCGCGCAAATCCATGGCCACTTATCAGGACCGCGAAGAACTGATCCGCATGGGGGCCTATCGCAAGGGAAGTGATGCGGAAACGGACAAGGCCGTGGACCAGAAGCCAAAGCTCGACGCGTTCTTCTCTCAAAGCGAATATGAAGCGACGCCGGCCGCGAAAGGTTTCGACCGGCTTGGAACCATTATGGGATTTGAGAACCCGGACGCGGCGGACACGAGCGAAGCAAGCTACGAACCAGACGACAGCCGCGTTGAAATCATGGAACCGGAAGCGGGCCCGCTTGGGTCGACGGATCTCCAGGTGGGCCCTATTGACGGCGTATCTGAGCCAGGCTCAGCATGAGATCCGCAGACAGACCGAAACCCGATGCCCGCGGATCAAGAGGACCAGCCAGCGCAGCCCGCGGTGTGAAAGCCTGTGGCGGTCCATTGTCGAGATCGTAAAGCACTGTGAAACGCTTGATAAATTTGTCAAGTTTTTCGGGATCCTGGAAATCTTCCAAGTCAAGCCGTTCTTCCAAAATATCCGCATAGCGATCGATATTCAGTCCGGCCACCTCTTGAGGCAGGCGCAAAACGGTTCGGACGACTTCCGAGAGGGCACGGTCTGCAAGAACCTGGAACCACGAGGTGAGCTTCGGCGCTTCCCGCTCAAAATAAAGGGCAAGGCGGGCACCTGGGGTGTCTTCGCCAACAGATGTCTCAAGCTTGTGCACGACGAAGCGATTGACAATGCGCTCCATGGCGACGGGATCGGATGTCGAGGGAGCCTCGCCGTCCTTAAAGGAAAAGGCCTCGGCAAACGCCTTGAACCGCTTATCCGTCAGCTTGTTGGCCATGGCCAGAGGATCTTCGGTTCCCTCATTGAGAACCTTCCGAATCAGTCCCTTCGCAAAGATCTGGCTCTCAAGGCCAAAGGCCGTCATGGCAAACCGATAAAGACGCGGATTATCGACAAGAGCGTCGACACTTTTCACACTCGTGATTGTGGAGCGCCATTCGTCGATCTGTCGCGCCGTTTCAGTCCGTTCCGCAAGCCGCTCTGCAGTCTGCGTATAATCCCGTGAGATTCGTTGATAGGTCAGGAAGGTGGTTGTCACGGGCATCCCCCCATCACGACACGATCAACGGTCAGGGTTGAAGCGGCGTCTACGGAGCGGGGGGCCAGCAGCGGCCGCAATTTTGCCAGGGCACTATAATGGTCCCGCTCATGAACATGGTGGATCGCCGCCAGAAGACGCTGACGTATTTCAAGATCTTCCGTTCTCGCAATCAACCGGGCCGCCACCAGATTGAGGTCAGGCACCAGGTCATCGACCTCGCCAGGATCGAGAAGAAAGGACTGGATTGCTAGATAAATCCGTGCAACCGGCGTTTTGGCCTCATCCGGCTGCAGAATGTCGCGGGCACGGAGGACCTGACCGAAATTGGAGATGGTGACGGTGTTGCGGCGTTCGCCATTCTGGATGACACAGCCATTGACGACGAACATTTCACCGGGACGCAAACGCAGTCTAAGTCCCATGGGCGGGCTCCGTTGCGGAAAAGTCAGGCATGCGATTGTCCAGACCCTGCATCATGCATCGATTCAGCTCGATCAAGGGACCGACGGATTTCTCTCCGCGCAGAACATCACCCGTGTGACGATCCACGAACAGGGCTAGGGAAATGATTCGGGCTTTCAAAACATCGGGAAGGGAATTCTCTGTATCCATGACGTCGAACATCAGGTGGCCCCAAAGCGCTTGATTGCGCGCGAGGGCATCACTTTCAACAGGCTTCGCCTCACGCTCGGCTTGTGCTTCGCCAAAGACTTCGAGTTCCCGGGTGATCTGGGCAAAGACTCGCCTTTCAATCTGGCGTGGATTCTCGGTTTCCTTAATGGTTTGTTTGTAGGCGAAGGAGTTTGCGGCAAACCGATGCTGCATCATGGGCGGTCCTGGCTCGGGTTAGCGGGACGGAGAACCGGCGCCCCTTTGGCGCCGGCCCTCCAATGATCATCCGGTATCAGCGGAAGAGGGACAAAACGTTCTGTGGCCGCGAGTTCGCAATGGTAAGGGCCTGGATGGCAAGCTGTTCCTGAGTCTGAAGAGCCTGCAACCGGGTCGATTCCTCATCAAGATCCGCCTCGACAAGGGACGAGACACCCGTTTCAAGGGAGTCCGTCAGGTTCTCCAGGAAGTTCTGACGGCTCTCCAGAGTACGCTCGAATGTGCCGAGCGTGGAGGAATTAACATTGACTCGGGAGATCAGCGATTCCGCCAGAACCAGGCCAGCCTGCACATTGCCATCCGGCCCATTGACCTGGATCTTCCTCAAAACGGCTGAGAAACCCGACGCCTCCGCCGCGCCGCGCAAGAAGGATGAGTCAATCGTCCGTTCCAGGAGCTCCCGATTGGTAAAGGCTGTCCCGGACGATGGGTCAATCACGGACGAGTTCGCCGTCAGGTCGATGGAGAAACGCTGAACGGCTTCCGCGCCACTGGTAACAGCCGCATCGAACTTAAACACGACCCCATTGTCTTCGAGCTGCTGGCGAAAATCCTCATCGGCCGAAATGAGGAAGGTATCGGCTGCCGCCACTTCCGTCACCACAGCATCAAGAATATTTCGATTGGTCACACCAGCGAACTGACTTGCACCAGCATCTTCAATGATGCCTGCATCGCGATCGAAGAAGGTTATGCCAAGGGCCTCAAATTGCTCGACAGCCCCTTGGGCCACCGCCTCAGCGGAAAGCTGGAGCGCATCGTCGGTGGTGTCGCCATCAATGTCGAAATTGACGGCAAAGTCAGGCGCATCGATCGTGCCACTGCCATCCGTATCAACTGCTTCCCGCACGGTGCGAGAAAAGAAGCTGGAATCCGCCGCACTTGTAAAATCGACCGCGCCATTTCCGTCAACATCAAACCGCTCCGCGGCCTCCGGAGCATAAGTCCTGTACAGAACATCGAGATTGGCGTCTTCCACAATGTTGTCCAGATCCTGGGACCGAAGCGTAAAGGTGTTGATCTGAAAGTCTCCGCCATCACGGACAATCGATGTCGTGACCGTCTGTGTTCCACTTCCTTTGAGGAGATTCACACCGTTGAAGGATGTGGCATTGATGGTACCCTCAACTTCTTCCACCAGATTGTTGATGGCAAATTGCAGCTCTTCCAGCGCCTGGCCGGTATCCGCCGTTGTCAGAGCGCTCTGGATCTCATTGAGATTCTCCGAAATCGCATTGATCCCGTTCGTCGCCGTCTTGGCCGCATTGACCGACAAAGTCAGGTTATCCCGCAATCCTTCGAGGACGGAGAGATCGCCCCGCACGGTCTGCGCCACAAGGAAATAGGCGGCGTTATCCTTGGCCGACCGCACTTCAAGTCCGGTCGAAATGCGGTTCTGCGTCTCCTGCAAATTCGACGACACATTGCGCATGGTCTGGAGAGCCACTTGCGCCGACTGGTTTGTCAAGATAGAGACCATGATCAAACTCCCATTTCTACAGGTCCGTTTCGGCGCCTTCTGACGCTGGGCCTGAACAACACTCAGTCCGTGTTGCCAGCGCCAATGAGACTAACCCGCTGCGTTTTCAGCGGCGTAAAATCTACAGTTTGGCGGAAAATTGGCTCAAAGAGAGTTGCTTTGAGGTTTGCTTCTCGCCATTGCGTCGATAGGTGCCGTCAGAGAGCTGCCTTTCGGCAGCTTCAAGCAGATGGTTTGAGATGGCCCGTGAAGCCGTGTGGAGCGCTTCAATATGATGGCAGGTCTTTTGGGCCTCCGTGATCAGCGTTTTGAATGCCGTCTCCACAGAATGCCTTCTCGCCTCCGGCCACAGACGAATTTGGCCACCTCGACGGCGGAGCGTCCCTTCCAGCTCATGGATGAGGAATTGTGTTTCGGATGTGCGCTGAAGCACCGCGTCACATCGACCCTGTGCAAGGTCCTTCCGATCAGCCTGCACCGACACAGTCAAGGTTTCAATCAGTCGAAACAGATCTCCATCATCAGTGATGCCCTCTTCATAAGAGACACTTTCTTTGACATTGTCTTGTTTCTCCGCGTTCTCCGTGTCGACGGAAAGAGCCGTAAAATCTTTGAGCCGATCAAACCACACCATGCTCACGCCTCGTTATTCATCACTTGATCACTTTCGGGGTCACCCAAACCGGCCACAAGCACCTTATAGACGTCTCGAGCGATTCCGATCCCGCCCGCGACCGATGCCTGATCGCCGGCCTTTTCGACCAACATATCCCGCCACATTGTCTCAGCGAAGCCTCCGCCAAAGGGTCCATCCGCCTTCAGGCCAGACATCATGTGTTTCATCAGCTGACCAAGCATCATGCCCTCAAAGATCTGGGCGGCCTCCCAGGCTTCCTCGCGGGTCGTCACCATGCCGGGCTTCTTGATGTTTCCATCCAGTGTTTGCAAGTCAATGGGCTGTATACTGCTCATCTTTCCCCCTATTCAACGATGAGGTCCGCATGAAGCGCGCCGGCTGATTTGATGGCCTGGAGGATGGCAATCGTATCGCGCGGCTGCACGCCAAGCACATTGAGCCCATTCACAAGATCCTGCAGCGTTGTCCCCTCCTCCACGATTCGAAAGCCGCCCCCCTGTTGCTCCGTTACGCGAACACGCGACCTCTGGAGAACGGTGGTCTCACCGGTTTCTGAAAACGGCGCGGGTTGGGAGACCACGGGCGTCTCGTTCACCTCGATCATGATCGAGCCCTGTGTTATGGCAACCCGACTAACCCGGACATTCTCTCCAATGAGGATTGTACCAGATCGCTCGTCAACAACGACCCGGGCAATCTGATCCGTGATGACCGTCAGTGTCTCAATTGCCGCGATGAACCGCACCACATTGCCGTGAAACTGGCGGGGGACCGCCAGGTCAACCGTCGCAGCATCGCTTGGATGGGCCACACCACTGCCAATCTCACCATTGATCCGGTCGGCAATTCGGATCGCCGTGGTGAAATCCGGATTGCGCAAAGACAATTGGAGCGCATGGACATCATCGAGGGTGAAATCCACCTCCTTCTCCACAACGGCGCCATTGGGAATGCGCGCATTGGTGGGCACGCCCTTGCTGACGGAGGCGGCTTCGCCTTGCGCATTAAAGCCGGCAACAAGAACCGGCCCCTGGGCCAGGGCATAGGCATCGCCGTCAGCGCCGAGCAAGGGTGTCACGAGCAGTGTACCGCCAAGAAGGCTGGATGCATCCCCCAATGCCGCGATCTGAACATCAAGTCGCGAGCCAGCATTGGCGAAAGCCGGCAACATGGCCGTTACCATAACAGCCGCGACATTTCGTGTACGGATGTCATCGGCATTGACCGAAATACCCAGCCTTTCCAGCATGCTCGAAAGACTGCGCTGGGTGAAGGGAGCATTGTTCAGACGATCGCCCGTCCCCGGAAGACCCACGACGAGCCCATAGCCAACAAGCTGGTTGGACCGGACACCTTCAAGGGACACGATATCCTTGATCCGGAGGTCCCGCGCCGCGATTCCATCGGTGCTGATGATCAGCATGAACAGGACCATTGCATGCAGAGCCATCAGGGCAGAAACAGAGTGCAGGCCGTGGCATCGATATTTCTTGATCATGGCAAGCACGCTACACTTGCGGCCTTAAAACCAGTTCATTCGCCCCTCCCTGATTTTGCCAAAATGATCTTTTCTTGAAGGTGAGTCAGGTTTGATTGGAATGCTATACAGATTATCTGTGATTCATGAGGAGCTTTTTCGGCAGTCCCCGCTATCACTTCCCCCTGGAAGAGGATAACCAGGTCTCGGAGGAGCACATGCGCATTCTGCTTATCGAAGCAGATGATATCATTGCGGATAGTCTGACATCGTCCCTAAGGGACATTCGAATCAATGTGGACAGGATCAATATGGTGGAGCATGGGGACGCCCTGCCCTGGACACACGGCATGACGCCGCCATATCTCGCCATTTTACTTGGAGATACGCAAGATGAGCCTGCCGTGGTGAGCACACTGAGGGCAAGAAATTCATCGATTCCCCTCCTGGCGATGCTGAATGTCCGCCAGACGGAAAGGATCGTTCAATTACTTCAGGCCGGTGCGGATGATTGTTTGATCAGGCCGGTGAAGGCACAGGAGATTGCAGCGCGAATTCACGCTGTGCGCCGTCGGGGCCTCGAGCAGCAACCAGTCAGTGTCATGATTGGGCCGCTCACGGTTTTTCTCGACGGACGGGATCCTGAAGTGGATGGACGCCCGGTCAAGCTCAGCCGCCGGGAGCACAGTATTTTTATGGCCCTTGCGGAACGCCGCGGGCGAGTGATCAGCAAGGAAGGTCTGTTTGAGGCCGTCTATGGCCTGACAGGATCGCAACCCTTCGACAAGGTGATTGACGTCTATATCTGTAAACTGCGGCGCAAACTTGCTAATGCAACGGGTGGGGAGCGTTTCATTGAGACCGTTATTGGACGGGGATACCGTCTTGGTTGGCTCGGCAGTGACGCCGAGCAGACCCGTGCCGTTGCATAACGCCCATCAGCTCACCACTTAAACAGCCCGTCGCATGGATGCGACTAGAGATAGTTGCTCAGCGACAGGCTGGCGAGGCGTGCGGTGACCTGGAAGCTCTGCTCAAGCTGTGACTGCAAGGTGGCGAATCGGATCTGTGTCTCGAACGGATCCACCTGCTCGATGTCGTTGATGGAGCTGCTGAGCAATATCTTCTTTGAAGTGATGACCGTTCGCAGATCCTCGGCCGTTGCCTGTTCCCGGCCCAACTCCGCTTGGGCTTCGTTCACGGCTTCCGCACCGCCAGCAATCTTGTCAAATGCCGCCGCCATGAAGGCCCAATAGGGCGAGTTGCGATCCATATCGGCTGTCAGGGGGGGCTCAATTTCATTGGGCAGCTTGCCCACGTCCACAGCGGCGAGCATATAAAGGCCCTGGAGAATGTCACGGATCGCTGGATCGTTCCCTTGCAGACCGAGGTCGAGAGACGTCTGCCCACCAATTGGAATTTGCAAACGGGCTTGCCCTGGCCCGCCTGGTGCTCCGTTATAGAAAACGCCGTCAAAGGACACGGCGTCAAACATTGTGTCAAAAGACGCCGTCAACGCCGCTACATCTGCCAGGGTAGACGGAGGATTGGGAAGCGCATTGGCGGATACAAAATCCCGTGGCGTTGGAGCCGGCCCTTCCGCCGGTCCGACCATGGGCCGGCTCGATCGAGCCACTCCGGCAAAAAGAAATCCATCCTTGTCTGGCGTATTCAAAAGATCCGTTATGTGATCCAGGGCCTGACGGGCGAGAGTCGGCAGATCCCTGCTCAGGGCATTCAAGTCACTGACCGCCGGCGACATGGACCCCAAAAAATCCTGCAAGGTGGAAGACAACTCACCCATGACTGATTGTTTTGCATCGGCCGATCTTTCGAACACGTCGAGACCGAGTGCCTGCGCGTTTAGACGGTTAAAATCCGCCCTCATATCAATCAGGTCAGCAAATCGCGCTCCAGTCGATGCGGCAAGATCGGTGTGCCGCCCCGACCCCATCTCTTCGCCCTTTGTCGCAAGGTTAGTCTGGATCTTGGTGATATGCGACGCCAACCGCTGGTTCATGGACAATGTGGACAGGGGGACGGACATTCTCACTCCTTGGATTGCTCGGCGACCGACGACATCGCAAAGGAATTGCGCCTGCGGTCAAACGATGGTCAGCAGGGTGTCATACATGCGATTGATGGCTTGAAGAACCTGGGCATTCGCCCCATAGGCCGTCTCGATGTCCTGTAGGGTTTTTAATTGGAGGTCCAGGTTCACACCCGTACGATTGGAAACTGCACTTTCAAATGTTCCGTAAGCAATCGATGCTGTTTCATACGCCGCTTCCCGATCAAGACGCATGGTTTCCTGCCCCGCGATCAATGCTCCGGCATAGGACCCAAGGGAAAGATCTGTCCCCAATCCCAAGGTCGTATCGAATGCCATGGGGGTTGAAAACGCATCCAGAAACGCCATCAACTGGGTCGGATCACCAGTGGCCGTGACGACCCCATGCATACCGTCCCGCATTTTGGTTACATCTCCCCCTGCGGATGGATCAACGAGCGGATTGACCAAGAGACGCCCTGCCAGGCCAGGCGAGACCGTTGTCGGATCGACATCCGCTCCGGGGACGGCAGAATCGATGAACAGGCCCGTAACGCCATTGGCAGGCACGGACAGGTCGGCTGCCTCGAATGCATCTGCAAGATGGGCGGCAAGGGAATCAAGTTGAGCCTGAAACCGCGGCACAACACCATCGCGTATCTCGAACAAGCCTGCAATGCGGCCACTGTCCAAGGCGCCGGCCGCTCCACTGACAGGCGCAATATCGACCCCATCAATCAAAAGCCCGCTCATGGGCGGAGATGATGACGGATAGGTCAGATCGGGCGTCAGGACCGGCAGTGCGGTGAAAGAAATGTCAGCGGCAACGCCGTCCAGGAGCGTTGTCCCGCCTTTGGTCATGATGACGATTTCCCCCGTCTCACGCTCATAAGTCCGAATGGGAATATCTTCGGCCACCGCATCGACCAATCGTCCGCGTTCATCGATCAGGGGAGAAGGATCCTGCCCTGTATGGCCCATCCGGGAAATACGCTCATTCAAGACAGTGATCTTGTCGAGATTGCCATTGAGAATATCGACCTGCTGAGCGATGTTTGTCTCGACATCTGACCGCTCCGCCGAAAGATGATCAGACACGGACGCAAAGGTCTGAACCAACGAGTTTGCAGCATCGACAACACTGCGGAGCATCGTTTGGCTGGATGGAGACGCGGCCGCTCCCTGGATCATAGCTTCCAAAGCCTGTATTTTGCTGGCAATGGAGCGTTCCTCATCAGGATTACCATGAACAGCTGTCAGACGGGCAAGCGCTTGGGCTTCGGCGCCAGCACTTTCCTTGTCGGAAAGAGCCTGACGCAGATCCCGAAGCAGCCCCTCCCCCGCTTTGGCCCTTACATGCTCCACATCAACGCCTTGCCCATAGCCGTTGAGGACCAGCGAACGGGAGATGGTGTCCTTACGAACATATCCCGGAGAGGATGCATTCGCGATATTCTCGGACACCGCCGCCGAACGCTGGCCTTGGGCCGTCAAGCCAGAAGCAGCAGATTGGAGGGCAGACGTCAGTCCCATCTCTCGTCGCTCCCATCACGGAAAATCACATCAACGCTTGAGCCGGATGGCTTCCTCAAGCATTTCATCGGCCGTCCGGACAATGGTCGCATTCGAGGAGAACGTCCTCTGGGTCTGGATCAAATCCGTCAATTCCGTCGCGATGTCCACATCGGCATTTTCAAGAGCCCCGGCGATAATTGATCCGGTTGGACCCTCACCGGCAGTGTGCAGACGAACCGCTCCACTATCGGAGTCCGGGCGGAAAGCGCTTCCGTCGTCGGCCGCCATGCCATTGGGATTCTCAACATCCGCCAATGGAATCTGCCAGACGGGACGCTGCCCACCATTGTCAAAGAGTGCGATCAGTGTTCCGTTCTCTTGCATCTCCAGTGCACTGAGCTGGCCCGATCGTGCACCATTCCGGGTTGTCGTCGGAGTGTAATCCCCATCGAATTGGCTCACACCGCCATAGGTGCCAACGGCTCCCACAAAGAAGTCTATGGTTTGGGTCGCGCTCACGGGCAAGGCAATGGTGCCATCCGCGGTCACACCAAGCCCTGCTCCGTAGGCCAATGGTGTCCCAGCACTTGGCCCGCCCGCATTGAATTCCACCGTATCACTGACCAAAAGGGGTGCTGACGTATCCGCTCCGTTATAAAGAGACAGAGTCCATTCATTGGCAATCGCCCCAGGCTGCCACTCCGCAGTGATGCGGCTTGAGCCACCCAGTTCGTCGAAATATTCCATGCTGGTAATGAGCGGTGCGGGCGGTGTGGCCAGGCCGGTCTGCTGTGACGGCAGATTGCCAGTAAAACTAATCTGCGTGGTCGGCGCACCCGTGAATGAAAGGTTTCCAATGTTCACTGTTTCAACGGATGCGAAACCATCCAGGAATGGTGTTCCATTCGTATAGGATCCATCAGGGCTCAAGGGAAACCCTTGCAGGAAATAGCCGCTCGCATTCCGCAAATTGCCGTTTTCGTCAGGACTAAAGGATCCAGCCCTGGTGAGCGCAAAACGATTGCCGCTCGGCCCCGGTTCACTATCATTGCCAACGACGAAAAAACCCTGTCCCGCTATGGCAAAATCCGTGGCGGAATCCGAGGCAATCTGGGACCCTTCCGCTGAAACATCCGTATGAACGCGTCCCGTTGTCCCGCCCGCCGTGTAGGTCGTCCCCACACCTTGCCCTGTGACAAGATTGGCAAACTGAACATCGCGGCGCTTATAGCCGATCGTGTTCGAATTCGCGATATTGTCCGAGATTGTCGCAAGCTTCATGCCCTGGGTGCGCAACCCGCTGACACCGGCCTGGAGCGCCGTCGAAATCGCCATATGGTCCTCCTGATCATGCGCATGGCAACACAAACAGTCTATCCGGTAGGGATTAAAGCGGGAGAAAATCCGGCATTTGACTAAATGAAGCGAGAACCATCATTGTGGCAACAAACTCTGTTTGGCAGTCGGATTTGTTCCCAACAACTGGATCACCACGCGCCGGTTCATGGCATGGAGAGGATCTTCGGGCTTCAGAAGTGCCCGGTCCGCGTGCCCCTCAATTTGATCGATCCGATGCGCCGGGATGCCAGCCTCTTCCAGGGTCCGGCGCGCCGCATTGGCCCGGTCTCCGGACAGTTCCCAGTTTGAGTAACGCGCCTTCGCAGGAAAGGTTCGCCCATCCGTATGCCCTTCGATCCGGATTTGGCCCGGTGTTGAAGCGAGAGTCATTCCGATGGTTCGGATCAATGCTTCCGCATCCGGTTCAAGTTGTGCACTTCCCACTCGAAACATGGACACGGACGGAGAATCAAGAATGGTGACCGAAAGGCGCCCCCCTTTCGTGGTGATCTGAACCTGGTCAAGCAAGTCTTGTACGGACACTTCGGCTTTCAGGGACTGATTGAGCTGATCCGCGACCTCCCATGGGGATGGCGCGTCACCTGGTAGCCGGTGCTGCCCTTTGTCCTGAGGGTGATTTTCAGCGTCTTGGGCACGCATTTTCGTGGTTTCTTGAGGAATGGTATCAAGCCCGCCTTCGGAGTCGATGCTCCGCCCATTGAGGACTGCATCGCTGCCGGAATGGGAGCGCGACACCGAAATAGGGTTGAAGAACTCCGCGAGTTTGTCGCGCTGTTCTTCTGAGGTAATAGAGGTCAGCCACAGGACGATAAAAAGCGCCATCATGGCGGTGGTAAAGTCAGCATAAGCGATCTTCCAGCTGCCACCGCCATCCTCATCCTGCGGATCAAGGATAACCTTTCGGCGCCTGACCAGTACTGGTTTCTCTGGCTTCGTCATGTCCACACTCCAGGTCAGAAGCATTCAGCGCCATCAGGCGGCCGATGCGGTTGTCTGATTGGGCAACATGGTGGTCTTGATGGCGGCCTCAACTTCATCGAATGCGGGCTGGGCGCTCTCGGGCAGGACCTTTCTGGCAAACTCCACGCAGATTTGTGGTGGGTCACCTCGCAAATAGGCCCCCAATCCCGATCGGATGCATTGAAAATACATCATCTCATCCTCCCGGTCGGAACGGATTGCCATGGCAAGCGGACTCACCAGCCCATAGGAAAGCAGAACGCCCAAAAATGTGCCGACCAGGGCGCCAGCAATCAGGGCACCAAGAATATCGGGAGGCTGATTGAGGGCTGACATGGCCTTGATGACACCGAGAACGGCAGCGACAATTCCAAGAGCTGGGAGGCTTTCTCCGAGGGCTTTCAGGGCCTTGGGCGCCTTTGTCCGATCCCGGGTGATGACATCAATCTCCTCATCCATCAATGTTTCGATTTCAAAACTCTTTTCCGTCCCCAAAGAGATCAGTCGCAGATAGTCCGTCAAGAATGTAATACCCTTTTTATGGGCCAGTACGGTCGGATAGTTCGCAAAAAGGGCGCTCTCGAATGGCTTTTCAATGTCCTTTTCCATTTGCATCAGACCGCGGGTGCGGGCCTGCTTTACAATGGCAAAAAGAAGAGACAGCAGTTCCAGATACTCGGCCTTCTTGAAGCGGCGTCCACGGCCCAATTGCCCAATGCCCTGGGCTGTGTCCTTCAAGAGCTTTGTCGGGTTGGCAATCACGAAAGCACCCATGGCGGACCCGCAGATGATCACGATCTCAAAGGGGTTCCACAATACGCCAAGATTTCCTCCAAGAGCCGCATAACCGCCGAGGATACTTGAAATGACGATGACCATTCCAAAGGCTGGTCTCATTGGCTAGCTCCTTCCGCCTGTCCGCCACTGTCCCTCAAAAAGGTCAGTAGATATGTATCCACCAGAGTTTGAAGATCTGCACTTGCCTGAAGGGTCTCATCAATATACGCAAACGGACTGTCCGCCGCCGTAGGATCAATAGAGGAAACCGATGGGTCGAGCAGACTCATCATTTGTTGTTCCTCGTCCGACAGACCATAATCGGCGGGCGTCACCCCCTTTGCCTGTGTGAGCGCAGCAAGCAGGGGTGAGACAGTATGCTCCGGGCCCGCCTCATATGTACGGGCCTGATATGCTGTGGCTTCAACGCCCACGGGGCGTGCGGCGGCTTGCCCCTTCAGACCGAGCATGGGAAGTCGGATTGGTTCACCCCTGGTATCAGGCCTGAGCACCTCAATGGGTAGGTGATGCTGCTCAGAAAGCATGCGGAGCATCTGCATAATACTTTCAGACGCACCATCAGTTATGAGCACTTGCCTGGCGTAGCGCGCCAGGACTTCAAAGCGCAACAATGCTTCCACCGTTGACCGCGCAGGCTGGTTCAGTTTTGCACTGATGATATCCTCAATGATCTCATGGCCTTGCGTATTCCCATCACCATGAGCAAAGCGATCCACCATTCCACTGGCGAGGCTTGCCGCGATCAAAGGATGGCCGCCAAGAGAATAGGCCCGGATCAGGGTGAGTAGGATGCGCCGTTCGATCGGATCGCCCCGCCAAGTCCATCGAAGATCTTCGAGAGCACGGATGGTTTGGGACAACAGAGCAGGATCTCCCTGCCATCGGAGATTGAGGAGGCGCAGCGCCGCCTCGATGCCCGGCCGTCCCCCCCCTGCGATAGCACTCTCATACTGTGTGGCCGCCGTCTCGATTGCCCCATCCTTTTCTGCCAATATTCCAAACACCAAGGATTTGAGCGCAATTGGTGGAAAACTACCCGTGAGCGGAACAATGACAGTATCACTTGCGATCTCCCGCTCGACAAGCCGCTCGGCAAGTGTGGTTTGGCCAGCCTCCAGCGCGGCGAATGCGAGATGCAGCCGTCCGGCCAGCCGTAAGGGCTTGGGAAGAAACTCAAGATGAGCTGTTGCTGCTCCAAATCTGGACCGATCCAGATCGACCTTCTGGTGGATCGAGGCTCCAAGAATGAGCCAGAGCGCCGCAGCCCGATCACCAGCCGCGGCATCGGATTCCAGACGCCCAAGGGCAGCTTTACTCCCTGTGGCAATCAATGATGCTCCTAGGAGCCAGGACACGTTTCGGCATGTCTCACCAATTTCATTGCGCAATCCGTGAGCCTCATGAAAGAGTCCGTATGCAACATGAGACGCGGCCAGAGCGAGCGCCGGATCCCAATCCCCCGGAAGCGCATCGGAGTTTCCATCCGGCTTTGAGATAGACCGCAGTGTTGCCGTCCGCACGGCGTGAAGGGACGGGATTGTGTTGTCTTCCGCATCCAGCATAGCATCGAAGAGATCCGCAGCCCTCGGACAGCTATGATCAGGCGTCAGATCGGCCCACGCCGTGGTCGGAGCCAGTAAAACCGGAGCACGGACGACGAAAAGGGACGCGAAAGAGAGAATTCGACATAAATTCAGCCACATCTTTGTCTTTATTCTCCAAATATTGTTTCTTCCCAAAAGAAACGCTGACTTAAACTAGCTCCCCTACCTTAAAACCAGGTTCAAGGGGTGCGCTGTCACGCGCCATTTTAAAAGGCATAGGAATGGATACGTCCCTTTATGTCAGTTTGTCCGGGCAGGTCGCCTTGAGACGGGAGTTGCAGGTGATCGCCCACAATCTGGCAAATATGAACACCACGGCGTTTCGCGCCGAACGATCCTTGTTCGACACAGCATTGAGCCAGGCCAATCGGGACAATCCGGTTTCCTTCGTGATTGACCGCGCCACCTTCACAGATGTGACGCCGGGCACCATGAGTCAGACAGGACGCCCCCTTGATGTGGCCCTGCGCGGACCAGGTTGGCTGCAGGTGGAGGCACCAGATGGAGGTGTGCGTTACTCCCGTGATGGTCGACTCTCTCTCTCTACGGATGGTTTTTTAATCAATGTCCATGGCAGTCCCATTCTGGATGACGGCGGTGCAGCGATCCCCCTACCGCCGGAAACAGAGAAAATCGATATTGGGCGAGATGGTACACTTACGGCGGATGGTCAACTCATTGGTCGGATCGGTCTCTATGAATTCGAGAATGTGACCGTGCTCGAGCGGGAGGCGAACAGTCTGTACAAGGCACCGACCGGCGTGACCGCCCTACCGGCCTTCGAAACTTCGCTCGTGCAAGGCGCTCTAGAAGGGTCGAATGTGCGGCCCATTGTCGAAATGACGAGAATGATTGAGCTCGCCAGGGCTTACGAGCAATCCAGCCGGTCGGCTATGGACGGCCATGAGCTCAAGAAAGACAGCATCAATCGTCTCGGCCGGGCCACGAGCTGAAGAACGCACGAACGAGAACCATCATGATCAGGAGGATAATATCCGATGCAGGTCTTGAAAACTGCCGCAACCGGGATGATGGCTCAACAGATGAGCATAGAGGTTATCGCAAACAATATCGCCAATGCGAACACAACGGCCTTCAAAAGAGGGCGGGCGGAGTTTACAGACCTTATGTATCAGTCAGAGCGACGCCAAGGAACGTTTTCCTCTGATGCAGGAACGATTGTTCCGGTTGGTGTGGAAATCGGTCTGGGTGTCAAGCCATCGGCCGTCGCCCGGATCAACACGCAAGGCGCCCTGACAGCCACAAGCAATCCCCTTGACCTTGCCATGGATGGTCCAGGATTTTTTTCCGTGGAACTGCCCAGCGGTGAGACCGCATTCTCGAGGGCCGGCACGTTTCAACGCTCGCCGGAAGGGCTGATCGTCACTGTGGATGGCTATCAGGTCCAGCCTGGCATTGTAATCCCTGAGGCTGCAACAGATGTCGTGGTCAATCGGTCCGGTGAGGTCTTTGCTGTAATCAGTGGTGAGACGGACCAAAGGCTGATCGGTGAGATCCAGGCTATCCGCTTTATCAATGAAGCCGGTCTTGAAGCGATTGGGGATAATCTGTACCGGGCCACCCAGGGCTCCGGCGAACCGATCCCGGGGACGCCAGGTCAGGCTGGGTTCGGCTCTGTCCGGCAGGGTTATGTAGAAGCCGCGAACGTCAATATTGTCGAAGAGATTACGGACCTCATTACCGTTCAGCGTGCTTATGAAATGAATGCCAAGGTCATCGAGACCGGCGATCAGATGTCCTCGACCGTATCCAACCTGCGATAATCCGATGTGGACAGTAAAAACGCTGATTCAGCGGCGAAGCGGGCTCTGCTTCGGCATAGTCCTACTTTTGATCACGGTACTGCCTGAACCAGGCCTCACTGATGTCGGTACGGAAGATACCTTGGAAACCCTGGTGCGCCAGGCTATCGGGGAACAGGACGCTGGCGATAACGCAAGGTCGGGCCACCTTGCCGTCACCTTCTACTCCCGCCCTCCAGGCACAGTGGACCGGATCGGACGATTGCAGCTGGAGCGTCGGACGGGCCGGTTCCGCGTCAATGCACTGTATCGGGATGAACGGGGAGCCCTGAAAAGGCACGCGGTCATGGGCCGCGTTGTTCACCAGGTCGATGTACCCGTTCCTGTTCGACGAATTGGAGCGGGAGAGATCTTGTCCAACACGGATCTTGATATTGTCCGATATGACCTGTCCGACCTTCCGCCCCAGGCCGTGGTCGATCCTGGTGACGTCCTTGGACATGAAGCCCGCCGCGCGCTGCTGCCTGGCCGCCCGCTGGAACCAAGAATGTTGCGGGCACCCCGGCTTGTCGAACGGAACACGCCAGTCCGCATGATCTTTAAAAAGGGCAGCTTGCGGATCGAGATCAGAGGCAAGGCCCTGGAAGATGGCGGTCGGCGTGAAGTGGTCCGCGTGGCCAATCTGGAAAGCGGCCGTGTTGTCCAGGCCATGGTGGTCGGTCCGGACACGGTAACATTGAGCTTTGGTGGAGCGCGCCCATGAACCAGCCAATCATGTCATTCCCGAAACAAATGCTTCGGTGGTGCATGACGGCGGGCCTAGGCAGTCTGGCCGGCGCCTGTGCAGGCCAGTTGAACAGTCTCGGCCGGCCGCCGGACATTTCATCCATAGGCGATCCGGCAGAGCAGATCGAAGCCCGGGTCGTCTCCATGCCCATGCCGGCACCTGTGCAGACGATCCGAACCCGCGGCGCCATTTGGACGGCAGGGCGTACCAGCTTCTTTCAGGATCAACGCGCTCGACGGGTTGGTGACCTCCTCACCGTGCTGATTGATATCGATGACGAAGCCACTTTGCGCAACTCGACGTCGCGCACCCGTGATGGCCGGGAAGAACTGGATGTGGGCGACCTCTTCGGGCTCCAATCTGGCCTCTCCAAAGTCCTTTCGGAAAGCTTTGATCCGGACACGGCCGTTGATATTGGTTCATCCAGCAGCAGTGACGGGAGCGGCACGATCGACAGGAATGAGTCCATCTCGCTCCGGGTCGCCGCCGTCGTGACCCAACAACTGCCCAACGGCAATCTCGTGATCGCCGGGCGCCAGGAAGTGCGGGTGAATTTCGAATTGCGGGAGCTGCGCATTGCAGGTGTCATTCGACGGGAGGACATCGCCCAGAATAACACTATCCAATATGATCAAGTTGCTGAAGCGCGGATTGCCTATGGCGGACGCGGACAGATCACCAATGTGGCACAGCCGCGGATTGGTCAGCAAGTCTATGACATCATCATGCCATTCTAAATGTAGACTGATCATATTTACGGTTTGAAAAGAGGATCATCCGTCATGCGGCTTTTGCACGGTCTCATTCTTGGATCTGCGGTTGTCCTCATAGGAGGGACTTACGGGTTCTTGGCCGGGCGTCATCACGCTCCGGCACCTCTCGAGCAGACCGGTGGGGGAAAGGCTCTGTCACAGAGTGTGATCGTCTCCGCCGGTCAATTTGTTGTGCCTGTGGAGGATGATAACGGCAAGCTTGATGCCCTGCTCCTTGCGGAAATCAATCTGGCTCTGCCACCGAACAGCAACGCCGGCCAGACCCTGGCTCTGACGCGCCCCTTTTTGCGCAATGCCCTGCTCGATGGCCTGTTCGAGCTCTCCGCAAAGGGCCTTTTTACGGAGGGAAGCGTTTCTCCCAAGGATCTTGGATTGCGCCTCAAACAACATCTGGACGCGGTGTATCAGGATGAGGTGCCGATCAATGCCGTCCTGTTTGACCGGCTGCTCCTCCAAAATACATCTAGCGGACCGCTTTGACGGCCGAAGCAGGAATCTGGATACCGCTGTCGAGGACAAGATCGGCACGATCACCGGCAAGGCGCACTTCCGTCACCGCGGCAAAGCTCAGCGGTTGAACACGGCCCCGAAGGTCACCATTGTTATCAATGCGCAGCAGCTCCACAGTGTAGGGACCTTTAGCAGCGCGATCACCGGAATCGGTTCGTCCCGCCCACTCGGCTATGGTCTCGCCTTCGGTCGCAGTCACACGGAATGTCGAAACTGGGGCTCCCTCACTATCCGCGATTTGCACTTCCACTTGCTCCCCCGGGGGAACATCTTTAAAATGAATACTCGCGCCATCCTCGGACAGAAGGATCTGGTTTGAGGGTGCAAGAACAGATCGGCCAATCAAGGCGAGCTCGGATTGGGCGTTGCGGCCGGACAGATCAGCGCGAATGGCATCTAGCGTGTCATTGCCGCGGACGCTCTGCTCTAACTGGCTGAATTGAGTCAGCTGCGTGACGAACTGTTCCGTATTCATGGGATCCATCGGATCTTGATATTGGAGCTGGGTCGTCAGAAGGCCGAGAAAGGTTGAAAAATCCTGGCTATCAATCAGCGGATTGCTGGCCGACACCTGGGATTGAGCTCCGGAACGCTCCGCGGAAGGGTCGGTCACCGGCAGAGCGAGACTTGAAACAGCATCCGTCATCGATCTTCTCCTCACATCCTCACATCAATGGTTGAGACAGCATCGTCAATGGCCTGTCGCTTCGGTGTCGCGAAAGGGACGAGCGGAGGGTCAGTACCGTCCCCTTCTCCCGTGCCAGCGAAACTCCCGGCACGTTCATCCGTATGGGATGGTCCTGTGTGATGTCCCCCGCCACGGCCACGGTGATCAAGTTCGAAATCCAGGACCGTTTGACCACCGCGCGGTGCATGGGGCTCAAGGCTGCGTTCCAGCAAACGGACGTCCGATTGAAGCATGGCGAGGGCATCGGGCCGATCGCTCCGAATACTGACACGCATCTGGCCATTCTTGAACAGAACGGACACGCTCACACGGCCCAGCGTTGCCGGGACGAGGTCCATGGTGAACCGGGTGCCATGGTTAAGCGTCCGTGCCTCTAACATCTCCGTAAGCTGAAGAGCGGGCGGAGTATGTCCCGCTTCGGCACCTGTCGGCCGGGTGGCCACCAGTTTGCCTGACGTCGCGGAAGGCAGGATCGTATTTTCGGTCAGTAGGGGAACTGGAGCGCTTTGTTCATCGCCGTGGGAGAGAAATGGAAGGCCGAAAACAGACGATGAACTCTTCAACGCCGTGGCCTGCCCCAATTGACTGCGGGGCACCATGGTCTGGAGCGCGGGTTTCTGACTGTCATGGTTCGGAGTCACAGGGCCGATCCCGTCACGATCGGTCATCGCGATGGTTTCAATGGGTTCAGCACGCGGCAGAGTCGTTGGGGATGGCCGATTTGGAGATGCGGAGATTGCTGCACCGATGGCCTGTCGTTCAGGCTGCACCGATGGGGCGGCGTCAACAGGCATCGCGGTTGGCGTCAGGGAAACGGGGTCTTTGCCAAGGCTCATGGTCAGCGTGCGGGCGATGGGGGACGGGTCGGGCACTATTTGCTGGCCTTTGGACCCCATTTGGATGCCTGCATCGGCTGGCCCGTTTGCGAGGAGCTGCAACGGTTGGGCCGTGATATCGTCATCAGCAAGGCGGCTCGGCGCATCGAGATCGACTTGCGCTTCACCGACTTTCACAGATCCGGATGTTCCGGGGACCGTGTTTGCAGATTGCAAGGCAACCTCTTCAACCAATCCCTGGGGTGCCGTGCGCAGATGCCCATCATACTTGCCGACACTCGCCTGGGCCAAAGGATTGGTGGCAACGCCCTTTGTTGATGGGCCTGTCACCAGCGATGTGTCAGCAGCCAGCCCTGCGGCGATATCCTTCTGCGGAGTGTTCTCGACCGAGACAGGCTGAGCCGTGCCCATATCTCCGCTGGCACTGACTTCAATGGACCGAGTGATCTTGGCAGGAATGATAAATGGGGCTGACGGAGGATGGGGTGAGTCGATTTCCTGCACTGGGGCGCCCGTCTCATCCGCGACCGGTGGCCCCCCCTCGGTGAGGGCGATAAACGCCCCATCGTCCTCAAAAGCCCCCTGCCCTTTTCCTCCGTTTTTGCCATTGTTTTTCGTCGCATTGTCTGAACCTGCAGCCTGATGCGATGAACCAGACGAATGCGACGGGGCAGGATTGGACAGTATCACAAGCATTGTCTCCGCTGCACGGCACGGGCCGGCCAGGGTGAAAAGCGCATGCCCGGACGTTTTGTGGCTTTAAGGGCCCCTCGTCGCGATACGGAGAGAGCGGACCAAGAGTTCACCCAGCACGATGACATGGACCGGTATAGGCACGGTTTCGATTTCACCGACCGACTTGGTCAGGAGGCGTTTCGATTGGCCTTGTCGTGGGCGGCTTTCATCAACCAGGCAAGGTCATTCTGGCCCACATGCATGGGCCAGGGCAGTGTGCAGCCATGGAGAAGCGCGGTGTCCAGCCCGGATAAAGGTAATGCGCCACAATGGCATTGCGGATGGCCCCAAGGTGATAGCGCGGATTTTTACCATATAGGGAAAAAGAAATCACATTACGCTCAGGACGCGTCGGATCAAAGCGGTGGACAATCGGCTCGGGCCGCACCATGTCGGGCGTCAGCGCATCCTTGAGTTCCAGAGACCGCCGGCCCTCCGCCTTCGCGCGCAGAATCGGCTTCGGGGTCGCCAGGAACTCGGCAAATTTTAATTGATAATGATTTTTTATCCGGACTAATCATATTTTCCAAGTCCTGACTTTTTTGAAAATGCTCTCCACACACTGTGACGACGCAACCATTTGGAAGGGTGCGCCGTCACGTCATTTGAAGCCTATTCGCCGATTACAGCGGTCCACTCGCAAGGAGCGTCCAACGTCTTATCATAGATCTCCTGAGCGAGACTCCGCTCCGCTTCATCTAGCTTCTCCCAAATCTTCGATGCCCGCGCTGCCGCACCGTCTTCTTCCTGGTCAGCGGCCATTTGAAGCCATGCCCACGCAACCGGAAGATTCGTGCTCGTACCAGCAATGCCCTGCGCGACCCGCCGCGATACGCGCACGCCATCAATGACGTCTCCGGAATAGATCTTCCCAAGCTTCAGCATTGCCGGAGCATAGTTTTGCTTTGCAGAGCGGCACAACCACTCAACAGATGTCTTCGTGTTGTACAGGCCCTTGCCTTCGTTGACAGAGCAGCAATACGCATTGCCCACCTTGTATTGGGCTTCAGCGACACCGGCTTCGGCCTCTTCAATATTCTTTGAGATGACGACTTCAGATTTCGTGAGATGTGCACCTTCTACTGCAACGCTGGCGCAACCTGCTAGAGCTATCGATGTGGCACCGGCGAAAAGCAAAGCGTTTAGACGTGTACTGAACATTTAGTCTTTCTCCTCATGCATTGGGATTGGTCGTCCTGAACCTGCCTCGATACAATCCGTATGAGTGGATAGGCGCTCATACGGATTGTATTGGGGCATGTATTCGTTTCGCGACAAACCGCTGATTGGTCACATACCCAAAGAGGGCGTATCCGGACGGTAACCTTGCATTCACCATCTCAGACATAGCCCTCGCGCGATTGAAACTCATCGCATTTTTAGTCGCAAGTGCAGGTCCTAGCCGATATAGCCGGCAAGACGGCTGGCGATGATTTGCTCAGCTTCCCCAACAATCGTCTGTACAAGCTCCTGGCAGCTTGGAACGTCATGGACCAGAGCACCTGACATGCCGGCCGTCACCATGCCGGCTTCGATATCGCCAGTGGTCCAGGCCTTTTCTTGATTGGCCCCGGACACAAGCTGATGGACCTGGGAAAAATCACCGCCGGCTGCTTCAATCTCAGCGACTTTTTCGGACACGGAATTGCGATAGACACGGGCTGTATTCCGGAAACTCCGGAAGATGATCTGCGTCTGGTTCTCGTCCATCTCCACGATCTTTTGCTTGATGCCATCGTGGATCGGCGCCTCTTTGGTCGCCATGAAACGGGTGCCCATATTGATGCCGTCACAACCAAGGGCCAAGGCGGCGACAAGGCCCTGGGCATCACCAATGCCGCCCGATGCAATGACCGGGATGGTTAGGGCATGGGCTGCTGCAGGGAACAGAACCAGTCCGCCCACGTCATGCTCGCCGGGATGGCCAGCGCACTCAAAGCCGTCAATGCTGATCACATCGACACCCAGACGCTCCGCCGCGAGCGCGTGGCGCACCGTCACACATTTATGGATGACTTTGATGCCAGCTTCCTTGAACCGGTCCATGAACTGCGCGGGGCTACGGCCAGCCGTTTCCACAATCTTGACGCCGCTTCTGATGATGACATCGACAAAATCGTCATAATTGATCGGTGTCGCCACAACGCCGATGGTGACATTGACCGCAAAGGGTTTGTCCGTCAGCGCCTGGCACCGCGCAATGGCTTCTTCCAGCCCTTCTGGCGTTTTCGGCGTGAGCGCCGTCATAACCCCAAGCGCGCCGGCATTGGAGACGGCCGCCGCCAACTCGGCTGTGCCAACCCGCATCATCCCACCACAGACGATTGGCGCATCAATGCCGAGCAACTCTGTCAGTCTGGTTTTCATCGCGCTTGCCTCCCCATTCAATAAAGGCGGCAGGATACAGCATTTAGTCTTGTGCCGCCAGTAAGTGAACAGGGCCGCATCAAAGATGACGCTCACGACCATACGGACTACACTTTCACAAATGCTGGCACAAATGCTGGCACA
>CAYUYV010000001.1:3375-8261 GCA_964449455.1 uncultured Alphaproteobacteria bacterium | reverse complement strand
AGTTACATCGGACGCAAAGTTACATAGGACGCACAGGCACGTCGCTCATCTCACATTGGTCATCGCGCGCTGGGAGCATCTTGGGTTGGCTGGAGCAGCAATGCCCCAGCCTTGCGACAGTTCCTTGAAATGAAGCCACCCCTTCGACTGAGTGGTGGCCTCTATGGCAATCAATTTCTGCGACGCCCGCCGCGCGATCGGGAGCCACGCGATCGGGAGCCACGCGATCGGGAGCCGCTGCTTCGCCAGGATTCAAAGTCCCGCGACCGTCTTGAGGCGCTGTCCCGCGCTTGGCGGTCCCGCTCCAGGCTTTCAACCGTTCTTGAGGATCGCCCGGACGTGTCCCGCTCCTGCAGGGTCTGTGTTCTCTCGCCGGTGCTTTCAGGGCGGTCAACGGACTGCCATTCGCCGTCGCTATAGCTCGACCATCCGTCATCGCTGCGTCTGTAAACGGTTCCGTCCCGTCCAGCATAAAGATTGTTGTCAGCATCCCGTCCGGCATAAGCGGTGCCTTGTTCCGTCTGCACCGCCCCGGCCCTGGCGCCCTGGGATGTTTCAACGCCGGCGACCGAGCCTCGGGAATCCGAGTAGTTGCCAGTGCGAACCCACTCATCGCCTCGGGTCACCACGCTCTCTCCCCAGCTGGCATAGGGGGTTGAGCGCTGGTAGGTCGCGCCATAGGTATCCGTGCGCGGATTATAGGCTTGCCCCGCATAGCCGGACTGGTAAGGGCCCCACGCAGAAGCACCCCGCGCATAGGTGCCGGTTGATGGATTGTAGGCAGCACCCCAACCGGCCCCACCATAGGGCCCATAAATGGCGGCACCGCGTCCATAACCGCCCGTATAAGGATTGTAGTAGGCGGCGACACCATAACTGTAGGGATAGGCCCGGTAGATCGGGTAGCCGTAGGGCGGATAGTAAATGTAAGGCGGGTAGTAAAAGCCCGTTCCATAGACCACCACGCCGCTCGATATGTAGACGCCGGTGTAGCCACGTGTATAGCCGACCACCACAACATCTGGCGTGGACTCATACACATAGACATAGGTCACATGATATTTCGGACTCGAAGGCGGTATTTTATAGATAGCGCCGGGGACACTGTCGCTGACAACCCAGACGCCCTTTGGCGAACTGGCCGTGAACCAAACGCCGTTGAAGCAGACATAATACCGGGACCCAACACGGAAGACATCGAATGCGGTGTTCACCGCATAATAGACCTTCGTGCCCTCAATCTTGATGAATTTCGGCTCGCCGTCATATGTGACGACGACGGTCGTGTCCTTTCGCCGGACTTCAGCCTTTTGCGGGATGCTCGCGAGCATCACAGCCTCATCCGCCTCCGCCGTTCCTTTCACGGAAACGCGGACACTGGCAGCAGGATGGGTTTTGGGGATGGCGGCAAAGCCTTTCGGAAGATCCTGACCGATGGGCGCCCACGGACCTTGCAGGCTTGATGCCCGAAACCAGCGACCCGAAACGAGATAGTAGTAGTCCCGGCTTGCCGCGCTACGGAAGAGATCACTGTCCGTATTCTTGATCCACAGAAGATCTGTGCCTGGAATTTTTTCCTCAATAGGTCTGCCGCGAATATAAATCAGTTCAGCTGGCTCAAAGCTGACAAAGGCTTTCGGGGCCTCATCCTTGGATATCTTCTTGCCCGGCACATGCGCGTGCACGGTCTCAAAGCTTTCATTTTTCGGGATTTTCTTCGAGATTTTTCTCGGGAGCTTGCCTGCCGGTGCCCAAGGACCGGTCACTGAAGATGCTTTCAGCCAAGATTCTTCGTACAGAAGATAATAGGTGGACGACCCGACATGATGGAACAGGTCCCAATTCGTGTTGACCGCGAATTTCAGACCCGTCTCCTCGATCTCGACAAAGAGGGGATCACCGTCGAACAAGACCAGAATGGCCGGGGTGTAACTCACCATGATTTTGGGCGGCGATCCGGCAAACTCGCTGGGACGTTCGAGATTTGGCAACGGACCATAAGTCGTCTTCGGACGCTCCCGTTCCACCTCATCTTCGAAATGGGCGAGAACCGTATCCAGCGACAGGGTCTGGGACATCCCAGAAACATAGTCCGTGATCACCGTGCGCAGACGCCGCGCAATCGTTTCATCAGCACTGCTGACGTCGACATCAACGACCTTCAGATCGTAAGCCAACACAGTCCGTTCCGCCAGGTTCGTCGTGGTCGACGCAGACATGCTCAGGGCGGCAGGGATCGGCTGATCCTTGCCGGGCAATCTCAACTCGGCTGCGACCCGAAACTCCAGGGTGATAAAGCTGTCCCAGCGATCAACTTGAGGCTGGTAAAGTGTGATGCTCGCGCCTTGCGCGCCTTTTACCTCACGAGGCCAGGCCAAGGGTTCAGCAGATGCGATTGACGCTCCGAGCACCCACAAGATGATTGCTGCCAGCCAATGGACGATGACGTTTTTCATTCTGCCCCTCATACCCTGCGAATACGGCCTTGTGGTCCTACAGACTCTCGTTTTTTGCCACAAGAGCTAGCTTAATGCGATTGCATTAAATATCACGAAATGGCAGCGTCCGAAACTTGGGATGTCACGGAAAATTCGACCGTGAAACATCGACGCGCTGGAGGGGTTGTGGAAGATGATACGGCAAACAATTTTCGCGCTTGCGTGCCTGAGTCTGACGACGGGTGGTGTCCTGGCCCAGGGGCTGCCCGATATGTCCAAGCTTGCGGTGCAGGTCTCAAAGAACCGCGCCGAGAACCGCAAGAAAATGCAGGACTACACCTGGAAAAGGCGCACCGAGGTCGTCAATGACGGCGAAGTTCAGCTCACCAAGCTCGAACTGGTGCGCTTCGACATCGACGGTCGCATGCAAACGACCACGATGAGCGAACAAAAGCCGGACCGGCGCAAAGCCCGGGGTATCCGTGGACGGATCCAGCAGCGGGTGCTAGAAGCACAAAAAGAGTGGCAGGGCGAGCTTCAGCGGCTTCTCCAGCAATATTCCCTCCCCACAACCGGCAAGGTCATGGACTATTTGGAGAAAGCCACCTTTGGCCGCGGCGATCGGCCGGGAACGATCCGGATCGTGGGCACCAATGTTGTGCAGCGTGGGGACGAACTGGTGATGGTGATCAACGCCGACACCAAGGAAGTCCAGACGACAAAGGTCCGCACCCGGCTTGATGAAGATATCGTCCTGATGGATATCAATCACGATCGCTTGGCCTCGGGCCTCAGCTATCAGGCGCGCTCCATCATCCAGGTACCCACAAAAAAAATCCGGATGACCGTTGAAAATTTCGATTACCAGCGGCAGTAGCAGGCTTCGGGTCTCAAGCGGGAGTGCGCCAATCCATGCGCTTGAGACATAAGGTCCAGCCACGCCATGGGGCCTTGGCCAGCCACCGTGGAGTGACCCTCAGGCACGCTCACATCACCAGCACGGTTTGACCGAAATGGCTTTCGGGGCCGTGCTGTTCGTTGTTGGTCAGACCGGGCGACCGGGACCATCCCAGACCGTCCGCGGACGACCCCATGCCCCTGCCTGATTTGTCATCATAAATGCTGCGTGCGAATGGTGTTCAACATGGAGGGCGTGGCGGCACGGCCAAAGCGGGGAATGCCGACCCTAAGGTCAACTGGGGCACATTTTATCATCGGTTTTCCAAAGCAGAATTGGGAGCTCACAACAATGAGGCGTTCAGTTGATATTCGCGCAGGTCTGCTGATGGCGGGCCTGCTTGCCCTCAGCGCATGCGTCACACAGAACAAAACGACAGACACGACCGCCGACGCGGGCTCTGGCGCGCAAACGCAAGACGCCGCGGTCCCGACCTGGATGACCTGCCCCGATGAAATCGGCCTTCCCATGCGCGATGGCAATGATAAAGACACTGACAGCCTGCGCACGGTTCGCCCATCGGCTGGTGGGGAGGAGAACGCAGACCTTTTCGGAACCGTTCAATATCTGCTCGATGTCTACGCCATGTATGACGCCTTTGACGAAGACGGCGATCCGGAAAGCGCCTTTCCCTCGGATCGCTTGACCCTAAAGGCGCTGATCATGGGCAATCCCGGACGCGCCACGGAGCGCGGCCTGCGCGCCCGGCGAAACCGGACATTCTATGGCTTCTGGGCAAATGATCCGGCAACGAACGAAGATCTGATCGTGATCCGCGGGACCATGACGCCGCGCGAGTGGATCCGTAACGTTCAGGCCACCCAGCGCAGACTGCCCGAAGCGGACAACGGCGCCAGGGTGCACAAAGGGTTCCAGGAGATCTACGAGAGCTTCAAGCTCGATCGCGGCCCCTTTGAGGGTGACTTTGTGGACGCGGTGAAAGCCGGCGCGTTCTCCGACAGCCCCCTCCTCGTCACCGGCCACAGCCTGGGCGGCGCGCTCGCCACGCTGGCAACAACGGACATCGCCCGGTTCGATGAAGACGCCCAGACCAGCCTGATCACCGTCGCCTCACCAAGGGTCGGCAATGACGCATTCCGGGATGTGGCCGGAGCAATCGGATCGGCGGTCCGGATCTGCAATATGCCGGATCTTGTGCCCATGGTGCCGCCAAGCGGCAACCGGATCACCTATGTCCATGTGGGCGAGCCCGCGCGGTATTCGTCGTTCGATTATGAAGGCACCCTGAACAACGACACGGAAAGCAAGGGCGACCAGATCTGGTGCTGGCACGGCATTGATACCTATGCCTGGATGCTGGATCACGACCACGAATGGAGCTTTGCCCCCCAGTGCTGGCGGTAAACGCCGCTGTTATCCGGACCACAGTGATGGTCAGTCTCGCCCGCAGCGTTCATCCGCTCCCTTGCCTCAACGCCACGGTCAGGCGGATGTGGTCAGGCCGGATGTGGTCAGGCGGATGTGGTCAG
>CAYUYV010000001.1:0-3275 GCA_964449455.1 uncultured Alphaproteobacteria bacterium | reverse complement strand
CGGATGTGGTCAGGCGGATGTGGTCAGTGAGGCGACGTTTTGCGGTCTAGAGGCGGCCCAAAGGCAACACGGCCTTTGGGGCACCCACGGCGTTTAGGGCAGCAGGGCCTTTGGGGCAACAGGGCCTTTGGGCCTTTCGATTTCGGCAGTGCCCATGCGAGCAGGCGATGAGCACATTGCCGATCCCAGGACGAGCGAACGGTTCAGTTCTTGACCGGTCCGATCAGAAGGTCTGCCAGCTTCTTGCGGTGATAGACGCCGTCGCCATATAGGGCCTGATTATGGAGGTTCCGCTTGAAGTAGATGTGGAGGCCATATTCCCAGGTAAATCCAATTCCACCATGCAGCTGAACGGACCGGTCGGAAATGAAGGCGGCGGCATCGGAGGCAGCGCTTTTGGCCATATGCGCCGCGACTTGCGCGCCGCTGGAGCCGGCATCAATCTCCGCACACGCATGATAAAGGATGGAACGGGCACGGTCGATCTCCACCATGGCGTTCACCAGCGGGTGCTTGACGGCCTGAAAGAAGCCGATTGGCCGATCGAACTGGACACGCTCTCTTGCATATTCGGCCGTTGACTGAAGAAGCCACTCGCTGGCCCCGCACAGATCGGCTGCGACGAGGGCCAGAAGGCTGGGCCAGGCGGACTGCAAGGCGGGCGTTGCGTCACGGGAGACAATCGAACCGGCGCCGACGCGCACACCATCGAAATGAACGCTTGCCTGGTCACGCGTGAGGTCGTGGATGTGATCGGCTTCAAGGGTCACCCCTTCCGCATCCGCCTCCACAGCGCACAAGACGTGTTCTCCGCCAAGCCGAGCACTCACGATGAGGAAGTCGGCTTTGAAAGCGTCCTGGACAAATCTGGCGGTTCCCTGAAGGACCAGGTCGCCGGACTGCTGGAACGCCAGCAGCGGCGCATCCTCAGGCTCCCAACTGCCGCGTTCGTCCGTGATCGCAAGACTTGCCGTGGCACCGCCGGCAATGCGCTCCATGAGCTGCTTGGCCACATCGCCGCCCGCAGCCCGAAGCACAAGACTTGCCGAGAGTGTTGGAATGAGTGGAGAGGGAAGCGCGTGCCGGCCCACCTCTTCAATCATGCCGGCAATCCCAACCAGCGAGATATTTGCGCCACCTTCATCCTCGCCGATCGCCAGGCCGGTCCAACCGAGCTCGACAATCTCCGCCCACAGATTTTCATCCCAGGGCGCCCGCTCGCCGGCATCATAGATCGGCTCGGGGGCCTCGGCGACCAGGCGCCGCAACTTGTCCATGGGCAAACGGTCATCAAGCATCTTGCGCGCGATGTCGCGCAACATGGTCTCGTCTTCCCCAAAGCCGAAATCCCGCGGCGCAGTCTGTATACTGGACATTCCCATGCTCCTATTTCGACTTTGGCAGGCCGAGAACGCGCTCGCCCAGAATGTTGCGCTGGATTTCATTCGTACCGGCAGCGATCGTGTTGCCGTAGGAGTTCAGATATGCGAGGGGCCAATGGCCAGCCTTTGGTGCCCGCGGGTCAAGCTTGTAAAGCGTCGAGTGCGCCCCCGCGATCTCGACCCCCAGCCGCGCCGCCTCTTGGGCATATTCCGTGGCGGTCAGTTTCTGCTGCAAGGGCAGACGCATCGGATGGTCGCAAAGAGCGGGAACGCGAGCGCGCCGGGCATTCTGGCGCATTCCCTCCCCCATGATTGCACACTGAATGATGGCGTCGCGCGTGACGGGATCGTCCGCGGCAAGAACGCCGCTGCGATAGCTCGTGCGTGCCAAGTCGATCAGGTTCTGGACCTGGTCGGAGCCTCCGCCGCCACTGCCACCGCTGCCGGCGCTTTCGGCTGCTCCGCGTTCGGCGGTGAGCGTGGTCATCGCGACCGACCAGCCTTTCCCGATGTCATCGAGCCGGTAGGCGTCGGGGATCCGAGCATCTTCGAAGAACACTTCGTTGAAACCGGTCTCGCCGGTCATTTTCACCAAAGGCCGGACCGTGACGCCTTGGTGTCCCGCGATCGGGCAGAGAAAATAGGTGAGTCCGTCATATTTATGGTCACCACTGGTCCGGGTAATGAGGATCATCCATTTGGCGAAATGGCCAAGGCTGGTCCAAACCTTGTGTCCATTGACGATCCAATCATCGCCTTCGCGCACCGCAGATGTGCGCTGATTGGAAAGATCTGATCCGGCGCCGGGCTCGGAGAAACCCTGGCACCAGATTTCATCGCCCGACAGACAGCCGGGAATGAACTTGCGCTTTTGTCCCTCTGTCCCGTGCCGCAGAATCGTCGGCGCGGCCATGCTTAGGCCTACAATATTGATGAGGAAGGGCACGCGCGCACGGCTGAGCTCCTGATTGGCAATTCTCTGGAACCCGGTATGGCCGCGCCCGCCATATTCGACCGGATAGTCCGTGCCAATGAGGCCCGCGTCATAACATTTGCGCTGCCACGCCTGGAGATAGTCCCGCTGCCCAACCGTCATCACTTCGATCGGCGTGATCGGCAAGCGCTCGGGCGGCGGTGGCGGCGCGTTCTGCGACAGCCAGCGGCGGGCATAGTCCCGGAATTCCTGCTGCTCAGCGCTCAGATTTGATGAATTCACGGCGCTTTCCTCCTCCACATTTGTGCCGTTAGAACTATCGCCGGAGGCGTTGCAGCCGTCCAGTCGCGAGCCCAAGTTTCGGCCCGCCTATTCCCTCAGCGTAAGGCCGGCCCTCAGCGTAAGGCAAGGCTTGGTTGAACAACAGGGCAGGATTGCTCGCGCAGTGGTTCAGGCGCGGGCGGAGCGTCTGTGGCCTTCTTTGCCCCGGACCTTGCCCCCTAAACAGTTTTTGTACGAATGAATACCCATGTGCTGGACCATGTGCTGGACTATGTCGCTGCCATTTTCCCGGCGGTGTTGACGATTGGGGAGGGGCTGCCCTCACTGGCGACAACAAAACCGGCCATAATCTTGGTGGCGCCGGCACCACTCTCGCAACATCCGTCTTTATCCTGGATCCACGCCTTTATGGCGCGTCTCTTGGTGTTCGGTTCCAATGGGACACGGCGCATAGTGATATGAGCGCAAAGCATGATCCAACCAATTTGGATCATGCAATGGATGCCTGCAACATGACGCCATTGATCGGCGCCACCCTGACCCGCGAAATTGGCCGCAAGGACAATCGGGAAGTCTGGCTCTGATGTGAGCCGGGGCCTGAGAACGGGCCTGCCGGCCCGATGCTTCTAGTGTGGCGGGTCAGGAATTCGCCCGCATGATCGGCGGGCTCCGTAGCG